>JARRJK010000057.1:0-15614 GCA_037379555.1 Anaerolineales bacterium | reverse complement strand
CATGCCCGGGCGTACCGGGAACTCTCGCTTCTGCTGCGCCGTCCCCCGGGACGCGAGGCGTATCCGGGTGATATCTTCTACGTGCACTCAAGGCTGTTGGAGCGGGCCACACATCTCTGCGAGGCGCTTGGCTCTGGATCGCTGACCGCGCTGCCGATCATCGAAACCGAGGCTCAAAACATCTCCGCCTACGTGCCGACGAATTTGATCTCGATCACGGACGGGCAGATATACCTTTCGCCCAATCTCTTTCAGAAGGGCATGCTCCCTGCGGTGGATGTGGGACTATCCGTCTCGCGGGTGGGGGGGAAGGCCCAGCTTCCGGCTTACAGGGCGGTGGCCGGAGACCTGCGCCTGGCGTATTCACAGTACGAGGAACTGGAGGTGTTCTCGCGCTTCGGCACACGGCTGGAGGAGAACACGCAGCAGCGCCTCGAGCGCGGCCGGCGTGTTCGGGAGGTTTTAAAGCAGCCGCGTTTCGAACCGCTCCCGGTCGCGGAACAGATCATCGTGCTGCTGAGCGTCACGGAGGGTTTGTTTGACGGCCTGCCGGTCGGTGAGATCCAGAGGGCAGCGGAGGATTTGCGCAAGGCGCTGCACAGCCGCCTGCCTGAACAATATCAGGACATCCAGAACGGTGCCCAGTTGGACGAAGGGGTTCGCGCAGACCTGCTCGGCATGGCACGGCAGGTGCTGAATTTCCCGGCAGAGGGCGACGATGACCCAGACGCTTGAGGCGCTAAGGCACCGGATCCACAGCGTGGAGGAGATGCAGTCGGTCGTGACGACGATGAAGGCGATGGCAGCGGTGAACATCCGCCAATATGAAGCAGCGGTCAAGTCGCTGGCGGAATACAACGACACCGTCGATATGGGCATTCAGATCGCGCTGCGCCACCGCCCGGAGCAGATCGAAATCGGTGGAGCCGTGCTGAGCGGGCCGTTGGGCCGGATCATGCGGATCGCGAGCTTGCAAGCGATGCTCTGCGCGAGCGTGAATGCACGGTCCTGGCGATCGGCAGGCGTGTCGCCGGCCGACTGATACAGGCTGGAAAACGGCCCGAAGCCGCATTACCGATGCCGGGCTCACTGGCGGGGGTTACCCCGATCGTCCAGGATCTGCTGGTCCGAATTGAAGAGTGGCGTGAGCAAAAGGGCATTGAGCATATCCTGCTTTTCTACAACTCCCAGGTGCACGGAGCCACCTACCGCCCGTATACCCGGCAGCTGCTGCCGCTGGACCTCGATTGGCTGGGCGAGCTCGAACAGCGCACCTGGCCCACCCATGGCCTGCCGACTTTCTTTCTGGAATGGGATACGCTCTTCGCAGCCCTGATCCGGGAATACTTCTTCGTATCACTCTACAGGGCTTTCGCCGAATCGCTTGCCAGCGAGAATGCAAGCCGCCTGGCATCCATGCAGGCGGCGGAAAAGAACATCGAGAAACGCATGGATCAACTGCACGCCGAGTATCACCACCTGCGTCAGAGCGCGATCACCGAGGAACTTCTCGACGTGGTTGCAGGCTACGAGACTCTGACCCAGGATGCCGGGTATTGAAGGGGAGAACGGAAGCAAGCCCTCTGGTCATCCGGGCCGCAAAGGGATGATCTCGCGTGCACTCAAACGCCCCCTGCGGTTGACTTTCTCGAGCGGGGGGCTCCCGGTTCAGTTGTAGGCAAGACGGGTGGCTTGATCCGCCATCGTGGGCTCCAGCAACGGCTGCCATGCAGGATCCCGCCAGGTTCTAAGCTGGGTGTGCATGTCGAGATATTTCTCGGGTATCGGATGCGTCCCGATGACCACCTTGACGCCGAAGCGCTTTTCCAGGAAATCGCGGAAGGTCTGGATGTACGGGCAAGGAGGGTAGCCCACGATCATGCCGGTGGCGAGGTGGATCGCCTGCACTCCGTTCCGTACCATTTCATCGCCTGCGTATTCGATGTTGCCGCCCGGGCATCCATCACAGGTCGTGTAGCCGGCCAGCTCGATCTCTTGCCCGGCGTAGATGCTGAAAGCCCCTTCCCGGTTCCTCAGCGATCGGATGCATTTGCCGCCTGCACAACGCCGATACCGGTCGCAAATGATGATCCCGATCTTCACAGTTTGCGTTTCCATGACCGCGTCTCCTTTTCATGCACAATACCGGCCGTCAGACATCATCCGGCTGGGATTCTCGTTCATGGGTTTCATCGAGCTGCGAGGTGTGAACTTCCAACGGGCAATCGAGACGGGTGAAGTACGCAGGTGCCTTTCGGTGATCTGCTGCGTACTCCGCTCCGGATTTCGCCATCAGTACCTGTTCTTCCACCAGGAACAGGAAACCCATAACTCACAGACGGGAGACGATCCTCCACATCTGCCAGTGCTTGCCCATATGGCCTTTGGACCAATCTGTTCGACTGGCTGATTGAGATCCCCCCTGGATCGACTGGCATACCTGCCTCCGCGAATGTGCTGAACTCGTACTGGTCAGCCCGGGCTGCTCGGCATTGTCCATATCCTCCCCGGTTCCCGACCTTCCTTCCAACTCCAACCCACTCTGACGGGGGCTTGACCGTCGATTGATGCATGTTGAGCACCTCAACAGTACCATCTAAACCCTCGAGCGTCAAATATAATGGTACAAATGTATATTTATAGTGTATGGTGTCACACGATGAGGCGTGGCATACCTTGATTATTGGTATATTGGGGTCGCCAAGCCGTCAGGCCGGGATGAGCGCCCATGAATGATCACAACCATCCAGATGTTGGGGTTCGTATTCGAGAGATACGGGAGGCGAAAAAGCTTTCATTAAGAGCTCTCGCCAGACGTTGGGGACTCTCGGTAAACGCGAGCAGCCGGATCGAGCGGGGTGCGAGTTCGCTAACGGTTTCCTCTCTGCTTCGACTGGCGGCGGCGCTGGGGGTGAAAGAAGCCTGATAGCATCCCGGCGAGGAGTTCGTCCATTGCATTCAAAGGGAAATCGAATGCCAGGTGGGCGAGGAGTGGTACAGGCTCGCGGCAGGAGACAGCCTGCTCTTCGCCGCCAGTCAACCCCATATGTACAGGAACAACAGCCTCAACACAGCGAAGGTCATGATCGTGCTTGCCTCATCGAATCGGAGTTTTGGACTCTCCCGCCAGCAACACCTGATGTCCATTGGAGGACATATCGCCGGGCAGGATGTCCCATGCAGACCCGCGAATCACACAGTCATTCTGTCAACCTCTCCGGGTTCACGGCGCGGGGCTCATGAACTTCGAGATATCCGGAAAGGCGCGGATGATACAATCGAAAGGCGGAAAGGAATCCTCGGGAGACTGACACTCGTTCTTGTGAAGGGATCCCACATCTTCTGGAGGAATGCTGCCATGTCCGTAAAACACACTCATGAAGTTGAAAGCGTGGTCGTCGATTCCGGCGACGGAGTCACCAAGCAAGTGCTTATCCCGGCGGGTGAGGGACCGAACTTCGCGATGCGGCGTTTTGTAATCCAGCCCGGCGGCGGGATGCCGAATCACATAAATCAGGTCGAGCATGAGCAATTCGTGCTCAACGGCCGCGCCAGGATCGGCATCGGCGAAAAGGTCTTTGAAGTGGCCAAGGATGACGTGGTCTTCATTCAGGCGCAAGTCCCACATTGGTATGAGAACACCGGCGAGGAACCGTTTGAGTTCCTCTGTTTGGTGCCAAACAAGCCCGACACCACGACCATCCTCGAGTAAGGAGGCGCAGCCAGCGGACCACTCCGGCTCCTGCGGGCGAGACCGCCGGGCGGCTCTCGATGCGTAAGAGGCGGATGAGCGGCTGGATACGGAAGATGCCCTGATTCTCCCGGACCGCCTTTATAAGAACAACCGCATCGGCGCGCTCATTGATAGATTCACATGATCCGGGTTTGTTCCGGCTGGCAGCCTGTGGTCAAAGGGGCGGGCCGGACGACCGACAACCAGCCCGCAACCTGCATCTTCCGTATTCGAGCACGACTAAATATACAAGTCCCTGCGGGAATAGGTCAGATACGCCCCAATCAGCGCGGCGGCGATGATCGCCAGCGAAATCGAGACATAGGTCAGGTCCAGGTGTGAGCTGCGCAGGATGGCGCCCGGATCGAAATAGCTGAAGGGCGAGAAATAGTGCAGAAATTCCAGTTTCGAATCGAGACTGGAGATGACCGAGATGATATAGGTGCCCAGCAGAAGCGAGACGGCGACCGAGCCGACCCGCTTGTACTGCTTCATGGCGCAGCCGAGGAAGATGCCCAGGGCCAGGAAGATCAGCTCCATGATGAACAGCGCCAGCATCGAGATCGCCACGAACGAATAAAAACCGGTTTCCGCCGGATACTTCGAAGCTCCGAACAGGATCGAGCCCCATGAAACCAGCAACAGCGCGATGCTGTTCACGAGAGCCGCCAGCGACTTGCTCGTCACCACACGGCTGCGCGTCACCGGCAGAGTCAACGCGAACTCGACCGTCTTGTCGCGCTCTTCCTTTGAAATGACGTCGCTGCCCCACATCGCCGCCGCGATCGATACGATCAGCGCGAAATAGGTGAACATCACGCCGTAGAATCCGGTCAGCGTGGTCAGGTTGAAGGCATTCATATTCATCGCCTCGACCAACGCCGCCGGCATGCTGTCCAGGATCGCTACCAACTCCGGGTTGCCATAGTACGCGGAGAATTTGGCGAACCCGATCACCGCAAAGAAGATCACGATGCCCGACCAGATGAGCAGTGACTTGAAGTTGGCTTTCAGTTCGCGCAGGAAAATGTTCATGAGACCCGCTCCTTACACCGGGGCCGGGATGTTTCGCCGCAGATACAGCACGTACGTGCCTATGATGGCGATGACGATGTAGGCTACGCTGATCCAGATCGTCGAAGCGTAGGCCTGGTTCTTCAGAATATAATTCGGGTCGAGATGCTTGAAAGGTGTGATCAGCTCCAGCTTCACATCGCCCAGCATACCGCCGAATGCACTCAGCACATACATACCGAAGGCCAGGCCCATCGAGAATGGCGTCACGTTCCGAACCCTCCTGACCAGCAGCGAGATGAAGGAGCCGAGGGTGAGAAAAACCAGCTGGAAGATAATAATGCTCAGCAGCAGCAACACCAGCGGTCCGGTGTCGAAGGTCCGGTCGCCCTTGAACATGTTGATGAAGATAAAGCTGCTGGCCCAAACAACGGCATTGGTGATCGTCAATCCTGTCAGCGCAGCCAGGAATTTGGCGAGCAGGATCCGCGCACGGGTGACCGGCTTGGTGAGCAGGAAATCGGCCGTCAGCTCGCGCTCTTCGACCGAAAGGATTGAGAATCCGTAGTTCGCAGCTTGAATCGCCAGCAGGATCTGGCAGAACAGGAAGGCGAAGCCGAAGAACCCGAGTACGGTCGAGAGATCGAGATTCTCCATGCCAAAGGCGACCAGCAGTTCTCGAGGAAATCTCGATAGGGTTTCCCGCAGCAGGGCCGCGTCGGCCGCGATCGAAGAGAAGATCCAGGTGAACAGGAAGATCATGACCACCTGGGAGACACACCAGGTGACCACGGATCGAAAGTGCATTTTGAACTCATGGTTGTAGATGTTCATGCCGGCCGCCTATTCGTAGTAGTGCATGAAGATCTCTTCCAGCGTCGGTTCCTCGATGGTGACATCGGTTATCGGCTGCTGGCTGATAATGTCCATCATCTTGTTGATGTTGCCTTTGAAGAAGAAGTGGACGGCGCCGTCATCCTTCTGCAGGTTCATCACGCCGTCGATCGCGAAACGGCGTTCGTCCAGCCCGGGGGCTTCGATGCGGATCTTCTTGTAGTTGTCCCGCTGCAGCGTTTTAATGTCGTGCGTCTCGATCACGCTGCCCTCCTTGATGATCGCCACCCGGCTGCACAGCCGCTGGACCTCTCCCAGGATATGCGATGAGAAGAAAACCGTGACCCCTTTCTTGTTTTCTTCCCTCACAAGATCAAAGAATTTGCGCTGCATGAGCGGATCAAGCCCGCTGGTCGGCTCATCGAGCAGCAGCAGTTTTGGGGAGTGCAGCAGGCCTTGAACGATCCCGACCTTCTTCTTGTTGCCGTATGAGAGGTCGTCGATGCGCCGCTTCAGGTCCAGCTCCATGATCTCGGCCAGTTCGTGCAGCCGTTGGCTGCAGTCACGCTTATAGAAGCTGGCCGAATACTCGAGCAGTTCGAGCACGCGCATGCCTTCATAATAGAAGACCTCCGAGGGCAGATACCCGATATCCTGCCTGAGTTCGGGCCCGAACTCGATGCAGTCCTTGCCGAAGATCTTCGCCGAACCGCTGGTGGGGTAGATCAGCGACAGCAGCAGGCGGATCGTGGTTGATTTGCCGGCTCCGTTCGGCCCGATGAAACCGAAGATCTCGCCTTCTTCAACATTGAAGGAGACATCCACGATGCCGCGCGATTTTCCATAGTATTTCGTCAGGTGATCCACTTCGATGATGCTCATGCTGGGCTCCGGTTCTTGTGGAGGTGATATGAACAGGTTCCGATTCTATAGGAGGTGACTCGCTGGTGTTTGATGCGGGAAGGGAGCGGGCAGAACGTCCAGGCACAAGAAATCGGTGCGAACCAAGCTCCCCGTCGCGCCCAGCTTCCCAAACCCGGACAAGTATATTCCCCTTTCCAGGGCTTTGGAAGTGAAGAATGACACCCGCAAAACGGACAGCTTAAGGTGTATCGTTCTCGGAGGCAGTATTGACGATTTCCTAAGGTTTCGTTATAATTCAGCTCGTTTAACTATTAAGCGAGGTGAAGCATGTCTGCGGATCCGTTCGTCGCTACCCTGCACCAGTGGATCGAAGTCACGATGCGGCACTCGATGCGGAATTTCCTGCGTTATGCACGCGAGAGCGGGCTGTCGATGTCGCACCTAGGCGCCATCTTCCACATTCACCGCGCCGGCAGCTGCGGTGTGACCGAGATCGGCGATTACCTGGGCGTGACAAGCGCAGCCGCCAGCCAGATGCTTGACCGGCTGGTCGAGCAAGGTCTGGTCGCGCGCACTGAGGATCCTGAGGACCGCCGGGTGAAGCGCATCGAGCTGACCGCCGAAGGTGAGCGGGCTCTCGAGGCCGGGATCCAGGCGCGTGAGACGTGGATGAGCGAGTTGGCAGGCATCCTCGCCGAGGATGAGAAACGCACCATCACCTCCGCACTACAGCTGATGATCGCGAAAGTCAGGCAACTCGACGAAAGTACGATCACGGCGCATTCATAGATCGGGTACAGGAGCACAACAAACATGCTGCGATTGATCAAGTATCTGAAACCCTACCGGCTGCTGATATTGCTGGCGATCGCCCTGCTGTTCGTGCAGGCGAACGCCGATCTGGCGTTGCCGGATTACTTATCAAAGATCGTCAACAACGGCATCCAGCAAAACGGAGTCGAGAACGCAGTTCCGGTCGCCGTCCGTCAAAGCGAGATGGATAAGCTCACGTTGTTCATGAGCAGCAGTGAGGCGGAGAAGGTGCTCGGCGATTACACGCTGATCGAACCGTCGACGGCCGAGGCTAGCCAGGTTCTCGATCAGTATCCGGTCGTCTCCGCTGAAGCGATATACGTTCGGAAGGATCTGACCCGCGCGGAGATCGACGCGCTGAACCCAATCATGGGCCGGGCCTTCGTGGCAGCTTCCGGCATCGAACAGATGACGGCGAACCCGGAGCAGGCACAGGCGATGGCCCAGCAGCTCGGAATCGACCTGTCGAAGCTGCCGGCAGGAGTCGACCCTCTTACGCTCCTGCAGCAGATGCCGGCTGCTCAGCGCTCAGCGATCACCGACAAAATCAATGCCCAGTTCTCCAGCCTCGGGGATAGCATGATCAACCAGATGGCTGTGGGCGCGGTCAAAACCGAGTACCAGGCGCTGGGCATCGACACCGGCAGGCTGCAGACAAACTACATCCTGAGCACGGGCGGCATCATGTTGCTCATATCCTTGCTGGGCGGGGCATGTACGATCGCTGTGGGTTATCTGGCATCACGGACAGCGGCCGGCGCCGCACGCGACATTCGCCTGGCGGCATTCGAACGGGTGGAGAACTTCTCTAGCGCAGAGTTTGATAAGTTCTCGACCGCCTCGCTCGTCACGCGCTCTACGAACGACATCACCCAGGTCCAGATGGTGATCTTCATGATGATCCGCATGGTCTTCTACGCGCCGATCATCGGCATTGGCGGCGTGATCCGGGCGATCGATAAAAGCGCCAATATGTGGTGGATCATCGCCCTGGCGGTCGTTGTGCTGCTGGGACTGATCCTGAGCGTTTTCTCCATCTCGCTGCCCAAATTCAGGATCATGCAGAGCCTGATCGACCGCCTGAATCTGGTGACGCGCGAGAACCTCTCGGGCATGATGGTCATCCGGGCGTTCAACAAGCAGGAGGATGAAGAGCAGCGCTTCGATCGCGCCAACCAGGACCTGGCCGACACCAGCCTGTTCGTGGCACGGGTGATGGTGACGATGATGCCGGTGATCATGATGCTGATGAACCTGTTGTCGGTCGGGATCATCTGGGTCGGTGCGCATCAGGTCGCCGAAGCCAACATACAGGTCGGCGACATGATGGCGTTCATGCAGTACGCGATCCAGATCGTCTTTGCCTTCCTGATGATGTCGATGATGTTCATCTTCCTGCCGCGCGCCTCTGTCTCCGGCGGGCGCATCGCCGACGTCCTCGAAACCAAGCTCAGCATCACCGACCCTGAGCAACCAAGTGAGCTCAAGAAGCCTTTCGTGCCTGAGATCGAGTTTCGAGATGTCTCCTTCCGCTACCCCGGGGCGCTTGACGACGTCTTGCACAATATCAACTTCACCGCCCGCCCGGGTGAGACGACGGCTTTCATTGGCTCCACCGGCTGCGGGAAATCCACGGTCATCAACCTGATACCGCGCTTTTATGACGTATCGGGAGGCGCCGTCTATCTGGACGGGATCGATGTGCGCGAGGTCCGTCAGAGCGACCTGCGCGATAAGATCGGCTACGTCCCGCAGCAGGGCACGCTCTTTTCGGGCACGATCGAGAGCAACCTGCGCTACGCGGATGAGGACGCCAGCGATGAAACGCTTCAAGAAGCGGCCGACATTGCCCAGGCGAGTGAGTTCATCTTCGCCAAACCGGAGGGATTTCAAGCTGAGATCGCCCAGGGCGGGGGGAATGTCTCTGGAGGCCAGAAGCAACGCCTGGCGATCGCTCGCGCACTGGTCAAAAAGCCGCCGATCTTCATCTTCGATGACAGCTTCTCAGCGCTCGATTTCAAGACCGATTCTGCACTGCGCAGGGAGCTGAAAGAAAAGACCGGCGACAGCACAGTGCTGCTGGTCACGCAGCGTGTGGCTACCGTGAAAAACGCTGACCAGATCATTGTGCTCGAAGAAGGGCGCGTGGTTGGGAAGGGCAGCCATCAAGATCTGATGCAAACTTGCGAGACCTATCAGGAAATTGCGCTTTCGCAGTTGAGCCGGGAGGAGCTGCTATGACCGACGGACGCGGATCCTCAAGCTCGGAACGCAGACCGGTTATCGGACCCGGTCGCCGGCGCGGCGGCCCGATGGGCCATGGCGGCCCGATGGCCATGATGAAAGGCGATAGGGCGCGCAACTTCAAAGGCACGATGCTTAAACTGATCCGCTATCTTGGCTCTTACCGGATCGCGATCCTGGTCGTGATGTTGTTCGCCATCGCCTCGACGGTGTTCACGATCATCGGACCGAAGGTTCTCGGAAAGGCGACCACCAAACTGTTCGAAGGCGTGCTGGGCCAGATCACCGGAACCGGGACAGGCATTGATTTCACCTATATCGGCAACATCATCCTGATCACCCTGGGGCTGTACCTGGCTTCAGCGGCTTTCAGCTTCATCCAGAGCTGGATCATGGCGAACATCTCGATCGATATCGCCTACCGCTTGCGCCAGGACATCTCACGCAAGATCAACACGTTGCCCTTCAAGTACTTCGATCGGGTCAGCCAGGGTGAAGTGCTGGCGCACATCACCAATGATGTCGACACGATCAACCAGACGCTGAACCAGAGCCTGTCGCAGATCATCACCTCTACCGTGACAGTAATCGGTGTGCTGGTAATGATGCTCTCGATCAGCTGGCAGATGACGATCATCGCCCTGCTGATCATCCCACTCTCGATGGGCATCGTTGTGCTGGTCGTGCGCCAATCGCAGAAATACTTCACCCAGCAGCAGGATTATCTTGGTCATGTCAACGGTCATGTCGAGGAGATGTTCGGCGGCCACCGGGTGATGAAGGCCTTCAACGGTGAGGAACGCAGCATCAAGACCTTCAGCGGATTGAACGACACGCTTTTCGACTCCGCCTGGAAGTCGCAGTTCCTGTCTGGCTTGCTGTTCCCGATCATGCGCTTCGTCGGCAACCTGGGATACGTCGGCATCGCCGTCATGGGCGGCTACCTGGCGATTCGCAATGCGATCACCGTCGGGGATATCCAGGCTTTCATCCAATATGTGCGCAACTTCACGCAACCGATCACGCAGATCGCCAATATCTCGAACGTCCTGCAGCAGACCGCTGCCGCGGCTGAACGGATCTTCGAATTCCTGGATGAGGAAGAAGAGATCCCCGACGCTGAGCATCCGGTCGAGGTCGATGATATCGCAGGGCATGTCGAGTTCCGCAATGTCAGGTTTGGCTACAGCCCGGAGAAGGTCGTGATCAAGGACTTCTCGGCGGATGTCCAGCCCGGGCAGAAGATCGCGCTCGTCGGACCGACCGGCGCCGGCAAGACGACGATGGTCAAGCTGTTGATGCGCTTCTATGACGTCAACAGCGGGGCGATCCTCGTCGATGGACACAACATCAAGGACTTCCGCCGTGAGGACCTGCGCTGCATGTTCGGCATGGTGCTGCAGGATACCTGGCTTTATAACGACACGATCATGGAGAACATTCGCTATGGATGGCCGGGTGCCAGCGATGACGAGGTGATCGCCGCGGCCCGCATGGCGCATGTCGACCACTTCGTACGTACCTTGCCCGAAGGCTACAGTCTGGTGCTGAATGAGGATGCGACGAATATCTCCCAGGGACAAAAACAGCTGCTGACGATCGCCCGTGCCTTCGTCACCAACCCGCGCATGCTGATCCTGGATGAGGCGACGAGCTCCGTCGATACCCGCACAGAGGTGCTCATTCAGCAGGCGATGGAGCAGCTGATGAAGAACCGCACCAGCTTTATCATCGCCCACCGCCTCTCGACGATCCGCAACGCCGACTGGATTCTGGTGATGAATGAGGGCGATATCGTCGAGCAGGGTAAACATGAGCAGCTGCTCGAGCAGAATGGGTTCTACGCCGAGCTGTACAACAGTCAGTTTGAGCGGGCGTACGCGATCGAATAACCTACTGCAGGGGCACGGCAGAGTCGTGCCCCTGCATGTTCGTCCTGGCTTTCAGAGCCTGGCCTGGTTTTAGATGGTCCCGCGTTCAACCTTGCGCCCTAGAACGCCGAGTGCGTGTGTTCTGAACGCGAGAAATCACGCAGGCTTTCAGCGTATACCAGCAGTTGCTGGTTGACTCTGGAATTGAGCGATCCCTCTTCGAACGCCCCGTCCTCAAGCCTCTCCCCTGCCTTTATACCGGTCAGGATCTCAATTCCCTCGTCGATCGTGCTCACCGGCCAGATGTGGAACTTTCCCTCCTGAACAGCCTCGACCACATCTTCCTTCAGCATTAGGTTCTCAACATTGCTCTGCGGGATCATCACCCCCTGCTTGCCGTTGAGCCCCTTCGCCTTGCAGACCTCGAAATAGCCCTCGATTTTTTCATTGACACCGCCGATCGCCTGGATTTCACCCTTCTGGTTTACCGAACCGGTTACGGCGATGCTCTGCTTGATGGGAACGCCGGAGAGGCTCGAGAGGATCGCGTACAGCTCTGTGGAGGAAGCCGAATCGCCCTCCACCCCGGAGTAGCTCTGTTCGAACACCAGACGCGCCGAAAGGCTGAGCGGCTTATCCTGAGCGAATTTCTCGGCCAGGTAGCCGGAGATGATCATCACCCCCTTGGTGTGGATCGGCCCGCCCAAATTCGCCTCCCGCTCGATGTCGATCAAGCCCTCGCGCCCGAGACTGACGCTGGCTGTGATCCGGCTCGGCCGGCCAAAGGCCAGATCGCCAAGTTCGACCACCGAAAGCCCGTTCACCTGGCCGACGAGCTCGCCGCGGCTTTCGATCTTGATGATGTCCCGCTCGATCATCTCCGCGATCCGCTCCTGGATGAGGTTCGAGCGGTAGATGCGTTCGTCGATGGCTTTTGTGATATGGCTGGCCCCCACGAGCTCTGATTGCTCCTGGCGGGCATAGTAATTCGCCTCCCGCAGAATATCGGCGATATCCCGGAAACGGGTAGAGAGCTTCGATTGATCCTCGGCCAGACGTGAACCATACTCCACGACCTTGGCTAACGCCGAGGCATCCAGGTGCAGCAGGCCTTCTTCCTCACAAATGGTGCAGACGAAGGAAGCATAGTCGCTGACATTCTCATCCGATCGATCCATCTGGCTGTCGAACTCCGCCTTCACCTTGAAGAGTTCGCTGAAATCCTCGTCGAAGGCGCGCAGCAGATGGTAGATCTCGGCTGTGCCGATCAGCAGCACCTTGACTGACAGCGGGATCGCCTTTGGCTGAAGGCTTTTGGTTGTGATCAACCCGATCCGTTCGCTGATATCCTCAATGCTGATCTCCCCGTTTGCGAGGGCGCGTTTGAGGCCCTCCCACGAGAAGGGATTTCGGAGCAGGTCGTCGATCCCCATGACCAGATAACCACCGTTGGCCCGGTGCAGTGAGCCGCTGCGGATCAGGGTGAAATCCGTGATCAGCGCGCCGAATTGGGCTTCCTGCTCGATGCGCCCAAACAGATTGCTGTAGGTCGGGTTACGCTCGATGATCACCGGCGCGCCTTCGAGCTCGCCGTTGTCGATCAACACGTTCACCTGATACCTACGTTTCAGGTCGGCCTTCGGCTGGGCGAATCGCAGAATGGCAGGCGTTTCCTCCTCAGTGGAATCAGCCCTGAACTGGGACGAGTTCTCGAGAATATCTTCCCGCAAGACCTCCAGGTATTCAATGAGGTCAGGGAGCTGGCTATATTTTTCCTTCAGCTCCTCAATCGGATGTTTGATCGTGTAGGCTACAACTTCCCGGTCCAGTTTTTCGACGGCCTCCCCCGCCTGTCGCTCAAAGCGCTTTGCCTGTCGGATCGTCGAGTTGATCTCGGCCTGCAGCTTCTCCCCTTCCTTACTGATGCGGTCCTTCTCTTCCTGGCTGAGCTGCTCGAATTCACCCTCCGGTATCGGCTTTCCGTCACGCAATGGGACGGTTACCAATCCGACAGGTGAGGCCTGGATGAGGAAGCCGGCTTTGGTGGCTTTATTATTCATCTCCTGAATCAGCTCATCGCGCTGATTCTCGAATTGCTTCACCGTCTGCTGCTTTTGGGTGATGTATTCCTCGCTCTCGAACGCAGCGCGAATGTCCTGCTTGATAGCGTCGATGAGATGGCTGAGGTCAGACTGAAACTCCTTAGCTCTGCCCGGGGGCAGCTTCAGCGCCTGGGGGCGGGAGGGATCCTTGAAGTTGTTTACGTAACACCAATCGCTTGGGACATCGGCGGCTTTGGCGCGATCCTCCAGGAATCGGTGGACGGTGGTCGTCCTCCCGGTTCCTGGCAGCCCGGCGACGTAGATATTAAAGCCCGCAGTATCGATACCCAGACCGAACTCCAACGAGCGAGCAGCTCTTTCCTGTCCGATAATCCGCTCTAGCGCACTGATTTCCTTGCTGGAAACACAGCCCAATGACTCGGGATCACAGGTATACCGAAGCTGCTCTGCGGTTAGTTCATGATTCATGGATAGGTCTCCTTTGCCCGCGTTTATCAAGCGGAAGACCGAGAGGGTTTCCCGCATTCGGCCAACAATTCAGCCAGTTGCGCCCGGCCACGTGCTGCCGGGAATGCGCCTTTTGTGTGGCACCTGGCAGAGAGCGCCCGGTGCGATCATTGGTTGGTGGAGGGTGGATCCAGGCTGGTCCGGTCCTTGAGCCACTGCGTGCTCCTGTCGGAGACTCACTAAGGACATATTCCGGTTAAGCCTGATCCGTGGATGCCGCCAGATCCCATGCTCAGGGATCTGCTCTGGCAAGCGTATCGTTTCTACCTACTATGTTACCTCGTGAGGAGTGTTGATTCAATCGCTCCGGCTTGCAGTCCATATCGGCCTCAATATCCCCTGGAGGCTCTCTCCCGGCCTCGTCAACCCGCACTCAACTTTCGCACATGCTGTCTTTCACACACCTGGCCTGTGCCGTTGGCCTTGTCTGACGGCTGCATCCGGTCGAAAATGAGCTGCTCTCTGTCGATTTGCCTCTTGACTCTCCAGCTGCCGGAGGTCGTATAAGTTACATGAGGTTGATCAGGTGATACGCATCGGCGATTTCTCGAAACTCAGCCAGGTTCCGGTCAAGACCCTGCGCTACTACGATCAGGTCGGATTGCTGGAGCCGGTGCATGTGGATGCCTCCAGCGGTTATCGATACTACAACTACGATCAACTGGCTCGCCTGAACCGCATCCTGGCGCTCAAGGACCTCGGGTTCTCGCTCGCTGAGGTCAGTCGCTTGCTTGAGGAGGGATTGAGCGCAGAGGCGATACGCGGCATGCTGAAACTTAGGCAGGCCGAGATCCGCCAGCAATTGCAGGAGGAGACCGAGCGATATGCACGAGTTGAAGCTCGCCTGGAGCAAATTGAGAGGGAGAACAGCATGAGCCAATATGATGTGGTTATCAGGAACATTGAGAGCTTAAAAGTGGCCAGCGTGCGCGGCGTGGTTCCAACGCCGCCGGAGCAGGGCAGGTTGTGGCGGCAGCTCGAGGGCTATCTCTCGAATCAGAAGATCAAGCCCTCCGGCCCCTGTCTCAGCCTCTATCATGATGAAGAGTACAAGGAACGGGATTGGGATATTGAAGTCTGCGAGCCAATTGAAGCAGACGTCCAGCAGTCAGAGTATATCCATGTCTATGAACTTCCTGGCGCGAAGACGATGGCTTGCGTCATCCACCATGGACCGCTTGTCACGATCGGCAAGGCCTACGACGCGATCATGCGGTGGATTGATGAGAACGGTTACCGTATCTCGGGCCCGGCGCGTGAGGTGTATCTGCGCGAAGCAGACCACGGCAGCCAGGAGGATCCAGAGACGGTCACCGAAGTCCAGTTTCCGGTGGCCAAAACCTGACGCGGCGGCTCAACACGGATAGAGATCGACGAGATCCGGTGGGTTCATTCCTGGTTGACAGGATCTCGGGACCCTATAGAATATAGACTGGAAACCTTTCCTGGCGGCATGAAAGGCGCATTTTCGCAAACGGACCAATGACTGACAGAGGATAGACACGCTCAAGACGTAAGCGGAAAGACCTGCTCTATCAGGGTCTAGGCGCTTTGTGTTGAGCGGTGGACAACTGCGGTGGCGGATCTCGCCACGGCAGTTTTTCGTTCGTCAGCCGCGTCCTGGGTGAAAACAAGGTGGTCGTCATGCTGCAAGTCTCCGGTTTGAATAAA
>JARRJK010000056.1:0-14760 GCA_037379555.1 Anaerolineales bacterium | reverse complement strand
TTTTCGTTTCTGGCTGTCACAATCCGGTGGGGCTAACCGTTATAAAATTGAAACCACTGAAAAAGGAGTAAGACGATGTCACGCAAACACCTTGCCCTGCTACTTCCGATCGCCGCCCTCACCCTATCAGCCCTGGCCTGCAATTTGCCAGGTCAATCCGCTCAAACGGACGCACTTTCGTCCGATGACCAGGCCGAGATCGCCCGCCGGGTCGATGAGGCCATGACCGCAACGGAGGGAGCGGCCCCGGCCGAACCCACGACTGAAGAAACCCAGCCACAGGAGACGGCCGAAGCGCCAGTCGATGAGCCAACGACGGAACCATCACCGACCCTGGTGCCGACTGCGACCCCGACACCGATCGAAACCGGCTGCACCGACCGCATCGATTTCGTCTCCGATGTCACCGTCGAGGACGGTGCCGATTTCGATCCCGGCGAGCATTTCACCAAGACCTGGCGCCTGCGCAACGCCGGCACCTGCACCTGGACCTCGTCCTACGACCTGGTCTTCAGCCACGGCGACGCGATGAGCGGGCCGGCAGCCAAGGCGCTGCCCGGAGTCGTCTCGCCCGGCCAGACGCTGGATCTCTCAGTGGACCTGATCGCCCTCGACACGGAAGGAGGGTATCAGGGCTACTGGATGCTCCGCAACGTTGACGATGCCCTGTTTGGAATCGGGGCTGGGGCCGACGTCGCCTTCTGGGTCGAGATCGAGGTGATCGATCCGGATTCGGGCGGCCTGGTGATCCCGCTGATCCCGATGACGCCGTTGATCGCCCTGTATGCATCGAGCGGAACCGGCCAGAGCCTGCCCGATGGCTGGTGCTTTGACCTCGATGCCGGCGCGGCCTCCTCCTGCGGCAACCCGGAGGCGGATTTTCAATATGACGCCAGCACGACCTTGGAGGGCTTTCCTCCCCATATGGTGGTGCACACGGTCATCGATCCCGGCCACGATGCGCTCTTTGGTGGAAAACGCGCAGATGTCCCGACGGGCGTCGAGTGTCAATCGTCAGTGCTGACCGCTGCCGACCGGGACATCGAACACGGGATCTACTGCTACCGGACCAGCAGCGGCAAGTACGGCTATCTGCGGGTGACGAGCCTTAATGTGAGTTCTCTGACTTTCGATTGGGCGACCTACAATTCCCCGTAAGCCTGGAAGGACACCAGAAGGCCAGCCGATTGTGGCTGGCCTTCTTTCTTTCCGGCAGGCTGCATTCACCCCACCGGTTCGAAGCGGGCGGTGAAGTGCCGCAGCAGCTCCGGGGCCTCGACGATACGAAAGCCGCGCAGGGAGTCGCGGCGGGCGGCGATGCGCTGCAGCGTCTCGATGACGTGGTCCATGTGAGCCTGGGTGTACATGCGGCGCGGGATCGCCAGGCGCACGAGCTCGAGCAGCGGGTATTCGGTCTCGCCGGTTTCGGGATCGGTGTGAGCGAATGCGACCGAACCCAGCTCAACGCCGCGCACGCCACCCTCGAGATACAGTTCAACCGCCAGCGCCTGGCCCGGGAACTGCTCGCGCGGGATGTGAGGCAGCAGCCCGCCGGCATCGATGTAAACCGCGTGTCCCCCCGGCGGCTCAACGACCGGTATGCCGGCCTCGATCAAGCCTTCCGCCAGATAGGCCGTCTGCCCGAGCCGGTAAGCCAGGTAGTCCTCATCCAGCCCCTCCCATAATCCCACAGCCATCGCCTCCAGGTCCCGGCCGGCCAGACCGCCGTAGGTCGGAAAACCCTCGCGCAGGATCAATTCGTTCTTGGCGCGCTGGAAGAGATCAGCGTCGTTCATCGCCAGGAAGCCGCCGATGTTGACGAGGGCGTCCTTCTTGGCGCTCATGGTGGCGCCGTCGGCCAGCGCGAAGATCTCGCGCGCGATCTCGAGCGGCGATGAATCCGCGTAGCCCGGCTCACGCAATTTAATGAAGTAGGCGTTCTCGGCGTAGCGGCAGGCGTCGATGAAGAAAGGGATACCGGACTCGCGGTAGACGGCGCTCGTCTCGCGCAGGTTCTGCATCGAGACTGGCTGTCCGCCGGTGGCGTTGTTGGTGATTGTGGTCATGCCGAAGGGGATGTTCTCCACCCCGGTGGCTTCGATGAAGGCGCGCAGCTTGGCAATGTCCATGTTGCCTTTGAAGGGATGCGGCAGGGCCGGATCGGCGGCTTCATCGATCACCAGGTTGACCGGGCGCCCGCCGCGAGCGCGAATGTTGGCTTCGGTCGTGTCGAAATGTGTGTTGGAGGGTATGGAGAGGCCCGGGGCAATGAGCAGGGTGCTGAGGATGTGTTCGGCTGCCCGGCCCTGATGGGTGGGCATGAAATGCTTGAAGCCGAAGATGGCATTCATCGCGTCCTGCAGGTGGAAGAATGACCGGGCGCCGGCATACGATTCATCGCCCTGCATCAACGCCCCCCACTGGCGGTCGCTCATCGCGCCCGTGCCGGAGTCGGTCAGCAGGTCGATGTACACCTGATCGGAGTGCAGGCCGAAGATGTTGTATCCGACCCCTTTCAGTGCGGCTTCGCGCTCGTCCGCGGATATGCGTTGAATGGATTCGATCGTCTTGATCCGGAACGGTTCGGGGGGGTAGCTGGGCATGCAAGCCTCCACAGTGCGTGTCATGTCTACGGGAACTGCGGCCGGATATGATCACTCGCGCCGTACTATAGCAAGCCATGCGTGATAGGCCAAGTTTGTGGGAGGTCCTATGAAAGTCAGGCAAAGCGCGGCCTAGCACTCTCCCGGTGGGAGGCGGCGCATCCGCCCTGGCCCGGTTCACGGGACGCCTCTGGATGACGCTTTTTGTCATTCCGGATCCGGAGGGAGAGGAACGCCCGTGAGGTGCGGGGACAACGGGCAGCCGGCCATGAACCGCAGCTCACCCTGACTCGGATCAGTGGCAGCTTCCGCCATGAGCTGCGATTTCCCGTGCTGTGTCTCAGGGACCCCTCGGCTTCGCTCGGGGAGGCAAAGTGGGCGTGTCGTCCCCGGCGCATTCGAGGTGTCCCCGTGAGTCCGCTCAAGAACCCGGCCGATGGTTGAAATTCTGGCCTGAGGTTAAACGAACGGTCCATGCTCTATAGGTCGGGGTAATCCCGTGTACAATCCCCGGGTAGGGTATGGCAGTTGAGGCATGGAGGTGCAGCCTGACCGCAGAGACTTATCGCTTGGGCGAGCTGGAGGTCATCCGAATGGAACTCGGGTTGGCCCAGACGAACACCTATCTCGTTGGTGATTCATCCTCCGCATCGGCGATCGTGATCGATCCCGCCTGGCAGGGAGACCGCATTGCCCGGGCTGCTGCAGATCGCGGCTGGCGCATCGGTTCGATCTGGCTGACTCACGCGCACTTCGATCACTTCGGCGGGGCGGCGGGCGTGGCCGACGCCTACGATACGCCGGTTCCGGTGGCGCTGCACCCGCTCGACCTGCCGCTGTGGCGCGCCATGGGTGGGGCAGCCCTCTTTGGTATGAGCGCGTTTGACCCCGGCCCCGAGCCGACGATCGAACTGCAGGCTGGCATGCAGCTCCGCATCGGGGGTGAAACCTTCGAGGTCCGGCACACTCCCGGGCATACGCCGGGGCATGTGATCTTCGTCAACCAGGCGATCGGAGTTGTATTCTGCGGGGATCTCATCTTCCAGCAGGGAGTCGGCCGCACCGATCTCCCCGGGGGAAACTGGGAGGCGCTGCTGGCGAGCATCCGGGAGGAAATCCTGGTGCTGCCAGATGAAACACGCCTATTCTCAGGACATGGACCCGCGACGACAGTGGGGGAAGAGCGCCGCAGGAATCCATTTCTCGAGATGGAATCCTAGGCGGGCGCTGGCGGGGGCGGATCAGCGGCGGGTTTGAAAAAGGGATGCAGATCGGTAATCGGGCATCCGCCGAGCAGGATCGTGACCTGGTCTCCCGGCTGAAGCACGGTATCCCCATGCGGGATGATGACCTCGCCGTTACGCACAATGCTGACTACAACGCATTCACGCGGCAGGCCAATCTGGGCCAGGTTCTCGCCCACACTGGCCGACGAATCACTGACGATGAACTCGACCACCTCTGACCCGGGCGGTTTCGGCATGCCCTGCAGGACCTTCTCACCCTGCATGGCGCTGGCCCGCTCGTAGGCCCGCACGATATCGTTACGCCGGATCACCCCGACCAGGCGCGTGGGCTGAGTCCGGTCGAGCACTGGCACGCGCGACAGGTCCGCCGGCGCCATGCGGCGCAGCACGACACGCAGACTCTCATCCGGATAGGCGACAAGCGGCCTGCGGGTTGCGATATCGAGCACCTTCAGGTCCTTGAGCGGCTGATTACCCTGCGCTGCCCGACGATAATCGGCGAGCGACACCATCCCCAGCAGGGTCATGTCCCCATCGACAACGGGGAACGAATGGCTATTGTGACGCAGGAAGAGGTCGGCCAGCTCCGAGGCGGGCAGGTCTGGCTGGACGCTGATCGGCTCGTGCTTCATCACTTCGCTCACGGCGACCGATTCCATGATATCGACATCACGACCCGAACGCAGGCGGATCCCGCGCCGGCTGAGCTTGAGGGTGTATATGCTCTCGCCCCGCAGCCAGTGATGCGACAGGATGGTCGCGATTCCCGCCGCCATGATCAGCGGCAGGATGATGCGGTAGTCATCGGTCAGTTCGAACAGGATCAGCACGGCCGTAATTGGGGCGTGAGCTGCGCCGGCGAAGACGGCGCCCATGCCGACCAGCGCGTAAGCGCCCTGCGGACCGGTGATGCCGGGCAGGAAGCGGGTGAGCATGGCGCCAAGGCCGGCTCCAAGAGTTGAGCCGATGAAGAGCGAGGGTGCGAAGATGCCGCCCGAACCACCCGACCCGATCGTGAGCGCGGTTGCGAGGATCTTGATTCCCATCAGCGCGAAAGCCGCGCTGATGGTCAGCTTACCGAGCAAAGCCGTGCTGATCGTGTCATAGCCGACGCCATACACGTGCGGTATGTTCGTATCGGGCAGGCCGAGGAAGTTGATGTAGAAGAGGGAGAAGAGACCAAGCAACAGTCCGCCGAGTGCAGGCTTGACCATTTCGGGCAGCTTGACGGTCTTGTTGAAGAAATCTTCCGCGCCGTACACGACTCTCACGTAGAAGGCTGCGACGATCGCCGCCAGCACGCCCAGCACCGCATAGAGCAGGTATTCCCATTGGCTGACCAGCTCGTAGGTCGGGATGGCGAAGGCCGGCAGGTCGCCAAAGGCGATGCGCCCGATGACATCGGCTGTGACAGCGGCGATCGCCACGCTGCTGAAGTTCCGCACGCCGAAATCGCCCAGGATCACCTCCATGGCGAAGATGAATCCGGCGATCGGCGCATTGAATGTGGCCGAGATGCCCGCCGCTGCGCCGCAGGCGACCAAGTTACGGATACGCTCCTCCGAGAAATTCAGCTTCTGGCCGAGCGTTGAGCCGAGGGCGGAACCGATTTGCACGATCGGTCCTTCCCGCCCGACTGATCCGCCTGAACCGATCGTGATCGCGGAGGCGACCGACTTGATCACGGCCACGATCGGACGGATGCGCCCGCCTTCGAGCGCCACGGCTTCCATCACTTCCGGGACACCGTGGCCTTTCGCCTCTGGGGCGTAGCGCGTGATCAGGAAACCAACGATCAGGCCGCCGGTGGTGGGCGCCAGGACAAGGAAGAACATGCCCATGCCCTGCGTGACCTGCGGCAGCCAGTTGAATGAGATACGCGTGAATAAGTTGATCAGCCAGCGAAATACGATCGCCCCCAACCCGCCTCCGAGGCCGACGAGGAATGCCGGCCCAAGGTGAGACAGAACCTCCGGGATCTGCAGGCGGTTGCCCCAGGCCCGGACCCATTCGCCCCGGTTCACCTTGTGATCGTCGATGGTGCTTTCGCTCATACACGCGGCTCCCGATGTGATGATAGCTCTACCACGCGCGGCTACATCCGCGCACAGTCTGCCGAAGCGCGGCCCTCAGAGTCGGTCAACGACAAACATTCATTTGCATATCTGGCTGGCGAAGACGGTCTGATTATACTCCGGGCAGCCGAGGTTTGCAGTTGGTCAGGGATAGGTGAAAGGTACTTGATGAGGCGGCGTGCCGCTGAGCCTGACCGGAGAAAGGGCAAGGGAGTGCTGCTTCAGGTAAGTCTAAACGCCTTGCATCGGACTTGGCCGCGATCAAGCCCCGCTGCTTATTCTTCAGCCTGGATCCAGCCAAGCCAGGTGCGTGCCAGGCCCTCCGGTTCGGATGGGGCGAAGGCGATAACGGTCACTGTCAGCGGGTAACGGCTATCGCTGATTTTCCGCTCGGTGGGGGTGCTGCTGGCGAGGGTCAATGAGTGCAGTTCGGTGATGGTTGCGTAGTCGGGGATGACACCTATCGCCCCGGGTGTTCCAGCCACCGCCTGCGCCATGCTGGCCGGATCCGGCAGCAGCCGGGTGTTCGAACTGAAGCGGTTGCCTTCCATCACGAAGCCTTCAAATGCAGTCCGCAGTTCATCGCCTTCAGGGTACATCATCGGCTGGATCTGCCCCTGGCCTGCGTCCAGCTCTGACCAGTCCGTAGTCTGGCCGATGTAAATCTCCCGCAACTGGCGCAGTGTCAGGTCCCGCAGGCGGGCATTGCTGGGCGTGACGATCAGCACAGCGCTGGTCTCCAGGGGTGTGGCGAACCAGTCCTGCGGTGGATCCGACGCGGAAATCAGGAAGTCGATCTCGCCGGCCTGTGCCGCTTCGATGCCGGCTTCAAGCGGAAGGATGCGCAGCGTGAGTTCGTGGGTCGGATCGAAGGGAGCGAAGCCCTGCAGCCAAGCGTAAGCCCGATCGGAGAAGGCCGGCGTGACTCCGATGTACGTCGTGCGGGGAGGGGGCAGTTCGGTTGCCGGGGCTGCGCAGCCAGCACTGAACAGGAGTAGCAGGCAGGCCAGCAGGGTGGTTTCAAGCCGAGAACGCATAGCGCACCAGGCCGGCAATCCCGAGCAGCAGGCAGTAGATGGCAAAGACCGTCAGCGGGTGTTTGCGCAGGTATTCCAGCAGGAAGTGGATCGCGGCAAAGCCGACAACTGCCGCAGCAAAGAATCCGACGAGCAGCGGACCGAGCTGCGCGGAGGCGTCCGTCGCGTTGCGCAGGTCAAGCAGGGCAATCAAACCCGCGCCGATCATGGTCGGAACGGCGAGCAGGAAAGAGAAGCGCGCTGCAGCCGCCCGCTCCAGTCCCCGGGTGAGGCCGCCGGCGATGGTCGAGCCCGAGCGCGAGACGCCGGGAAAAAGGGCCAGCGCCTGCGCCAACCCGATGAACAGACCATCACGCCAATTCAAGGATTCGATCAGGCGCTGCCGGGTGCTGACGCGCTCGCTGAGGATGAGAAGGGTAGCTGTGAGCAGCAGGAAGGCTGAGACGGCCGCGGGCTGGGCGAAGGTTCTCTCCACCGTGGATTTGAGGGTCAGGCCGATCAGCGCCGCCGGAAGGCTGGCGAGCAGCAGCAGCCAGCCGAGCCGGGCATGAGGGTCTGCAAAGGGCTGGCCGGCCGCGAGGCCGCGCAGCCAGGCGAGTCCGATTGCGAACAGATCGCGCCGGAAATAAAGCAGCACGGCCAGAATCGTACCCCACTGCACCAGCACGTCAAAGATGAAGGCCGAGCGGGACTCGAAGGTCCATCCCAGGAACCAGGGCACAAGCACGAGGTGCCCGGAGGAGGAGATGGGAAGGAATTCGGTTGCACCCTGCACAACGCCAAGCACGAGCGCCTGAACCAGTGACATAACTAGATCGCCTCCGGCCGGTGGGTCTGGTAGCCGGTTTTAAACTCGGCTGCGAACGAATCGATTTCGCCGGCCTCGATTGCAGCGCGCAGATCGCCCGCGAGGGCGGTCAGCATGTAGATATTGTGGATTGAAAGCAGGCTGCCGGCGAGCATTTCTTTCGCCAGGCAGAGATGGCGCAGGTAAGCCCGGGTAAAAGTCCGGCAGGTGTAGCACCCGCACTCGGGATCCAGGGGGCGTTCATCCTCAGCGTAAACCGCTTTGCGCAGATTCATCCTTCCGCGCCGGGTGAGCGCAGAGTGGTTGCGCGCCATGCGCGTCGGCAAGACGCAGTCGAAGATATCGACACCGCGCTGCACGCTCTCGACCAGGTCCTGCGGCGAACCGACCCCCATCAGGTAGCGCGGCCGGTCTGGCGGCAGGTTTTGATCGAGAAGCTCGAGCATGGCATGCATCTCGTCCTTCGTCTCGCCGACCGACAGGCCGCCGATCGCGTTCCCGGGGAAGTCGAGCGCGCCGATGAACTCAGCCGAAGCCCGGCGCAGATCCGGAAACACGCCCCCCTGGGTGATGCCGAACAGCGCTTGATCCTGGCGCTGTTTGGCTGATTTGCAGCGCATGGCCCAGTCGTGGGTGAGGGCGAGCGCCCGCTCGTTTTCCTCCCGATCGTAGGGTTCCGGGCAAACATCGAAAGCCATGATGATATCGGCGCCCAGCAGCTCCTGGGTCTCGATCACCGATTCTGGAGTGAAGCGGTGTTCGGATCCGTCGAGGTGTGAGCGGAAGGTGACGCCATCCTCATCGATCTCGCGCTGATCGGCCAGCGAGAACACCTGGAAGCCTCCCGAATCCGTCAGCAGCGGTCCGTTCCAGGCCATGAATTGGTGCAGCCCGCCCTGGCGGCTGACCAACTCGGCCCCGGGACGCAAGTAGAGGTGGTAGGTATTGGCGAGCACAAGCGTGGCGCCAGCCCCCTCGAGTTGAGCGGGTGTCAGCGCTTTTACCGTAGCCTGGGTGCCAACGGGGGCGAACACCGGTGTCTTCAGCTCACCGTGCGGCGTGCTGAAGCGGCCGGCGCGGGCGCGCCCGTCGGTCGCATCCTCAATCCATTCGAACATAGATGGAATTCCACATCTCCTGCGTCGGCGATTATCTTCCGCCATGGGCTGGCCGATTATACCCGCCGTCTCGGAGAGTTGTCATCTCGCCACGGCCTCCCTATACTGTTGGGCATGAATCCGATTGGGCGCTTCGCCACCTGGGTCGAGGTCGATCTGTCGGCAATCCGCGCCAACGTAGGTGCTTTCCGGCAGAAGACCGGGGTCGATGTGATAGCCGTGGTCAAGGCCAACGCGTATGGGCATGGCGCCGTTGAATCGGCACGCGCTGCCCTCGAGGGCGGGGCATCGCGGCTGGCGGTGGCCAGGGTTGACGAGGCGCTGGAGCTGCGGCAGGCGGACATCAAAGCCCCGATTCTGATTCTGGGCTGGACCCCACCTGACCGTGTGGCGGAGATGATCCAATCCGGCGTATCGCTGACCGTATGGAGCGAAGCCCAAATCGAGCATGCCTCCGCCATCGCCAGCGGCCTGGGCGAGACGGCTCTCATCCATCTCAATGTCGACACCGGCATGAGCCGGCTGGGGACGCGGCCCGAGCAAGTGCTGAGGTTGGCGCAGCTCGCGGACCAGCTGACGGGTTGTCGCATGGAGGGCATTTTCACTCATTTTGCCAGGGCTGACGAGAAGGACCCGGCCCCGACCCTTGAACAGCATGCCCGCTTCCTGCAGGTGCTCGAGCAGCTCGACGAGGCCGGCGTCGAGCCCGGCATGATCCACGCCGCGAATTCGGCAGCCTCGCTCCGCTTCCCCGATACATGGCATGACGCCATCCGGATTGGCATCGCCATGTACGGCTTGCTGCCCTCGCGTGAATGCCCGCTGCCGGATGAGATCAAGCCGGCGCTAAGCTGGAAAAGCCAGCTGGTGCAGGTTAAGACCATCGAGCCGGACAGGGGCGTCAGCTACGGCCATATCTATCACTCGTCCCGCCGGGAGCGCATCGGCACCGTGCCGGTGGGCTATGCGGATGGGTTCCGCCGGACCGGTATGAATGAGGTCTTGATCGCGGGTGCTCGCTGCCCGGTGGTCGGCCGGGTGACGATGGACTACATTATGGTCAACCTCGATGCGCTTCCCACGGCGGAACCAGGGATGCAGGTGGTGCTGATCGGGCAACAGGGCGGAGAGAGCATTACGGCCGAAGGCATCGGCGACCGCTGGAACACGATAAACTACGAAGTCACAAGCGGCATCGCACAGCGTGTGATCCGCATTTATACTTGACCCGAGAGCCGCCGAGACATCGCTTCCGCTTCCGACGGCCGTGAGTTCAAACCAGGATCAGGAGTTGGTTCCATGACACTAGAGATCGGAAAGCCCGCCCCCACATTCAAGCTCCCGTCACACCTCGGCGGTGAGGTCGATCTAAGCCAGCTACGCGGCAAGAATGTCGTGCTGGCCTTCTTCCCGCTGGCCTGGACACCGGTTTGAACGAACGAGATCCAGGTGTTCGAAGCCACGCAGGCTGAGTACGCCGGATCCAACGCCCAGGTCCTGGGCATCAGCGTTGACCACATCCCCTGTTTGCGAGCCTGGTCCGAAAGCCTGGGCGGAATCACTTTTCCGCTGCTGAGCGATTTCTGGCCACATGGTGCCGTAATCGACACCTATGGCATCCTCGATGATGACGGAGCAAGCATGCGGGCGATCTTCATCCTCGATCATGAAGGTGTGCTCCGCTACCAGAATATTTATGAAGATGAAGACGAACAGCCGGACAACGATTTAATCCTGAGCAAGGTGCGTGAGATCGATACCACCGGCGTGAAGGCGAAACTCGAGCGGGAGCCGGTGGAGCTTCCGCATGGCGGCATCGTCATGTACTGCTCACCCTACTGCAGCGATTGCCGACAGGCCCGCGCCTGGCTGAATGAGCATGGCATCACCTACACCGAAGTTGACGTCTACCGCGTCCCGGGTGCCAGCGACCAGGTCCGGGCTTGGAACAACGACAACCTCGTCCTGCCGACGTTTGACGTGGAGGGAGAGGTCTTCTCAGACTTCGACTCGGACCAATTAAGCAGCGTGCTGCGGAATCACCGCCTGATGCAGGAGTGATCAACTGGCCAGCTGGGAATGAGCGAACAGCTGGCCAGGCTATTATCTTTGCCGGGCCGGGCTTGGGGCCGGTGAAGCTCACAGTTCAGCGGTTTCATCTTCAAGACGCAAGTCGCGGTCCCCGATCCGTTGCGGATCCGGGCACTTTGTGTTGGGCTGGAATGCGGCGAAACTATGCTAGACTGCATTAACTAGAGACGCAGTGCTTCGGGAAGTCTAAACGGGAAACTGGTCTGGATCCATGCGTGTCACTCCCCGCCAACCCACGCTGGTTGCTTTCCTGACGATTCTTCTCGCTGCCTGTGCAGGCCCATCCGTTCCCCTTTTACCACCTCAAGAAATCGTTGAACGGTCAGCGGAAGCGATGAGTTCGTTGCCCGGGTTTCACTTCCTGATCGAGCGAACAGGAGCACCGGCGTTTCTCAGCGAAGAGCAGTCGATCAGTCTGCGGCGCGTGGAGGGTGATTTTGTGGCTCCTGACCGCGCCCGGGCAGCGGTGCGGGTGATCGCACCAGGGGCTGTGCTCGACGTCCAGGCAATCAGCCTGGATGGACGTTATTGGGAGACGAATCCATTTTCGGGTAGCTGGCAGGAGTATCCAGCGGAGCAGGGCTTTAATCCGGCGCTGCTTTTCGCTCCTGAGACCGGCATCCCTGCCATGCTGCGCAGCGACTTGAGCCAGCTGACATTGGCCGGCGTTGTGGAACTGGAAGACCTGCCCGGGGTCGACCTGTATGAGATTGAGGGCCGGCTGGATGGTGGGAGGATCTCCACGCTCAGCTACGGCTTGATCGGCCCCGGGGTGATCGATGTCAAGTTGTGGATTGAACCCGGTACCTTCTACCTTCAGCGGATGATGATGCAGGAACCGGGTGGGGACGGAGGAGAATCCACCGTCTGGTCGGTCGATTTGTGGGATTTCGGTGAAGTGGCCGAGATTCGCCCGCCGGATGAACGATGACAGCCGTCTTTTCGAACACACCGGCTGTATCGAAGCGCTGGATACTGGCGCTGATCAGCCTGCCGATCTTCATTGGCGCGCTGGATTTGACCGTCGTCTCCGCCGTCCTGCCGCAGGTCATCTTCGATCTCGAGATCCCGATCCAGACCGGATTAGACGAAGCGGCGTGGATCGTCACCGGCTACCTGCTGGCGTACAGCGTTGCGATGACCTTCATGGGCCGCCTGTCGGATCTGTATGGGCGACGCCGGATCTTCCTGCTGGCGCTCGCGATCTTCGCCTTCGGTTCATACCTCGTAGCCGTCGCCGACGGCTGGCCGACGCAACTCATGCTGCGGGCTTACTACCTGCTGGCCTCAGGCCGCCCCGACCCTGCGCGCGTTGGCCTGCTGGCTTTAATTGGAGCACGGATGATCCAGGCCTTCGGCGGAGGGGCGATGGTCCCCGTAGGCATGGCGCTGGTGGGGGATATTTATCCAGCCGGCGAGCGCTCGCGGCCGCTAGGTTTCATCGCCGCGGTTGACACTGCGGGATGGGTTGTCGGCCACCTGTACGGCGGCATCATCGTACGGACTTTCAACTGGCGCTTGATCTTCTGGTTGAACCTTCCAGCCTGCCTGATTGCATTTCTCTTAATTGTTTTCGCGCTGCGCGGCCTGCCGTTTCCACGGGTGCGTGGACGCATGGACTGGCTGGGGGCGGCCTTGATCGCAGCCAGCCTGACGTTCATAAACCTCGGATTGGGATCACCCGAGGCAGGCGGTGCGCTGACTTCAGCCGGCGACACCGCCGCGGTCGACCTGGCCCAGCTCGGGGCAGGCGCAATGCTGCTGTTCATTTTTATTGGTTGGCAGGCGCGCAGCCGCAGCCCGCTGATACCGCTCGGTCTCTTCCGCCGCCCAAATTTTACACCGGCGGCTGGCGCGAATTTCCTGATTGGCTTCAGTTTGTTTATTGCTATCGCCAACGTACCATTGTTCATAAACACGCTGATGGTTAATAATCTCGAACAGGGCGCATGGGAAAGCGGCTGGATGCTTTCAGCATTGACCGTTCCAATGGCGCTTACGGCAGTACCCGGTGGCTGGTGGACGGCGCGGCGGGGATACCGCTGGCCTGGTGTCGCAGGTATCCTGCTTGCCTTAGCTGGATTCGGGTTGATGTCCACCTGGCGGGCGACCACCACTTATGGAGAGATGGTCCCCCATCTCGTTCTCACGGGGATCGGATTCGGCCTCACACTGGCGCCGATTGCCACGGCAGCGGTTGATGCGGCGCCGGACACGGACCGCGGGATCGCCTCAGGACTGGTGATCATCCTGCGCCTGGTGGGGTTGAGGATCGGGGTTTCCAGCATCACGACGTTCGGCCTGCACAGGACGGGGGTGTTGTATGAGCAGATGCTTTCTCCTTCGATGACGCTCGCCGAGACGGTTCAGGCGGTGGTGCGTGCTGCTGAGATCGTCATCGATGAGAGTTTTTTAATCGCCGGCGCTGTTTGCGCTGCGGCGCTGATACCGACGGCACTCTTGGCCAGAGCACCGGCTAATGGATTAAAGGGAGGGCACGACGATGGACGAGCAGGATTTTGATCCGAAGGAAGACCAAAACCAAATGGGAGGGGGAGAGCCGGCAGGCGTTCCGCCGGAAACAGCTCCGGCTCCGGCCGAACCCGGGACCGGTCAATCCGCCAGGCGCAGCACCCGCGCCGGGATCATCGCGGGTGTGGTCCTGGCCCTTATCGCAGCGGTTGCCATCATCGTGCTTGCAGATCCATTCAATCTGCACCTACTTGATCGCCTTGCTGGCCGCTACGATGCCGCGATGGAGGCGATGCCTCCGGATACGACCTTCTACTTCGGGTTCGACCTGCGGAACTTCAGCCCGGAGACGCTGGACCGGATCATCACGCCCTTCTCATCGAAAGTCGAGGACGCAGAGGTCCAGGACTACGCGGACATTCTCGCGCAGATCGATGAGAGCCTGGAGCAGGACCTGGGAATCACTCTAACCGACGATGTCATGCCCTGGATCGGGCAGTACATCGGCATCGGTTTGCTGAGGCTCGATATGAGCGGTTTCGATCTTTTCGGGTACTCGTCGGTTGAGCCGGATATCCGCTTCCTGATTGCTATCGAAGCGCGTGAAGGCGCCAAGGCGGATGCGTTCCTCGAGCTGGTCGGTGACAAGTGGACAGAGAACAGCGATTTGACTAGCGAAACCACGGAGTACCGCGGTGCGACGATCACCTACTGGGATTCAGACGATCCAGGTGATAGGCTGGCTTACACGCGCTACAAGAGCGTGGTTCTTGTCAGCCAATACGCCGACGACATCGAGCGGGCGATCGATGCTTTCGTAGGCGAATCATTGGCTGACAGCCCGGACTTCAAGTCGCTGCAGGGTGATTTGCATAAAGGCCGCGGCCTGACGATCTTCACATCCGGCGAAAAGCTTAATGGCATCTACGAAGACATGCCCGGATTCGAATTCATAACCAACCAGTTCGACATCATCCGGGGCTACGCGATGACGCTTTCCATCGTTGATGCCGGCCTTCAGCTGGATATCGTCGGTTCGATCGATGAGGAAGCCTATACGGAGAGGTTCGAAGAGCCTTATCCGACCTTCATGGTACAGCCCGGTTCACCCGACCATGTGCCGGCCAGCAGCGTGGCCTTCATCGGCGGCTTCCCGATGGAGAACTTCTGGGAGGACTACCAGAGGTCGCTCGAGACGATGGGGACCGGGGAGGATGTGGCTGAAGCGGTCGACCTGCTGTCGGACGAGATTGGCCTGGATCTGAATGAATTCTTCAAGGCCCTGGACGGGGTATTCACCCTGGCTGTG
>JARRJK010000055.1:14861-25922 GCA_037379555.1 Anaerolineales bacterium | reverse complement strand
GCTCAAGCGGCGATCGCAATCGAGAACTCCCGCCTTTTCAAGCAAAGCGACCTGATCGCTGAGATGGTGCATGAGCTGCGCACCCCGCTCTCCGCCCTTTCGGCTGCCGTACACCTGCTCCAGCGTTCGGAACTGGAAGATGAGCAGCGCAGAAAGATCGGTCAAACAATCTACGGGGAAGTACAGCGCCTGAATGACATGACCACTAACTTCCTCGAACTATCCCGGCTCGAGTCTGGCCGCGCAAGGCTTGAACGCGAACCGATATACCTGGAAGGTCTGGTTCGCGAGTGCATCGAGATCCTGCGCATCCAGGCGGAATCCGAGCATATCGCACTCGAAACGGATATTGACCATGGCGTACCGACCGTCTCAGGTGACCGGGGCCAGCTTAAGCGGTTGCTGTTGAACCTGATGACGAATGCGATCAAATACAATAAGAGTGGAGGCTGGGTCCGTGTTTCGATCCACACCAAGGATGGCTCGCTCCAGATGATGATCGAAGATAACGGACGCGGTATCCCCCGCGAGAGCCTGCCGCACCTCTTCGACCGTTTCTACCGAGTTCCTGAACAGGAGGCACGCACTGCGGGAACTGGCCTGGGTCTGGCGATCGCTAACCGCATCGTTCAGGCGCACGGTGGAACGATAGAGGTTGATAGCACCGTCGGCAAGGGGACGAAATTCATCGTGACGCTGCCGAGTGGCAGCAGCGAGGAAGGCATTTTCCAGGATTAGCGCCGGCCGAATTGCCGCTCGAGCGCGTCGACTGAGAGGTGAATCAGCGTCGGACGGCCATGTGGGCATGTCCGGGGGGATCGCGAAGCCTCAAGATCCCGCAGCAACTGCGACTGCTCCTCCAGCGACAGCACCTGTCCTGCTTTAACTGCTGCAGCCTTGCAAATACGGGCGATCAATTTCGCTTCCCGTTCCTTCTCGAACGGCTGTTCATCCTCTTCAAGAGTCTCAACTAGCGATCGAAGGGCAATTGCCGGATTGCGAGCGCCCATCACAGCAGGGATTGCCCGCACCCGGTAAGAGCGCGCACCAAACTCCTCCACGTCGAAGCCAAGTTCTGGCAGTACATTCCACTGATCCTTGAGCAGCTCAGCCTGGGAAGGTGTCAGTTCGACCACGACCGGTTCCAACAGCCTTTGAGACCCAAGCATCCCACCTGCATGAGCAGCCATCATCCGGTCGAACAGGACACGCTCATGGGCAGCATGCTGGTCTATCAAGTAAAGGCCATCCGGCCCTTCCGCGACGAGGTAGGCGGAGCCCACCTGTCCAACCGGTCTCAGCAGCGGAACGCCTCCAGCAGCAAGCGCCGGCTGCAACCGCACTTCATCGGATTCGGACTGATTGTCGCTAAAGGAACCGGCGAACTGCCATGTAGAGTCGATGCCACCGCCGCCAGGCCTGATATTGGAATCCGGCCAGCGCATGGCCATCTCCGGCGCGGGCGCCTGACCGATCAATGCACCCCTGACTGAGCGTTGGACGAGGGAGAATACTGCGCGTGGATCCTGGAACCGGATCTCGGCTTTCGCCGGGTGCACATTGACATCAATTTTAGCCGGCGGCAAATCAAGATAGATCACAACAAGAGGATAGCGACCAACCATCAGCAGGGTGTGGTACGCCTGGGTCACTGCAGCAGCCAGGCTTGCATCCTGGATCCAGCGGCCATTGACGAAGAATGTGATCTCGCGCCGGTTGCTGCGCGTGATGGCAGGTGGGCTGACGAAGCCACGCAGCGCGCCATGCTCTGCCTGAATCTGCGTATCAACTTCGATCAGGGCTTTTCCGATCTCGACCCCGAAGACGCTGGTGATGACCTCTCTCGCATTCCCACTCCCGCTTGTCTCGAGTTGCAGCCGGCCATCCTGCTCCAGTCTGAATTGAATTTGTGGATAGGCCATCGCGTACCGGCTGACAAGAGTGGAGATCCAGCGCTTCTCAGTTGATTCAGCTTTGAGGAACTTCCGCCTCGCAGGCACGTTGAAGAAGAGATTCGACACCTGAACCATCGTCCCCTCAGCCATCCCGATTCTCTCGACGGCACCGGTTTCACCCCCACGAACCTCGATCGCCGCTCCAGCAGCCGAATCTCCGGTCCGGCTCTGGACTTTCAGATTGGCGACAGCGCCAATCGAAGCCAGCGCTTCCCCCCGGAAGCCGAGTGTCTGAATTGCCTGCAAGTCTTCGGCTGAGTTCAATTTGGAGGTCGCGAATCGCGCCACGGCGAGAGGCAGCTCGCCCGCTGCAATGCCGGCGCCGTCGTCGTGGACGAGGATACGCTTAATCCCACCGTCTTCGGTCGTGATTTGAATGCGCGTCGCGCCTGCATCGATGGAGTTTTCGACGAGTTCTTTCACAACCGACGCCGGCCGTTCGATTACCTCTCCGGCCGCGATTGCCGAACTCACCGTCTCCGGCAGCACATGGATGCCCAAGCGAACCTCCTTCCGCCAGATTATACATATCCAGGAGCCGGTTGACACCTGCGACCAGCACACTTTATACTGCCGCGCATGGATTGGCTTGCGACTCTATTCCTTGCGATCGCCTTCACACTTTCGCTGCTGGCCCTGCTGCGGACCGTACCGAAACGTCGATTCGTCACATTCATCTTCTTGGTGCTGCCGACGATCTTCCTCTCGATGCGCTGGGCTGCGTATCGAGACAGCTGGACTGCATGGCTTACAGGTTTCGGAATTTCGATCTGCCTGACCTCGATCTGGTGGATTTTCTTCGGACGGAACTTGCCGACGCCGCGCGACGGAACCCAGCGTGTCTGGACCAAGGATGACCCTTTCGAATGAATGAGCCGGAAGTCCTCTTCCTTGACGTCGACGATACGCTTTATTCGCGTTCCTGCGGGTTGTGGGCTGCCGTTCGTGGGCGGATCCAGACCTACATCGAGAACCAGATGGGGATACCGCCTGCAGAAAGCGAGGCGCTCCGGCAGCGTTTTCTTCAGCAGTATGGAACAACGTTGCGTGGACTGCAGGCTGAATTCGAGGTCGAGGCTGGCGACTACCTGGAATATGTCCACGACGTGCCTGTCGAGCGGCTTCTGGAGCCTGATCCTGAGCTTCGAAGCATGCTCCAATCGCTGCCGCTGCGTGTTTACTACTTCACCAATGCTTACCGGCCATATATCGAACGTGTTCTGCAACGACTGGGCATCCTCGACCTTGAATTCGAGATCATCGATATTATGGCAATGGAGTACGAAAACAAGCCGCTTCCAGGCGCCTATCGCCGCGCACTTTCGATCGCCGGTGACCCGCCTCCGGCTGCCTGTGTGCTGGTGGATGACCGCCTCGCCAACCTGCAACCCGCAGCGGAGCTCGGCATGCAGACAATCCTTGTAGGGCCGCAAGAGCAAGCAGATGGGAGGCATTACATGATTCCCCGCATTGCGGAACTGCCCGGCGTGCTTGCCGGCTTGAAGCGGGCTTGAGAGCTGCCCCTACCATGGAGAATGGCTGGCTGATCGTCTGTGGGGTGGTTACTCTCGTCATCCTGGTCAATGTCGGCCTGGCATTGAGTGCGCTGCGGGCGGTGAACAGCGGGCAAGCCAGCACACTCGATCGCGCCATCCGCTACATTCGCAACCCTTGGGCATCCGAGGACCAGGCGCTTTCGGATCTGCGCCGCAGTATTGCTTCACTCGAGGAAGACCGTGACCAAACCATCCAGGAAGAATCCTGACAAACTGTTACCCCTGGCCGAAGCAGCCGCCATGCTCCCGGCTTCCGGCTGCAGGCTGGCATTTGGAGGTGTCACGCTTTACCGGCGTCCATTCGCCTTCGCTCTGGAGTTGTTGCGCCGCTATCGACGCGATGGCACCCCGAGCGGGCTGCAGCTGATTTGCTTCACCGCAGGCATCGAAAGCGACATGCTGGTTGGGGCCGGGATGGTAGCATCCGTCCGCACGTGTTACTTCGGGCTCGAGGTCTTTGGCCTGGCGCCGCACTATACCGCAGCCGCAGGCCGTGGCGAGATCAACATCATCGAGGAGACTGAAGCTAGCATGGCTTTCGGGCTGCGGGCGGAGATGGCCGGGGTTGGCTTCATGCCCTCCACAGCATGGCAGGGAACGGACTTATTGAAACTGCGGCCCGACGTGAAATCGATCCAGGACCCGTACAGTGGTGAAACGCTCACCGCCTTTCCAGCAATCTCCTCAGACGTCGCCGTGATTCACGCCCTGAAAGCCGATCGTCAGGGGAATGCGCTCATCGGTGGCAATCAGGGTGTGGATCGCGAGCTGGCGCTCGTTTCGGAGTCTGTGATCATTACAGCCGAGGAGATAGTCGACGCGCTCGAGAAGGCCGATATCATCGGCGGTGTTGTCGATGCGGTCGTGGAAGCGCCGCACGGCGCCTGGCCGACTTCATGCCATCCTCTGTATCCACTCGACGGATTCGCCCTGCTCGAATACACCGAACTGGCCGGGAGTGAGGGCTACGAACCACTCCTCCAACGCTGGCTGAATAGCCGGGGGTAAAGCGGATTCCTTAGAATTCACAGATTTCTTATATTCCTGTGATATCCTCACACGGATCTGAGACGATTCAGGTGAGGTTTTTTCATGCAATCGAAAAGCAAAATATGGGTCATCGGCATAACCGTCGGCCTGGTGCTGACTTCATGCGTGTTTGTGGTTGGCATACTCTATGGAGTGGTCATCGGCCGCCTGGGAACTGGCGGCGTGCTATCCGGGTTCGAAACCCAGCTGCTGGGTGAATCGACACCGCAGCCTACGTTCGACGAGAACCCACCGGATAACAGCGAAGAGCTGTTCGCTCCATTCTGGCAGGCCTGGAACATCATCCATGACGAGTACGTAGATCAACCCGTCGACGATGTGAAGCTCATGCGGGGTGCGATCGAAGGCGCCCTGAATGCCCTCGGTGATGAGCACACCGCCTACATGGACCCCGCTACCTATACCCAGGCCAACATCCCGCTCCAGGGCAGCTATGAAGGGATCGGTGCCTGGGTTGATACCGAAGCTGAATTCCTGACCATCGTCTCGCCGATGCCGAGCTCACCGGCCGAAGAGGCTGGTCTTGAACCCGGCGATCAGGTGATCGCAGTCGACGGCGAAGATGTGACCGGAGTCGACGCCAGCATTGTCGTCCGCCAGGTGCTTGGCCCGGCTGGGACCGACGTGACGTTGACGATTCGGCGCGAGAGCGAGGATCGAGTCTTCGATGTCACAATCACCCGCCGTGAAATCACGATCCCCAGTGTGGCAAGCGAGATGCTGGACGGCGATATCGCATATATCCAGATCTTCTCTTTCTCCAACGACACTTCTGAGAAGCTGCGCGAGGCGATCAAGAACCTCCTGTCTCAGGACCCATCGGGCATGGTCCTCGACCTGCGCGGGAACGGCGGTGGATATCTCTTCTCGGCCATCGATGTTGCATCTGAATTTATCGATCAGGGCCTGATCATGACGGAACGCTTCGGTGATGGCACTGAGGAAACCTATGACGCCAACGGCAACGGATTGGCGACCGAGATCCCGCTGATTGTATTAATCGACCAGGGCACAGCCTCAGCGTCTGAGATTGTCGCCGGAGCTATCCAGGACTATGGCCGCGGTACGCTCGTCGGCGAGACGAGCTTTGGCAAAGGATCGGTTCAGAACTGGATCCCGCTCGAGGGCGATGGAGGCGCCGTGCGGGTGACGATCGCCCGCTGGTATACGCCTGATGGACATCAGATCCACGGTATCGGCCTCGAACCGGACGTCCTCGTGCCGTTCACTGAAGAAGACATAGCCGAAGACCGTGATCCCCAACTGGATGCAGCGATTTCAATCCTGAGGCAGAAAACCCCGGTTACATCCCAGCTCGTCCCTGAGCTGATGGAGGCAGAGTGATGTTTTTCTCAACAGGCTATCTCATGTTCATGTTGCCGGCGTTTATCCTGGTCATGCTGGCACAGTGGTATGTCAACTCAACATACAAGAAGTGGAGCAAGGTACCGAACTATATGGGGATGACCGGTCAGGAGGCAGCGCGGCGGCTGATCAATTACGGCGGCCTCTCCGGCGTTCAAATCGACAGCGTGCCGTCCCGGCTTGGCGACAATTATGATCCGCGCGAAAAAGTCCTGCGGTTATCGCCCAGCGTGGCTCAGGGCCAATCGATCGCCGCGATCGCGGTCGCAGCGCACGAAATCGGCCATGCCTTGCAGGACAAGCTGGACTACACACCGCTGCGGCTACGGGCAGCTCTGGTTCCCGCAGTGAACATCGGATCTAGCCTGGGATTCATCATGATCTTCCTTGGCCTGATCCTTGGCGGGACCTTCGGGACACAGATCGCCTGGCTTGGTGTCGGCGCCTTCGGTCTGGGCGCAGTCTTTGCTCTTGCGACGCTCCCGGTAGAACTCAACGCATCCAGCCGAGCCAGAAAACTGCTCGCGGATACTGGAATCATCCACACAGAAGAGGAGCGCAACGGCGTTCACGCCGTCCTGCGGGCAGCCGCTTTTACCTACGTTGCTGCGCTGGCTGCTGCAGTGCTCCAGCTGCTGTATTGGGTGATGGTCGTTGGCGGAGGAGGACGCCGCCGCCGCTGATGGTAAGGGTATGAACAATCGATATCGCCCAGCACAGGATGCGCAAACGCATCCTGTTCCTGTCCCCCCCAAACCGCAGCCAAAGTCGTTCCAGATCTCCCTGGCAAGATTACTGATCCTGGCCCTCGCTTGCAGCCTAATCGGCGGGCTGATCGGAGCCGGTCTTTTCGCCACCTTTGCGAACAGTTCCGACTCGCCCGTTATATACAACACTGAACCGTCAGGGGCTGCCGTGGATTTCACCCTGAACCTGGAGACCACGGGCACCGAAGTTGTCAGCGAGGTCGGGCCGGCGGTCGTGACCGTCGTCAACCACCTTCCGCAGCGCATCTCGTTGTTCAGCGGTCCGGTTGATTCTACAGCTTCGGGCTCGGGGGTGATCGTCTCCGAGACCGGATACATCGTCACCAACAACCACGTCGTCGACGGCGCCCAAACGCTTTCTGTGATCCTGGCGGATGGCACCGAACTTCCAGCTGAGCTGGTCGGCGTTGATATCTACGCTGATCTCGCGGTCCTGCAGGTCGATGGACAGATGCCCGCAGTTGCCGCATGGGGAAATTCGGACTCGTTGAAGGCGGGAGAGCCCGTGATCGCGATCGGCTCACCGCTCGGCAACTTCACCAATACCGTCACCATGGGCGTGGTCAGCGCCACCGACCGGGCAATTGAGGTCGATAGCAACTATTTCCTCGAAGGCTTGATCCAGACGGACGCAGCGATCAATCAGGGCAACTCGGGAGGACCGCTGCTCAATCTAACCGGACAGGTAATCGGTATCAATACACTGATCGTGCGTGGCGGCGGATCCGCCGTAGCGGAGGGGTTAGGATTCGCAATCCCCAGCAATACCGCCAGGGCAATCGCCGATCAGCTCATCCAATTCGGTAAGGTAGCGCGGCCTTATCTGGGCATCCGTTGGGTCTGGATCACACCCGGACTCGCCAGCCGTTACAACCTGCCGATCGATCATGGCATTATTCTGACCGAGATCGACCCCCAGGGACCCGCACAAGACGCCGGCCTGCAAAGGGGAGACATCCTGCTATCCGCGAATGGTATCGAATTTGATGCCGACCATCCGTTCCAGAACGTGCTCTTCCGCTTCGCTCCAGGCGACGTCGTGCAATTCGAATACCTGAGGGATCAAACCCAGGCAGAGGTTGATATCAAGCTGGGCACGATGCCCGGATAAACAAAGCGCACACCCAAACCCGATGCAGGTCCCCGCACGCCCATCCCACAGCCTTTGACGCCTCCGCCTGGCGATGCTAGAATCAGTCAAGGCGATTCGCTACCGCCAGTAACCGAGATCGGCTTTCTCTTCACTGCGCCAACCTCAACGGCTGCTCGCAGCCGTACCATACGCTGAGGTTGGCGTGCTTTTCCGGCACTCGCTCGAGAGGTCGGTCGTTCCGACGGAGGCCGGTTTCACGGTTCTCGACCTGGGGAGCGATCATGGAACCAACACAGATCGACACCACGCTTGAGGAAATTCGAAAAGCGCTCGAATCCGACCGCTTCGATGAAGCTATCGAGATGCTGGTCAAACTTCACCCCGTCGACCGTGCGGATGCATTTTCCGATCTCGACGACCAGGATCAGGCTGTTCTGCTGCCCCAATTTGACATCGCCGACACAGCTGACCTGCTCGAGGAACTCGACGATAACGAAGCGGCCGACGTAGCCGAGAACCTGCCGACGCAGTTCCTGGCGGACATTCTGGACGCGATGGAACCGGATGAGGCAGCAGACGTGCTTGGCGATCTACCGCCGGAACGCGCGGCCGAAGCGTTGGCGGAAATGAACGACCCGGCCGATGTGATCCCGCTGCTCGGCTACCCTGATGAGACTGCGGGCGGGCTGATGACGACGCCAGCCATCACGCTCACGCCCGAATTGACAGCTGCGATGGCTATCGATACTCTGCGCAACGCCACGCCCGGTTCCGACACACCCTACTACCTGTACGTGACAGATCACGAACGCAAACTGGTCGGGATCCTCGGACTGCGCGATCTGGTGGTCGCGAAACCGGATCAGCTCGTAAGCACGATCATGAACCCGGAAGTGCTCCATGCGACGGTCGATATGGACCAGGAGGACGTCGCACGTTTGATGGTACGCTATGATCTCGCAGCGATCCCCGTCGTCGACGAACGCAATGTGCTCTGGGGTGTCATCACATACGACGACCTGGTCGACGTGCTGGAGGATGAGGCTACGGAGGATATCTACCGCTTGTCGAACGTCCCCGACGCCGACCTTTCCTTCGACAGCCCTGTGGGCACCTCGATCAGGCGCCGCATCCCCTGGCTTTACCTGAGCGGATTGACGGCGCTCTTCGCTTCCTGGATCATCTCGCGCTTTGAATCGATCATCGCGCAGGTGGCGCTCCTGGCCGCGTTCCAATCTGTGGTCGCCGGGCTGGGTGGAAATACCGCCCAGCAGACGCTGGCCATCATCGTGCGCGCGATCGCGCTGGGTGAGATTGAACTCCGGGATGTCTGGCGTACCCTGCTGAACGAGGCGGCTGTAGGGCTGCTTCAAGGGCTGTTCATCGGAACTGCCGCTGGCATCGGCGTGTATCTATGGACGGATAATTCATATCTGGGCCTGGTCCTTGGCCTGGCGCTGGTTGGAAACATGCTGATCGCAACGGTCATGGGCACTCTCATCCCGCTCGTGCTCAAAGCACTGCGCCTCGACCCTGCACTCGCATCCAGTGTGCTCGTCACAACGGTCACCGACAGCGTGGGGTTTGCGCTGTTCCTCGGCCTGGCAACCATCTTCATCTCGCATTTGAGGTAGGGACCCATGTCCGATCTCGTAATCCTTAATCCGTATTCGAACCGCTGGAAGGCTCAGGCACAACGCCCTGCTCTTGAGGCAGCTTTGAAAGCATTCGAGGTCGACTACGAAATCGTCGAAACATCCGGTCCCGGTCATGCGACCCAGCTGGCCGAGACAGCGGCAAGAAACGGTGCGCGGCGCCTGATCGCCGCGGGCGGCGATGGAACCATCGGTGAGATCGTCAATGGACTGTACCGGGCGGTTCCCACCGGCGAGCTGCCAGTGCTGGGCATCATGCCGCTGGGAACCGCGAATGACCTTGTTGTGAATCTCGGCCTCCCCCGGACTATCATGGGTGCGGCGGAGGCTTTCAAGCGGGGAATCACGAAGCGTATCGATCTGGGCCGGGTTAATGATTGGGTCTATGCGAATAACTCCGCCGTCGGCTTGGAACCGGTTGTTACGCTTTACAACATCCGCATGACTCGATTGCGGGGCGTCGTCCGATACCTTGTCGCTGCGCTGCGGGCAATCGCCAGCAGTCCGCGCTGGGATATGCAGCTTGCATGGGATGAGGGCGAATACTCAGGTCCTGTCTCCCTGGTAAGCGTCGGTAACTGCCCGCTGACAGGCGGGCTTTTCCGCATGGCGCCAGCCGCCGATCCGGCTGATGGCTTGCTCACATTCGTCTACGGCTACGCACCGACAAAATTGAAGATGCTTTCGCTGCTCCCGCGTGCAATCAACGGGTCTTATGTTGACGACCCGGCCATTCACCAGCTGTATTTTGCGCATGAACGCTCTGCTCATCGTTAATGCGGACGATTACGGGCGAACGGAGGCAATCAACCGCGGCATCCGACACGGACACGCGCATGGCATCGTGACAACCACCACGGTCATGATGAACCTTACGCACGCCGCGCAAGACCTGCGAACTGCGCTTGCGGAGACGCCATCCCTGGGACTCGGTGTCCATATCAACCTCACGTATGGAAAACCCACCTTGCCGGCAGGAGAAGTGCCCTCGCTTGTCGCTGCAAATGGAGCTTTTCACAGCCGGGACCAGATCTTCGCCGGAGAGGTCAGCCTCGATCCATTGGACGTCTATCGTGAGTGGCGCGCTCAAATCGAGGCTTTCAAAGACATCGCCGGTGCGCCTGACCATCTCGACAGCCACCACCATATGGCGTTGTTCAACCGGGAGCTCTGGTCGCAAGCCTTGCGGCTTGCGCAGGAGTATGGCTGCGGCGTGCGGGCACCGCTTCCTGCAGATATCCCATCGGGCGGGCTCGAGCAGCTTCTACCAGCGAGCAGCACAGAATTCCTGCAGACAGAGGCTATGTCAATGCTTATTGAGAGTGGAGTCCCGGCGCCAGCCCGGTTCTTCGTCAGTTTCTTTGGCCGCGGAGCCAATCCAGCACATCTGCGTGAGCTGCTGCAGGATGCTCAACCCGGTGTGACAGAACTGATGTGTCACCCCGGGTTCGTCGATTCAACCATCACGGAGACTAGCTCTTACAGCAAATTAAGGGCAGTTGAGCTGGAATTGCTCACAGATCCTGAACTCAAGCAGGACCTAGTCCAAGCTGGATGGCGCTTGAGCACGTATAAAGAGGCATGGAATCATCGCGACGAACTTGCATAAGGAATTTGCTC
>JARRJK010000055.1:0-14841 GCA_037379555.1 Anaerolineales bacterium | reverse complement strand
CGACAGCTCTACACCACGCTGGCCTGGAGTTACGATGCCGTCGCGTTGATCACCTCGATTGGCCAATGGAGCACATGGCAGTCAACGGCAGTTCGCAAGTACCCTGGACCGGTCCTTGAACTTGGACATGGTCCAGGTCACGTCTTGCTCTCCCTGGAACTCTGCGGAAATCGGGTGATTGGGCTGGATATTTCTCCACAGATGACAAATATCGCCCGCCGGCGGCGTGACCGGAAAGGAGCGCGCTTCGGTCTCGTTCAAGGCCGCGGACAACAGCTACCGTTCGAAGCTGGATATTTCAATGCAGTAGTTGCGACCTTCCCAACGGAGTTCATCCTTGCTACGGAGACTTTACACGAGATCAGCCGTGTCCTTCAAACCGGCGGAGAGCTGGTTGTGATCGGCCTGGTTCGCATCACGGGCCGGGGACTTCTGGACCGTTTCTCGAGCTGGCTTTATCGTTTCACAGGACAGAGCGGCGAACCGGATCCGGGCTGGGCGTTGCCGCTGCAGGAAGCCGGATTTGATTACCACCTCGAGACGATCGAGCAGCCGAGGGCTGACGTTCTGCGATTGCGTGCGGTGAAGCGATAAGCCTTACGCTCATATGGTCCAAAGGTTACCGCCTGTGAGCAGGTACAATGGGAAACATTGAGGGATCTGGAGGTGAAGTGAATCGCGCACAGCCCAGCGACCTGGCCATGTTCCAGACCGACAGCGGAAAACGAGTCATCTTACGCCTGAAGCCAGGTATGGACTATCAGACTCATAAGGGCATCATCTACTACGATGATGTCATCGGTCTTGCCTGGGGTAGCCGTGTGGAGACACACCTGGGCAGCCCATTTACGCTCCTGCGCCCGTCACTGCGCGACTTGTTGCTCCATATCCGCCGCAAATCACAGATTATCTTCCCGAAGGATATCGGCTACATCCTGCTTCGTCTCAGCGTCGGAGCCGCCAGCCGGGTGTTGGAAATCGGCACCGGCTCCGGGGCTCTCACGACGGCGTTGGCGTGGACTGTCGGTGAAGAAGGCCGGATCGTCAGTTATGAGCGGCGGGAGGACATGCAGGAACTCGCCCGGCAAAACCTTGCACGAGTCGGCCTTGAGAATCGTGTCGACTTCGTCCTCGCGGACGCGATCGAAGGTATAAACGAGTCTGGATTCGATTCGGCTTTCATCGACGTGGCTGCCCCCGAGCTCTTACTTAAACCACTCCAGCAGGCTTTGAACAGCGGAGCGATCGCTGGATTCATCCTGCCGACGACCAATCAAGTAAGCGCGCTCCTGGCGGCAGCCAGCACCAGCGGGTTTGCGCATTTTGAAGTGCTTGAGATCTTGCTTCGCAGCTACAAACCCGTTGCAGGACGCCTGCGGCCAGTGGATCGCATGGTTGCGCATACCGGGTATCTGATCTTCATGCGTTTTGTCGCCGGCAGTCTTTGAGCTTGATCCGCGAAGATTTACAAGGAGTTAACACTGATTTTTCAGGGGCATGAGAAAATCGCATTGACCGCAAAGCTGGATCACGGAAGAGGCAAGCCATGAGACGCCGTCGAGGCATTCGCAGAATATTCCGCCGGGCAGCACATCCGCTGCGGCCGCTCGGCGTTCGTGCCCGCCGCATGCTCCTCCAGGCACATACGCTTCTGCAAGCCGGTAAGCATGCTGATGCCGCTGCGCTTTTCGATCAGCTCGCCCAAGGCGCCCAGCAGCGCAATCTGCCACAATACCCTCAACTTCTGGTTCAAGCAGGTCGCGCGCACATCCTGGCCGGAGACCAGGAGGACGGCATTGTAAGGTTGACGGATGCTTTTCAATCCCTGATTGATCTTGCACGCGTGGAGCGTTTGCGAAAACTTGCGCCCAGCGTACAGCGATTCCTGCAATCTCAGGGAATGGAACCAGCCTGGGCCCAATTGGAAACGATGCTGATGGAAGCAGGCATCAGCATCGATGGGCCCGAATTTGAGGTTACGGTACCGGATCGACTGCCAGCCAAGTGCCCATACTGCAGCGGTACGTTGAACCCATCCGAAGTTGAGAGGACTTCAGGTGGGGATGCGCTGTGCCTCTACTGCGGCAGCGTCGTGCAAGGCACAGGCTGATCCAGGGCGATGAAAGCTTTCGACGATGCGCTCGCTGCAGCCCTTAACCGGAGAAAGCCGCGAGTGCGCCCTGAATGGGATGCACGGCCCGCAGCTGTCCTGATTCCATTGTATGAAGACGATGGGCAATGGTGTGCCCTGTACACTCGCCGCACGGATGAGCTCGAAGCCCATCGAGGACAGGTATCATTCCCCGGTGGCGTACTCGAACCTCAGGACGAAAATCCGCTGCAGGCTGCCCTGCGCGAGGCCAGGGAAGAAATCGGGCTGGTTGAAGAAGACGCGAAGATACTTGGCCAATTGGACCCGCTCCTGACCGTCACCCAGTTCAAGATCATCCCCTTCGTCGCTGCCATCCCCTGGCCGTATCCCCTGAAGGTCAACCCATCCGAAGTCGCCAGGGCATTTGGAGTACCGCTGGAATGGCTTGCAGATCCCGACAACCTTGATATCCGCAAGCACCAACCGTTCGTCCCTGGTCCGGAGATCGACGTCTACTACTACAAACCGTTCATGGATGAAATCATCTGGGGCGCAACGGCCAGGCTTACCCTGCAGCTGCTGGAGGTAGTATCCACATTCTGACAACTAAAGCTTGATGCAGCGCAAAATAAAAGCACGGCCGTGACGGCCGTGCTCAATTTTATGGTGCACGAGGCTGCGAAGCGTTACTCCTCTGATTCTTCTTCCTCTTCCTCGCGTTCGCCCCGTTCGCGTTCGACCAGCTCGGGCTCTTCCAGCTCTTCGAGCACTTCGACTTCCTCTTCTTCCTCGACAATCTCCTCCATCGATTGGTAGACCACGTTGGCGATCGCTTCATCAGGCTCGGTGATCAGGGTGACCCCCTCGCCAAGCTCAAGATCTCCGACGGTGATCGAAGAATCGAAGTCGACCAGAACGCTGAGATCGACGTTGATCCGCTCGGGTAGATCGCCCGGCAGTGCTTCGACTTCGATCTCATCCAAACCGGCTACAAGCACGCCACCCAGCTCGCGGACAGCTGGCGCAGCGCCAACAAGCTCGACGGGGACGACAGCCCGAATCGCGACATCCATGGCGACCTTGAGAAAGTCGATGTGCAGGATGTTGCGGCGGATTACGTGCCTCTGGATCTCACGCAGCAAGACTTTATGGGTTTCGTCACCGACCTTCAGATCAATCAGCGTCGAACCGCCTACGTCTATCAGCGCCTGGGAGGTCTCGTGTTCCTCCAATTCAAGAGGGACTGCATCCACTCCGGCTCCATACATCACCGCCGGGATCAACCCGTTCCTGCGCAGCGTGTCGACACGTTTCCCGACGACAGTTCTTGGTTTTGCGTTTAGTTCGATTGCTTCCATCAGTTTCCCTCCGGAGCGCCTCTCACCCACACGGGTTACCCTCGCTCCATTTGGCTGCCGGGCTCAGCCCGGCTGATTGGTTGTCATTCGCGCCGCGAAAGCATGTTCATGACGAAGAGCACCAGGCTGGCGGCGATGCCCGAGATCAACCCGGCAAGCATTGCCTGGCGGGTATCCATGACGGTTTGAACATCGCCGTGCACCTTCCCGGCAAGCAAAATGAACGTGCGCGAGTCGTCCAGAGTCGCCTCCCGGCTTACCGTCATGCCGACGCGCGAATCGCTGACTCGGACATCCTGACTGTAAATCACCCCCGCTCCGCTTTGTTCAAGCATCGCGCTCTCAGCCCTGATCAAACCAGAGGCCCCCTGTTTAAGGATGACCGAATCGCCAGTTATTGAGGCTGCTGCCCCTTGCTGCAGGTCAACAGTCGTCGCTGTAATGCGATTCGCCCCGCCCTGGTGGATCCGAACGACCTCGGCTTCAACCTCGTCGATTGAGCCACCCTGGAGCTGCACTACTTCGGCTTGCAGTTCCTCGTCCTTAGCGGAAATTTCAGGCTTTTTCGCCATCTCTCACCTTCGCTACGCATAAAAAAAGAGGGGCTCCCCAGACGTACTCAGGGAATTCCCCGACATCTGCACGAGCATTCTACCCACAAGGGTGTAGTTCGTCAACGGTTCCCGGGATGGAGGATTTTCTATGCGGGCACATCCACACGCGTTGACCGGTGCAAACCCGCATGTTAGACTCACAGATTGGCAACTTGATGGTGGATGATGCATATCAATAAACGATTTCTCCTAACGACCGGGGGTGTCCTGATACTCATTTCGCTTTCCCTGTTACCCTACCGAAGGGGATCAGCTCAGGCACCCGGATATGCTGACATCTCATCACCGGCCGATGGCCAGGCAATCCAGGGCTTGTTTACGATCGAGGGTTCGGCCTCACATCCTTTCTTTGAATCATACGACCTGGCGTTCGCCTACCAGAACGACCCTACGCAGACCTGGTTCATGATAGCGGACACAGTGACCCAGCCCGTAGCGAACGGCCCGCTGGCTCTCTGGGATACATCCGGACTCACGGATGGGAATTACCGCCTGAGGCTACGGGTGTTCTTGACTAATGGAAATATCCTTCCGGTGATCATTGAAAATGTGCGCGTGCGGAATTACAGCGCGGTAGAAACAAGCGCTCCTGGGGCAGCACCGGCGCTTGCGACAGCGTCTCCTGTGGTTCCTACTCCCACGCCACGACCCACTCCTCTTCCGGCTCTCTCCGGAGACGGGGGGCAGACTGTCTACAGGGCATTCACGCTTGGGGCTGTGTTTGGAAGTGTGGTTCTGGTCACAGGCGGCGCCTACATTTTCATGCGCAGGCAGATGCAGATCCGGCTGGGAATGATGCAGATGCGGCGGATGCTCTGGAAGCAGGACCGCCGCCAGCGGCGTCAGAAATGAGCATGATCCAGCGTGAAATCGTGCTCATTGTCGGCCTGGGGAACCCCGGCCGGAGGTTCAAGGACAACAGGCATAACATCGGCTTTGATCTGGTCGATAAGCTCGCTGAACGCTGGCGGCTCAAGTTTTCTCGCGTGCAGTCTGATGCCCTGATCTGCGATACCTTGCGGGGGGGTAAAAAGATCATCCTGGCCAAGCCTCAGACCTGGATGAATTCCAGCGGTCGAGCTGTAACGGCTTTGCTGCGCTTTTACAAAGTTGAATTCGCCAACCTGATCGTCGCCTATGATGACCTTGACCTTCCCTCAGGTATGATCCGCATTCGGCCAGCAGGGGGATCCGGCGGGCACAAGGGGATGGAGTCGATTATCCAGCACCTGGGTTCAAATGAATTCCCGCGCTTCAGACTCGGCATCGGCCGCCCGCCAGGAAAGATGGATCCGGCAGATTACGTCCTGCAGGATTTCAATCAACGCGAGCAGGAGGATATCGAGTTTGCCTTGCAGCGCAGTGTGGAATGCATCGAGCTGCTGTTGGATGAAGGACTGCAAGCCAGCATGACTCAGTGCAATCCCACCGAATGACTATGGATCTCTCGCCGCTCCTGCCCATCCTGCGCCAGCTGCCAGGTTACGACGACCTCCGCGCTCAATCAGCCGAGAGCCGCCGTAGAACCCTGCGCGTTCACCTCCCCCGATCCATACGCCCGGCGATCCTCGCCGCCCTGCATCATGACCTTCATCTCCCCATCCTCTATGTCAGCGCCAGGCAGGACCGAGTCCTGGCCATGAGAGAGGAACTGCCAGCCTGGAATTCGGATTTGCAGCCCCTCCTGCTTCCCGAGCCGGGGCCGCTGTTCTATGAGATGGCTCCTTGGGGCGAACCTGTACGACTTCAACGTGCTGCCGCGCTTGCGGCGCTGACGCGAAGCCGGATCCCCGGACTGCCGGAAGACGATCGTTCTGGCCAGCAAGCTCCGATTGTGATCTCCACCGCACGAGCTCTGATGACCCGTACATTGAGCCCGCAACAGTTTCTAGCCAATTCACGCGTCGTCAGGGTGGGCAGCTCCATCAGGTTCCAGAAGCTGCTCGAACTGCTTGTCAAGACTGGTTATGCGACAGTAAATCTCGTCACCGAACCCGGCCAGTTCAGTCGCCGGGGGGGAATTCTTGATCTGTGGCCACCGCTTGAACCGGCGCCCGTCCGGATCGAGTTTTTCGGCGACACCGTTGATTCGATGCGCAGCTTCGCACCGGCGAGTCAGCGGACTGAAGAACTGCGCGATTGGCTTTGCATAACGCCCGCCCGGGAAGGCCTGCCGCGCTATTTCGATCAAGCATGGTCTCCCATGTTGCCCGGTTTCGTCCAGCAGGGACTTCCGTCCGAGGACACAGTCCTTGAACTCTTCCTGCCTCTAATGAATCCCGACCACAGCGGAGTGCTTGATTTCCTGCCGGAACAAGCCATCGTCATGCTCGATGATGGAACGCAGATCGAAGGCGTCATTGACGAAATCGAAGAGCAGGCCGTCGCTATGCGGGATGAATCAGCGCAGACGGCCTCACTGGAAGTCGACTTCCCTCTTCCCTATCTCACATGGTTGGAAATCCAGGAAGGCTTGCAAGAGTTCGCCACAATCGATTTCGGCATTGAAGGGGTACGGGACGGCTCACTGCTACCGCTCGAACACGCCTTCACGCCCGGGCCTCGCTTTGGTGGCCAGATTGATGCGATCATCAAGCAGCTGGACAAGCAGCGTCAATCGCTGGAGTTATCGATCGTTGTGAGCCGGCAGGCCCCACGTTTGGCTGAAATCTGGCAGGAGCAGGATGGAGAAGCCCACCTGCAGGAGAGATTGCCGGGGGATCCACGGCCTGGCGACCTGGTATTCGTACCCGGCCCCCTTTCTGAAGGGTGGATTCTGGACCATCCGAACCTCGGCCAGGTTAATCTTCTGACCGATGCCGAGCTGTTTGGATGGACGCGCCCCCGCCCTCGCCGCCGTTCCCTGCCGCGCACCACAGCCCCCGAACAAGCATATGCAGACCTCTCCAGCGGCGATCTCGTCGTTCACATCGATTACGGCATCGGCCGCTTCCAAGGCCTGGTGGAGCGGACGCTGGAAGAGCTGCGCCGCGAGTACCTCCTGATTGAATATGCAGATGGCGACCAGCTATTCGTACCTATCCATCAAGCCGACAGAATATCCCGCTACGTCGGCGCGGACGCAGGTGAACCAGCGCTTTCGAGATTGGGTGGCTCAGATTGGGAGCGCAGCAAATCCCGCGCACGTGAAGCGGTCGAGCAGGTTGCACGAGATCTGCTCGAACTCTATGCACGCAGGCTGACGGTGCACGGTATGGCATTCTCCAAAGACACACCCTGGCAGCATGAGTTGGAGGCCTCCTTCAGCCACCAGGAGACCGAAGACCAGATTGAAGCTCTCCAGGCGATCAAGCACGATATGGAGCAAGCGCGGCCAATGGACCGGCTGATTTGTGGTGATGTCGGATATGGCAAGACCGAGGTTGCCCTGCGGGCAGCCTTCAAAGCCGTAATGGATGGAAAGCAGGTAGCGATCCTCGTCCCAACGACGGTGCTGGCCCAGCAGCACTTCCATACTTTCCGTCGCCGGCTGGCCGCGTTTCCCGTTGAGATCGAAATGCTTTCCCGCTTCCGCAGCCGCTCGGAAGCTGCCTCGATCGTCAGCCAGCTGAGCTCGGGTGAGATTGACATCGTCATTGGCACACACAGGCTACTGCAGCCGGATGTTGAATTCAAGGATCTCGGTCTACTGATCATCGACGAGGAACAACGTTTTGGAGTAACTCATAAGGAATTCCTCAAGCAGATGCGGACGGAAGTAGACGTACTCACGCTTACCGCAACGCCGATTCCACGCACGCTGTATATGGCGCTGACAGGAGCACGCGACATTTCGACAATCAGCACTCCGCCAGAGGACCGCCTGCCGGTCATCACAAATGTGGGGCCCTACGAACCGCGCCTGATCAGGGCTGCGGTCCTGAGGGAGCTCGACCGCGGAGGGCAGGTGTTCTTCGTCCACAATCGAGTGCAGACGATTGCCACCATGATGGCGAGGCTTGAAGCGCTCGTGCCGGAAGCCCGCTTTGGGATGGCCCATGGACAGATGCCAGAAGCTGAACTCTCACAGGTGATGGATGCATTTTCAAATGGGGATATCGATGTGCTGGTGAGCACCTCGATTATCGAATCCGGCCTGGACATCCCGAACGCCAATACCTTGATCGTCGACCGTGCAGACCGCTTCGGCCTGGCCCAACTCTACCAGCTGCGAGGCCGTGTCGGACGGGCTGCCATACAAGGCTATGCGTACTTCTTCCGGCCCGTAAGCAAGCGAGCGACGGAGGAAGCGCTCCAGCGTCTGGAGATCATCGCTGAGAACAGCCAGCTGGGCGCGGGGTACGCGATCGCGATGCGTGATCTGGAGATGCGGGGAGCGGGCGAGATTCTCGGCACGCGGCAGCATGGCTACATCAACACCGTCGGCTTCCACCTCTACACCCGTCTGCTGGCCTCCGCGGTTCGCCGGGTGCGCGTGGAGGTCGGTGCAGACCACGAAATCGATCTGCCGCTCAAGGCTGGTCTCGAACTGCCGCCTTCAGCCATCGATCTGCCGTTGGCAGGGGCGATTCCCGATTCGTACATTGAGTATCGAAACCTGCGCCTGCAGCTTTATCGCCGCCTGGCCGAGATCAGGCAGTCCGCGGCGTTGGACAAGATCAGCGAAGAGCTAAACGATCGGTTTGGCCCACCTCCAGTGGAGGTGCAGCATTTGCTTTATCAACTGCAGGTAAAGATTGCAGCCACACATGCGGGAGTTGATCGGATCCTTACTGAGAACGGTCAAATCCTGCTGGAGATCCCCGCCAAACGGGAGGTTCAGCAGTTGCCCGATTATGGTGAGAGGCTGCGGCGAAGCAAGCGTGGCATCTGGCTTCAAGCGCGCGGGAACGAAGAATGGGGGGTGGAGCTGGTGGAGGTCCTGAAAGCCCTGCGGCTTGATGAATCGCCTCAGGCGGATATCCAGCTTGAGCCGAGTCCACTCGTTGGAGGAAGATACAGCTAGACGTCGCCGTGAAAATGGACCAGCGATGTCAGGTACGGAACTCCCCGGATGTATTCAATCCCGAAACCCCAGGCTCGCCAATCGTAGCGGTTCCCCTTCTCAGGCGCAGGGCGGGAAAAGGCATAGTAGTGCAGGTTTTCATATTCCGAGGGCCATTCGGCTGGCGTGGAGCTCACGCCGGATTCGAACCAGTCGCAGGTTGGCGCAAAGCCTGACTCGAGGACATCCTTCAGAAGCGGAAGGATGACGTCAGGGAACGAGCCGGTAACCCGGAATTCTCCCCCACTTTGTTCTCCCCAGTCGTAAGATTGGCGGTCTTCGAAGATTGAGCTGAGGTCATCCTGCCTGAGGATGACCTCCGGGTTCCACCATTCCTGGCGGATCATCAACCCCCGCCTTGGATTCACCAGGTTGGCCAGCGCATCACCGTCGGACCCAAGCATGGCATCGACAGTCCGCCCGACAAGGTCGTAAGCACGCTCGTCAGCACAGAAGGCCTCGCTGGTGACATCCTCCGTCAGGTTCCAGAAGTTAACCCATCCCTTCTGTTCCTGAGCCGTATCGATTTCGACCCAGAGCGAGCTTCCGAGGCTGGTGCTGACGCCTGTCAGCTGGATGCCAGTTGCATCGTAATCGAGCCGGCCTACCACCGTACCCGCAACGCCGGCTGGATTATGAATCTCAAGCTGCTGATCCCTGGCAATTCCCACTACGCCGTAGGTACCGGTGACTTCGAATGGAACGAACGTCGGACGTGCTGGTTCCTGCGTAGCAGCTTCATTTGTAGGTATAGGGGTTATCTGGTTCGCAGGAACACTGCTGCGGGTGCAGGCGGTCAAAGTCACAACCAGCATCACGAATCCTATGGACCACCCCGAAACAGTAAGCAGGGATGTCCCGCTGGAGCCCTGTAGACGCAGCTTTCGCCTCACGCATGCCCCCCAACCGAAGCCGAAGAGTCTGCCCTCTTCTTGCTCGTCCGGGTCGCCGACTTCTTCTTCACCTTGGCTTTCGGCTTTACCTGAACCGGAGCGAGGGCAAGATCGAGAACATCTTTCATCGACTCGACAAGATGGATCTCAAGCGCATTGCGAGCCTGGCGGGGTAATTCATCCAGGTCTTTATTATTCCTGGCGGGGAGGATAACAGCCTCAAGCTTCATCCTGTACGCGGCGTGCACTTTTTCACGCACTCCACCTACTGGCAGCACTCTACCCCGCAACGTGATCTCGCCGCTCATACCCAGGTTTCTGTGGACAGGACGGCCGGTCAGGGCAGAGGCGAGCGCAACAGCCATGGTAATGCCTGCGCTCGGACCGTCCTTGGGAATTGACCCTTCTGGAACATGGATATGGATATCGGTCTTCTCAAAAATCTCAGGATCGATACCGAGCGGCCCGGAAAGGGACTTGATGTACGAGAATGCCGCTTGTGCGGATTCCTGCATGACATCCCCGATCTGGCCGGTGATCTGCAGCCCGCCTTTCCCTTCGATTAGCAAGGCTTCAACAACGAGGATTTCGCCACCATTCTCAGTCCAGGCCAGCCCGATTGCCGCGCCGATCTGGTCCTCGAGGGGCAGATCCGGGGGCTGGATTTGCGGAGGTCCGAGCAGCCGTCCGAGCGCAGCGGCTGTGATCCGCTTCAAGCCCTTCTTGCCCTCGGCTCTCCTGCGAACAATACGGCGGCAGACCTTGCCGATCTCACGCTCAAGATTCCGAACCCCGGCTTCCCAGGTGTACTCTCGAATGATGTGCTTCAAGGCTGCCTCGCTGAACACCAGCTCTTCCACCTGCAATCCGTTTTGCTCCAGCTGCCGTGGAACGAGGAACTTCCTGGCGATCAGGATTTTCTCCTCTTCGATGTATCCAGGAAACTCAATCACCTCAAGCCGATCCAGCAGTGCGGGAGGAATTGGGTCCAGCATGTTCGCAGTCGTGATGAACATGACATGCGAGAGATCGTATGGAATCTCGAGATAGTGATCGGAGAAGGAGAAATTCTGCTCCGGGTCCAGCACTTCAAGCAGAGCTGACGATGGGTCGCCACGGTAATCCATCCCCAGTTTGTCGATCTCATCCAGCATAAAGAGTGGATTGATGCTGCCCGCGCGCCGCATTGCCTGCAGGATGCGTCCTGGCAGTGCTCCAATATAGGTTCGACGGTGTCCCCGAATCTCGGCCTCATCGCGGATCCCACCGAGTGAGATGCGGATGAATTTTCTTCCCAGTGCGTCGGCGATCGAATGTCCAAGTGAGGTCTTGCCAGTTCCGGGAGGACCGACGAAACATAGGATTGGCTGCTTGTGTTTTTCCGGGGTAATGCTGCGGACGGCGATGTACTCCAGGATGCGATCCTTCGCCTTGGAGAGCGCGTAATGCTGCTCCTCGAGCACGGAGGCCACATGCTTGATATCCAGATTATCCACCGTCGCTTCGGTCCAGGGAAGCTCCGTCAACCAATCAAGGTAGGTCCGAATGATTCCCACCTCAGGGGACATTGGCGGCATCTGCTGCAGACGCTGCAGCTCCTTCAGCCCGCGCTCCTGGACCTCCTCGGGCAAACTCAGGTGTGTGATCCGCTCACGTAGTTCATCCAGCTCCTGTGACCAGAGATCGCCCTCGCCAAGCTCTGATTGAATGGCCTTCATCTGCTCACGCAGGTACATTTCACGCTGCGACCGATCGACCTCACTCTGAACCTGGCTATGGATTTGGTCCTCAAGCTCCAGGACGTCAAGCTCACGCCCCAGGAGAATGCTGATTCGCTGCAGTCGCTGAATTGGATCGTAGGTCTCGAGCAGCTCCTGCTGCTCAATCAGAGACAGGTTGAGGGCAGATGCGATCAGGTCAGCCAGCCAACCGGGCTCTTCGAGATTCACCGCGTAGATATAGATTTCCTCCGGAAGCGCCCGATTGAGTTCCACACACTTCTCAAATAGTGTCTGGACTGCCCGCATGAGCGCGACGGTCTCCTTCGTCCGGTCCGATATCTCGGGAATTGGGCGAGCGCGTGCATAAAGCACACCTTCATGCAGGTATATCTGGATCACTTCCAACCGGCGACGGCCCTGAGTCATGATCGAGATGGAGCCGTCAGGCAGGTGCATCAAGCGCCCGACGGCAACCTCCGTGCCGACGTCAAAGAAATCGGCTTCGCCTGGTTCTTCCAGTTCAGGATCTTCCAGCGCGAGCGCGATCATCGTCTGGTGCGAGCGGATGGCGTGCTCAACAGCCTGGAGTGAATTTTCATGGATGACGAAAAGCGGTGTCAGTAAGCTGGGGTACAGCACGACATCGTGTAGAGGCAGCACCGGCAGCGTGATCAAGCCATCAGCATCGAGCTGCATATCCTCAACGTCGAAGAGTTCCTCCGTCCGGCGGTTGAGGACACCTCCCAGCTCAGGCGGCATTTGCGGCCAACGCCCGTATACTGTCATCGCTGATCAGACTCCAACACGCTGCGGATGCTCCGGATGCAGCGCCTGCCAGGCCTCCAGTGCCTGCCCAGCGACGAAGATGCTTCCCGCAACCAGGATCACGGATTCCGGTCCAGCGTTCTCAAGCGCATGGCGGAGCGCTGCTTCGATATCATCGAATCGCTCCACTCTGACTCCATGGGTGTGGCCAATTGCAGCCAGCCGTTCGGGCTCTTCAGCCCGGGGGTGCTGAGCCTGAGTGACAATCAGGGTGGATACACGGGGAAGAAGCTCGGTGAGCATGCCCTCGATATCCTTGTCAGCTGAAGCGCCAAAGATCAATGTCACCGGCTGTCCAGGGAAGTAATCGTCGAGCGCGATGCGCAGCTTCAGCGCTGAATCGCGATTGTGCGCCGAGTCGAGGATCACCACAGGCTGGCGAGAGAGGATCTGGAAGCGACCTGGCCATTTTACTGATCGAAAACCTTTTCGAATGGATCCGTTTGGCAGGTCAAGACCGCATTTAACAGCTTCAGCCAGAGCGGCATATGCGACGGCAGCATTGACAACCTGATGATACCCAAGCAGAGGGATCCAGTATTTCGGTGGTGCCCACTCCTCCCCACCCGCTGATTCGACATAGGCATCCATCATTGGCTGTTCTTCACGCGACCAGATGTAGAGCGACTGTCCATCGAGATCGTGCGTCCCGGGAGAAAAGAGCCAATCGCGCCCCACAAGAATCAGGCGGGCTTCCTTCTCCTGGGCAATCGCTTCCACTGTCTTCAAGGCCTCATGCTGTTGGGGAGCCAGAATGATCGGTATTCCCGGCTTGATAATGCCGGCTTTTTCACGGGCGATATCCGTCAGGCTTTCACCGAGCAGGTGCATATGGTCGTAAGATAGGGATGTGATCACGCTCACCAATGGCAGGAGGACATTTGTTGCATCAAGCCGGCCGCCTAAACCCACCTCGACCACGGCGAAGTCCACGTTCCGCATGGCGAAGAATTTAAAGGCCATCGCTGTGACAATCTCAAACAACGTCAACCCTTCGACGCTTGCAACCGCAGGCTTGATCACCTCCACCATCTGTGCGAACTCATCATCTCGTATCGATTCGCCATTGATCTGAATACGCTCATTGAAGCGCGTGAGATGAGGAGAGGTATATAGTCCAACCTCGTAACCAGCAGCACGTAACACCGACGCGATCAGGGAAGAGACCGAGCCCTTGCCCTTCGTACCGGCGATGTGGAATGAGCGATACTCTTGATGAGGATCACCCATTGCGTGAAGCAGATCATGCACTCGCTGCAGCTCGAAGACTTCAGCAGAATAGCGGTAGCTGCGCTCCACCGAGTAATCGACAAAGCTGTAAAGATAGTCAAGCGCTTCTTGATAGGGATCGTTCGGCATAGACCCCCGATTTTAACCCTCGGACGTCCTTAGAACAAGGTGACATCCTTTCTTGCATCATGTTTTATTTCGCGCTAAGATCATCGCGTACACGTTAGGTCCCAAAGAGAGGAGGGTCGAGGATCCGACTTGCTACGCTTGCTTGTATCAAAGCCAATCCAGAACCGAATTGAGGAGGAAGGAAGGACAATGCGTAAGAACCGCTTGTTCGCATATGCTATTTTGAGCTTGCTCGTCGTTGGCGCAGTGCTATTGGGCGCCTGTGGGCCGAGCACCCCTGATCTCGGCACGGAGGAGAACCCGATCGTTTGGGCGTTCGTACCCTCCGGCGAGACTGAGCGGGTATCAGCCGGCGCCGATGCCGTCGCATCCCTGCTCCAGCAGGAAACCGGCTTGTATTTCGATACTTTCGTGGCGACCGAGTACGCCGGCGTGATTGAGGCGATGTGCTCCGATCCCGTGAAGGCGAACATGGGCTCGCTGGCGACCTTCGCCTACATCCTGGCGCATGAACGCGGTTGTGCGGACGCCGAACTGGTTTCGGTGCGCTTCGGCAGCGCCGTCTACAACGGCCAGATCATCGTGCGCGCCGATAGCGGCATCGAGTCGATCGCCGACCTGAAGGGCAAGACTTTCTGCCGACCGGACGCCCTGAGCACAAGCGGCTGGATCATCCCCAGCATCGAGTTGAAGGCAGCTGGCGTGAATCCTGACACCGACCTGGCCCAGGTTGTGGATGCGGGCTCGCATGACGCCGTGGTTGCAGCGGTCTACAATGGCGAATGTGACGCCGGTTCAACCTATGTTGACGCCCGTACAACGATCGAAGAAGAGCATCCCGACGTGATGGATGTCATCAAGGTCATCTCGGTCTCGGTCGACATCCCGAATGATGGCGTGCAGTATGTACCCAGCATGTCGCGCGAACTGCGCGATCAGATTAACACTGCCTTGCTGGCGATCGCCGACACAGA
>JARRJK010000054.1:0-14847 GCA_037379555.1 Anaerolineales bacterium | reverse complement strand
GGGATCGGCATGGGGCGTACGGTCTCCAGCATTCTCGAGCACATGATCCCCCGCAAGCTGGATAACATAACCGTCCGGACCCTGGCCGGCGCCTACGAACAGCCCGGCGTCCACTCCAACGCCTACAACATCGCCTGGCGTCTGGCTGACCTGCTCGATGCCACCTGTGAACAGCTCTATTGCCCGCTGATCGTGCCCAATAAAACCACGCGCAAAGCGCTGCTTAAAGACCGCACGCTGTCCGAACTGCTCCGGAGCGTCTGCGAGTGCGACCTCGCGTTGGTCGGTCTCGGTGCCATGGACAGCGACTCGCCGCTCATCCGCCTGGGATATGTATCCCCGGACCAACTGGCCGAGCTGCGTTCAAAGGGGGCAGCGGGTGAGATCCTGGGCCGATTCTACGATTTCGACGGTCAGGCGCTGGAGACCGGGTTCGACGGGCGCTCACTGGGCATCGACCTCCCCCAACTTTGCGGAATCGAAACCGTAATTGCACTCGCTCATGGTGCGAACAAAGTCGGCCCCATGCTCGGTGCGCTGCGCAGCGGCTGCCTGGACGTCCTCATTACCGATCGCTGGACTGCGGAGTCGGTCCTGGTGCGAGACGGCCTGAAGCCGGGTTAGCTACATCCGCTGGCGACGGGCTCGAAACGAACCGGCACCCGCCCCTTCCCGGACCACCGGGACGAATAAAGGAGCTTGCCCTCATGAAACTCGGAAAGTACGAAGATCTGGAAGCTCTTCCGATTGCGCTGCCAGAAGGCGTGGATTACAGCGCGAATATCATAGCAACTTATGTCGTGCAGTATCCGGCGCGGATCGACATGCGCGAGATGGCTCAGGCGATGGCGGTGGAACAATCAACGGGCACCTGGACGCCCGTACCGGGCGAGACCCCTGAGCTGCGCAAGCGGCACGTCGCCCGGGTCATTGGGCTGTGGGAAGTGCCCTTCTATGAGTGGTCGCTGCCGCTCGAGGGCGAGCGGCAGTATGTCATGCAGATCGCGTTCCCCATGATCAACTTCACGCCGCAGATCCCGATGCTATTTGCAAGCGTGATGGGCAACATCTCGGCTTTCGGCAAGCTCAAGCTGGTCGGCCTGCACCTGCCGAGGAAATTCGTCGACGGATTTCCCGGACCGAAATTCGGCATCGTCGGCATGCGTGAACTGCTGAACACACCGAAACGACCGCAGATCAACATCATGATCAAGCCCTGCGCCGGCTGGACCCCTCAATGGGGAGCGGATACCTTCCGCGAGATTGCGCTGGGTGGCGCCGATATCGTGAAAGATGACGAGCTGATCGCCGACGCTGAGTACAACCGGATCGAGGACCGCCTGCCGCTCTTCGTCGAGGCGGAACGGCAGGCATACGAGGAGACCGGCGAGCACACGCTCTACGCCATCAACATCACGGATACCCTTCCCAACGTGCTTGATAATGCCAAGCGGGCGATTGAGCTCGGGGCATCCTGCCTGATGCTCAACGTGTACGCTACTGGATTTCCCGTGCTGCGGGCCCTGGCTGAAGATCCCGAGATTCAGGTGCCTCTGCTGGCCCATCCCGACGTGGTCGGCGCGACATACATGTCCCCCGATCACGGCATCTCTGCCCAACTGCTGCTGGGCAAGCTGGCTCGCATTGCCGGTGCGGACATGGTTGTCTACCAGCATTATGCTGGAAAGGTGCCCATCACGCGCGACAACTGCCTGCAGATCGGCCGCGAGTTGACCTTCCCGCTTTACGACGTCAAGAAAGCCTGGCCGATGCCCGCCGCTGGCGTCCACCCGCACACCGTCGAAAGCCTGGTTGAAGACTTCGGCTTCGACGTGATGGTCGGTGCCGGGGGACCTGTACACGGTCACCCGATGGGCGCCCGCGCAGGAACGCGCGCTTTCCGCCAGGCCGTGGATGCCGTGACTGCCGGGATTTCACTGGACAAGGCGGCCCGCGAACATGAGGAATTGAGAGTAGCCATTGAGACCTGGAAGGATCCACACAAGGAACATGACCTCTCAGAGCGCAGGATCTAAAGCCCTGCGCAGACCACAAGCAGCTGGACCGGCAGACTTCGAGGACGAGGCAAGAGAGGCTGCCAGGCATATCCGTTGGTTTGCGGAGACCATCGGCCCGCGTGGAAGTTGCACATCCCGTGAGCGGCAGGCAGCGGAATATGCTGCCGACCAGCTGGCCGGAATGGGCATGGACGACATCCAAATCGTCAGCTTCACCGGGGCGGCTTCGGCCTACTCACGCTATGCATTGATCAGCGGACTGGCTGCCGCTGCTGCGCTTGCCGCCCTGCTCCTGCCGATACCAATCATCGCGACGGCAGCAGCCCTCATCCAGCTTGCAGCCGCGCAGGCTATGCTCTCCGAAAGCGACTTCCGGCCGAATTGGTCGCGGCTCCTGATCCCCGGCCGGGAGAGTCAGAATGTCGTCGCACGACGGGCAGCACCTGTACCGTCGTATCAAACTGTGGTGCTCGTCGCGCATCTTGATTCAGCCCGCACGCCTTCATTCAACGCCAGCCGCCGTGGCCAGCGGCTCTACAACATGCTCTTCCATGCGCTGTTTCTCAGTTTCCTGCTGGCGGCGCTCTCTCTCGTGCTGGCCATCCTTTCCGCAACACCCATCGCACCGGTTTTAATTGCAACGACGGTCTTACAGTTCTTCACTCTGGCTCTCTTCCTATCCCTTGATCGAGCGCCGTATTCTCCCGGCGCGTACGATAACGCGTCCGGCGCTGCCTGCGTCCTGGCGACTGCCTCCCACCTGCAGCGCCGACCGCTGCCCGCAACTGAACTTTGGGTCTGCCTGACTGGCTGCGAAGAGACCGGTGCCGGCGGCGCCGTGGACCTGTACCGTGAGTACGGTACGCACTGGCAAGCTCCATGGGTGATTAATCTTGACCAGCTCGGGTACGAGCAGATCTACCTGCGTACGGAAGAAGGCCTGCTGCGCCGGCGCCGGACGGAGGACGAGTGCATCTCCATCGCCGGCGCAGTTGCTCACAAGCTGCCTGAGATCCAACTCAGCCTGCGGCCCAGCTCGGCTTTCAGCGATGCGGCTCCTGCCTACCAGCGCGGCCTGCGGGCGCTCTCGTTCGGGACGAATCCGCTTGACCCCGATGTCCAAACTCATCGACACCGCATGACCGATATCCCAGAGTACCTTTCGACAGCGGCTTTGCGTGCGAATCTATACTACATATGGAACCTCATCCGTGAGCTTGACAACGGGGCACAGGAGGTTGGCAATGGATGAACGGCCACTGATCGCTGTGACAACCGGGGATCCGGCGGGGATCGGACCTGAGGTTGTTCTCAAAGCGATCGTTCACCCGCGCATTCTCGAGGCCTGCCGTCCGCTTGTCCTGGGAGACGCCGACCTGCTGTCCTACGCATCCCAGCAAATGAAGCTGCCGCTGGGTCTTAAACTGATCACCCATTCCGATGATCTTGAGAAGCAGCTGCCTGACGGCGCACTCCTGCACGTCCCCGGTGTAAAGCCTGAGGTCATGCAGCCAGGGGAGATTTCCGCCGAGAACGGGCGAGCCTCGCTTGAAATCCTCGAAACCGCCATCGGCCTGGCACTCAGCAGTCAGGTCGCAGCAATTGCGACCGGCCCGATCCATAAGGCCGCGCTGAACCTGGCTGGATCACCCTACCGCGGGCATACACAGTTGCTGGCCGACCGCTGCGGTGTAGGGAAAGTGACCATGATGCTGCTGTCGCCTGGCCGCGGAGCAGAACCGCACTGGCTGCGGGTCAGCCATGCGACAACGCACATCGCTTTGAAGGACGTCCCGGCAAAACTCACGCCGGAAGGTTTGCAAGGCACGATCGAGCTTACGCTAAACAGCCTGACAATACTCGGGGCCGACCAATCGCGGCTGGCGGTTGCCGCACTTAATCCTCACGCAGGCGAGGAAGGCCTGATGGGCGATGAGGAAATCCGCTGGATTCGCCCTTTCGTCGAACGGATCAGGTCCGAGGGTGTCGATGCCAGCGGACCACTGCCCGCAGACACCGTGTTCCTGCGGGCGGCGGCAGGTGAGTTCGACGCTGTCATCGCGCTCTATCACGACCAGGGCCACATTGCAGTCAAGATGCACGGCTTCGAGAACGCTGTCAACCTGACGCTCGGCCTTCCGATCATCCGCACTTCGGTCGACCATGGCACAGCGTTCGACATCGCTTGGCAGGGGCTGGCGGACGAGTCCAGCATGGTTGAAGCGATCAAGCTCGCCGCCCGCATGGCAACCCACAAACAAGCCTCATCGGAGGAAGGCACATGAAGCTATCTAACTTACGGCAACAGGTACTCGAAACCGCACTGCAGATGATCCACGATGGTTTGGCGTTTGGCGCCGGCGGCAACATCTCGGCCAGGGATCCCGAAACTGGATTGATCGCCATTACACCCAGCGCTATTGAATATACGCGCATGTCCCCGGAAGACATCGTCGTGATCGACGAACTTGGCAATAAAGTGGAAGGCCAGTGGAAGCCAACGAGTGAAACGCCGATGCACACCATTTTCTACCGTGAGCACGATGATGTCGGGGCAGTGGTGCATACGCATGCGCCTTACGCCTCCGTCTTCGCCATCAGCAGCCAGCCGATCCCGATGGTCGTCACCGAATCGGCTCTCTGCATCGGGGGAGAGGTGCAGGTCGCGCCCTATGTGCGTCCCGGAACGGAGGCTCTTGCTCAGCAGGTGCTGGAGACGATGGGGATGGGCGTCTCGGTGCTGCTCGCTCAACATGGCATGATCGCCGTAGGCCCATATCTGAATGCAGCCTACGCCACGACCATCTCCACCGAGGTATCTGCCAGGCTGACGCTGCTGGCTCGCTCAGCGGGGATGGTTCCGATCACGATCGATCAAACTGAGGTCTCGGAACTGCGCCAACTGTATCTCGAGCATTATCACCCAACCAGAGCGTAAGGGATCGTGTAGACTCTGCACCGAAGCCTCCGTTCTGCAGCGGAAGGAGTTCATGGATATGAGTTCAGATGACATGCGGGCTGTCGTGTTTCTCGGACCGGGAAAGCTGGAAGTGCGCCGGATCCCAATCCCCGAGCCGGGGCCAGAGGATCTGCTGGTCCGGATCGCCGTGGCCACGACCTGCGGAACGGATGTTAAAACCTACCGGCGCGGTCACCACCTGGTCGTCCCCCCCACACCATTCGGGCATGAGGTCGCGGGCGAGATTGTGGCTGTCGGAAAGGAAGTCGAGCGTTTCAAGCCCGGCATGCGCGTTGTCCCCCATAACTCTGCGCCCTGTCAGACCTGCTACTACTGCAAGCACGGACAGGAAAACCTGTGCGATAACCTGCTCTTCAACTTCGGCGCGTTCGCTGAATACGCCGTCATCCCGGGACCGATCGCTCGTTTGAACACGTTTGAGATCCCTGACGATGTGAGCTTCCCGGAAGCGTCGCTGCTCGAACCGCTGGTGTCGGTGATGCACGGACAGCGCATTATCATGATTCAGCCCGGCGAACACGTTGCGATCATCGGCGCTGGAGGCCCGATCGGATTGATGCATCTGCAGCTGGCGAAGTTGAGCGGTGCAGCGCAGGTGATCGCCGTCGACCTCAGTGATGAGCGTCTTGAGGTCGCGGCTGGGCTGGGCGCTTCGGTGACGATCAACCCACAGGCAACCGACCCGGTGGAGGCAATCCACGAATTGACCTCTGGACGAGGTGTGGATGTAGCCATCGAATCAGCAGGTGCGAAGGAGGCCTGGCTGACAGCCTTCCGATCCGTTCGCAAGGGCGGACGCGTGCTGTGGTTCGGAGGGTTGAAAGGCGGCACTCCGATCGAACTCGATACGCACTGGATCCACTACGGTGAACTCACGCTCCACGGATCATTCCACGGCACACCACTTGATGTACATAAATCATTCGAACTGATCAAGCACGGCGTCCTAGATATGAAAGCCCTGATTTCTGGCCAGGCCCCGCTGGAAGGTGTCGAACAAGCCCTCCAACTGATGAGCGCGGGCCAGATCGTTAAAATGGCGATCATCCCTGAGATGACTGTCCAGGCCTAAACGACTTGCGAGCGGCCCCAGTTTGAATCGGAGGGTATGAAATATGCGGGTGGCTATGTACTACAAGAACGACGATATCCGGATCGAAGAGCAGCCGGTTCCCGAAATTGGTCCTGGTGAGATCCTGGTACAAACTGTTGCCTGCGGCCTGTGCGGCGGAGAAACGATGGAATGGTATCTGGCTTCCCGTGCTCCGAAGGTGCTCGGGCATGAGCCGACCGGCGTTGTGGTCGACGTCGGTCCAGGTGTGGAGAAATTCTCCCCGGGGGACCGGGTTCACGTTCACCATCATGTCCCCTGCATGTCATGCCACTACTGCCATCGCGGCCGATTCACATTGTGCGAGGCGTTCTCCAAGTCCAATCTCGATCCCGGCGGTTTCGCAGAGTACTTCCGCGTGCCGGCCGACCTGGTGCGCTTCGACACGCTCAAGCTGCCCGAGAATGTGAGTTTTGAGGCGGGAACGATCATTGAGCCGATGGCCTGCACGTTAAAAGGCATCCGCCAAACACCCCTCCATCCAGGCGATACCGTGGCTGTGATCGGCTTGGGTTTCATGGGCATGTGCTATCTCGAGTTGCTCACGATCTCAAAGGCCGGCAAGATCTTCGCCCTCGATTTCAGCGACTGGCGGCTGGAGAAAGCCCTGGCCCTAGGTGCGAACTACGCGCTAAATCCGGGGGAAGGTGATGTCGCAGAAAAGCTGAGAGATTTGAATCACGGACGCGGTGCGGATGCGGTTTTCGTAACTGCGCCCACATTGAAGGCCTGGGAATCTGGCCTGGCGCTCACCGAACGCGGCGGGCAACTGCACCTGGGTGCGCCGCCGCCACCCGGCGAGATCTGGCCGGTGGATTCGAACGCTCTATACTTCAGCGAAATCCAGATCAATTCGACCTACTCTGCCCACCACGTCGACACGCAAGCCGTGCTCGATCTGCTCGAAGCCGGGCGGGTTGATGCGCAAGCTTTGATCACACACCGCTTCAGCCTGGAGGGCGTGGAAGAAGCAATTCAGCTCCTGTTGGAGGCCGGGAATTCTCTCAAGTCCCTGATCTACCCGGCCGGAATCCCACAACGGACCAAGGAGAGCGAGCATTGACAGAGGGCACCGTACACCTTACCTGGACCGGTGGACAGCAGTACGTTGGCACCGACAGCGGGAAGCATTCGATCGTAATTTCGTCCCACGACGAGCAAAACCACACGGGGATGCGTCCGTCTGACCTGCTGCTGCTGTCGCTCGCATCCTGCAGCGCCTATGACGTGGTCAGCATTTTGCAGAAGAAGCGCATCGAACTGAATTCTCTCAGAGTCAGCGTGACGGCGGAACAGGCGCCGGATCCCCCCTGGACCTTTAAGCAGATCAACCTGGAATTCACCGTGCAAGGCAAGGGTCTTAACCAGAAAGCCCTGGATCAAGCGATCGAACTCTCGCTGACCGGATATTGCTCCGTTGCTGCGACGGTCTCTGGAAAGGCGCAACTGACTTTTGAAGGCCGGATCATCGATACATGAGGCTCACAACCCGGCCGCTTTCCCAGTGATGGGATTCGGTATTTCAGCCTCAGCAGGGCTCGATGATAGAATGTGAGTTCTCGCCATGAGAGCAGAGTTGATCACCGAGATAAGTCTTTACGCAGGAGAGCGAAGATGAAGTCATTGAAGATCACAATCACTCACCCGGTGGGGCTGCATGCCCGGCCTGCAGCGAAATTCGTTCAAACATCCTCTGCCTTCAATTCTAAGATCACCGTTTCGAATGTCACGAAGGGTTCGGAGCCGGTGGATGCGAAGAGCATCCTGATGGTGCTGACGCTGGGCGTTCAGAAAGGATTCGAAATCGAGATCCAGGCCGAAGGAGATGATGAGGCTGAAGCAATAGAAGCCTTGAAATCGCTGATCGATGATAATTTCGGGGAGTAGCGTAATCTACCTTCCACGCAATGAAAGCTGTTACAGCTCACGGTAACGATCCCGAGGTACATGATGGCCACATACGCGGAAAACCGTACTTATTCGAACCTAGATGCCGATGAGGCGTTTCAAATCCTTGTCAGGACGCTGCCCGAGATGGGATACGCAGTCTGGAAGACCCGCCCGATTGGCTGGCTGATCATCGCCAACCGTGAGTTCGAGCAAGGAAAGGTTAACGCCACCGTCTCACTCCGCCCCGGTGCAGGGGCTCAATTGAACCTGTCTCTCGCCTGCAACGAGATGGAACAGGAAGAGCTCAAAGGCCTTGCGCAAGAGCTGCTGCAAGCAATTGATCAGCGCCTTACCTGAATCCGGTCACCAGGACTTCAATCATGACCACGTCCGACCCTGAACGTAACTTCGAAACCCGGGCCCGTGAGACCCTGAAAAAGGAAATCAGCGCACTCAGCTCGCTGGCTGATCAGCTTAACTGGGAGCGTTTCAGTGATGCTTACGAGATGATCATGGATTGCGAAGGGATGCGTTGGATCACAGGCGCCGGCACATCCAGCAGCATCGCCCGCCGCTTCGCACATATCCTGACCTGCTCTGGTGCACCGGCTGCCTACCTCGATCCCGGTCAATCCGCTCACGGATACAGCGGTATCGTACGGCCGGGAGATCTACTGATCGCATTTTCGCGCGGCGGAAAGACGGACGAGGTGAACCATTTACTTGCCGTTGGCCGCGGCCGGGGAGCTCACGTCGTGTCGATCCTCGAGGATGTGGATTCCGAGATGGCCACCACCAGCGACGTGGTCATCGCTTGCAGTATTGCGCCCGAGTATGACGCTGAAGGTTTTATTCCACTGTCCAGCACGCTCGTCCAGGCTGCGATCGGCGATATGCTCTGTGCAGGAATCTTGCAGGCACGGGGATTCTCCGATGCTGAATTCGGACGGCTCCACCCCGGCGGAGCGGTCGGAAAGCGGCTTGAAGCTGCCAGCGGATCACCAGAATTCCTGTCTCGAAAGGCAGATCTGGCCTCGATCCAGGGATTCGTGATCGACATGGACGGCGTGCTCTGGCATGGGGAGGATCCTCTTCCGGGTGTGCCTGAGTTCTTTCATACTCTGGCAGAGCGCGGGAGCAAATTCGTACTGGCTACGAACAACCCTTCAAAAAGGCCGGAGGAGTTCGCTCAGAAAGCTCAACGCTTTGGCGTGCCAGCAAACACCGATAACGTCATCACCTGTGTTCAGGCGGTAACCCATTACCTGAAACGGAAATACCCACCCGGCAGCCGGGTGCACGTCATCGGAGAAAAGGCGCTCAAGGAGCAGGTCGAGGAAGCAGGCTACAAACTCGCAGACGAGAACGTTGTCGCCGTCGTGGTCGCTCTGGATCGCCAGCTGACACACGACACCTTCAAGCGGGCGACGCTCCTCATCCGTGGCGGTGCGGAGTTCATCGGGACAAACGCCGACCCATCCTATCCAACCGAGGAGGGATTCGTGCCAGGCAGCGGCATGATGGTCATTGCCCTTGCTGCGACGAGCGATACACAGCCGCTGGTCATGGGCAAGCCAGGGCGGGTGATCTTTGATCTGGCACAGGAGAGGCTGGGTTTGCCCTTTGCGGAGATGGCTTCGATCGGTGACCGGCTCGACACCGATATTGAAGGTGGCCGCAGGCTCGGGATGCGCACGATCCTGATCCTGAGTGGGATCGCTTCACGCGCCGATCTGGCTCATAGCCGCTCGAAGCCGGATTGGGTTTTTGAGTCCCTGGTGGAGCTAGATAGAGCTCTACGGACTTAATCGGCCGTTCCGGTTTGGGCAGCCTCCCGCAGCCTGGCGATCGTCCCTGCCACATCATCAGAGCTCCATATCCCCCGCCCTACGACAAAGATCGTCGCGCCTGCGCGCGCCGCAAGGGAGATATTGTCGGCGTTAATTCCACCGTCGACTTCGATCTCGATCGGAAGGCTGCCGCACAACTCAGCCGTACGTTCAATCTTCTTCTCCATGCCTGGTATGAATGCTGCTCCTGCCCCGTCCGGTTCAGCTGTCATGAGATGCACAACGTCCAGATCATCCAGCACAGGCAAGATGCCCTCGACGGAGCTGGCCGCATTGAAGGCGAGTCCGGCCCGAACACCCATGCCTTTGAGCATCGCGAGCGCACGGTACGGAAAGCGAGTCGATTCGAACTGCACGGTGACCACATCAGCGCCTGCGCGTACAACAGCCTCAAAATAGCTTTCGGGCTGGTTAACTTCGAGATGAACGTCAAATGGGAGCTGGCTTAGCGGCCGCAGGTCACGAATTGTCCCCGGTCCGAAGGTCAGGTTGGGGATGAAGACCCCATCCTCAAGGTCGAAATGTAGAAGATCTGCCCCGCCGGCCTCGGCCAGCTCAACTGCACGTGAGAGGTTCGACTGATTTGCAGAGGCAATCGATGGGGCGATCTTGATCACGATACGCCCCGGCTTAGATCAAGCTCGGTATCGTATCCGCCCGCAAGAGCCTCCAGAAGGTCGACACAGTGAGAGACGTCGTCCAGATCGCACACTTCAAGCGGCGCATGCGTGTAGCGCACTGGCACGGCCAGGGAGGCGGACGGAACTCCATCCGCAGTGAGCATCTGGCTGAATGCGATATCGGTGATGATCCCTATCAAAACCTCGCGCTGCAGGGGAATTGAGCCCTCACGCGCAGTGTCTTCGATGAAACGGCGCAGGTTGGGGCTCGGTATCAATCCGCCCAACGTGCCGCGGCCGTGGAACTGATACAACCCGATCGCTGGACCAAGGCCCAAGCCCACATCGGAAAGATGCCTGAGTTCCGGCGTATCGCAGGCGATCGTAACGTCGAGGCAGATGGCCGCATCGGGCTTTACTTTTTGAAAGACTGGCCACACGCCGCGTACATTGAACTCCTCCTGCACCGATGCTACCAGGTGGATGGTTGCTGTCGGCTGCTTCCCTGCCAGGCGCTCAAGCAGCTCGATCAACAGCAGGCAGCCGATACGGTTGTCGAGCGACTTGGAAGCGATGCGTCGGCCTGCCAGATGGATCATACCCGGCCGGTATGCAATCATGTCGCCCACCTGGATCCCGAGCTGCTCGACCTGCGCCCTCGAGCTGCAACCGATATCGAGGTACATGTCCAGCCGGCTGGGTACGCTGAACTTTTTTTCGGGTGCCGTAACATGGTGCGAAGTCGTACCCACCAGGCCAGCGACCCGTTCGCCGCTGTCTGTCAGGACCTCGACTGGTGTTCCGAGCAGTGACTTTTCGGGCACGCCACCCACCCGCTCGAAGCGCAGGAAGCCATCATCTTCGATCTTGCGGACAATTAGCCCGAGTTCGTCCATGTGAGCGAAGATGATGAGCTCAGGCTGGTCCTCCTCGCCGTGAATCGTAGCCACTACGTTTCCCAGACGATCGATGTGAATGTCTTCCGCATAGCGGCTGAAGTGCGCGCTCATCGCCGCGACCATTAAATCCTCGCGGCCAGACAGGGCCGGGATGGAGGTCAACTCTTCAAGCAGTTCAAGTGAATCGCTCATGACAAGGGACTCCTCAGCGGCGGGCTTTTCCCACCGTCTCCATAAAGGCCTTGACTCGCTCCGGGTCCACCGGATTCCAGGTGTAACCATCGACCTTGAATGTGGAACCAACGATTGCCCCATCCGCAACCTGTAGGAATTCTGCGATGTTCTCGATCCGGGCGCCGGTGTTTAGCAGCACGGGCATCGACTCACCCACCGCGCCTTTCGCCTCTCTAATCCATGCTGGATCGGGTTCAGCGCCAGCCATGGGCCCGGCAATCAGCAGCGCATCTGGAGTAGACGAGACGGCTGCGCTTCTAGCTCGTTCAGCGATGGAGCGTGTACCAAGCGGAGAAGCAAACTCGGGCGTGATGTTCATGTAAACCTGCACTTCTCCGGCTCCCAGTGCCCGCCGGTAGCGGAGCAGATCGGCTGCATCTGGGCTCCATATCCCCATGTCGCTCTCATAGACACCTGTGATGACCTCGCGAATGAAGGACGCGCCCGTTGCAGCGGCGACAGCCAGCGCGGCGCGCGGATCCCACATCAGATCAACGCCGTACGGTAAGTCTCCTGGTCTGCACTCCGTCACTACGCGTGCCATGGCGGCCACAGCCTCGTAGCCGACCTGGAAGGTATATGGCCGATCGTCTTCGTTGCAGAACAGGATCCCATCCACTCCTGCCTTGGCGAGAATTGCCACATCTCGCTTCACCCAATCAATGATCGCCTGCATCCCGCCTTCGTCATCGTGGCGGGGTGTGCCGGGCAACGCCGGGAGATGCGCCATGGCAATGATCGGTTGAGACTGACCAAACAGCTCTGCCAGTGCTTTCGTCACGAATGCTCCTCCATAGGATCCAGTCGCCCGCGCCTGCCAAACCATGTCCTTCGAACGGGCTCAGATTGAATGCAATTCGATGCCTGTCGTTCGTGTAACTGCCGGATTCAAACTCAGAATTGCCGTTAGCAGGATTATAGACCGGGATAGAGGAGTGACAAAATCAAACGAAAACACCGGGCTGGATGCCCGGCGTTTGGACGTTTGTAGATCGGGATCTGTAAGGCGGATCAGCGCCAGCGTATCGGGACCGGCACCAGCCGCAGATCATCTGAACTATACGTCAGGATGCCGATGATCTCAGCGCAAATCAAACGCAAATGGACGAGAACGGCCTCTTCGCTAAGTGAAATCCATCGATCGAGGCGCATTGCCTCGAGCACGATCTTTTCAGCGCGCTTCATCGCCATCATGCCCGCCGAGAGCATCAGCTGCAGCTGCTGCCTACCGTTGACCGGAGTGTCAAGCAGCTCTGAAAGACGATCGAAAGACCCGATCATTTCAAGCTCTCCATCGCTCGTCAGCTGCCGCGTCTCCGACATGGCTCGCTCGATCAACTTACGCAATTCTTCTTCCTTCGGCCACTCATTCATCACTCACCGCCTTCTACCTTCTCGTAGAGACCTCCTCCTTACCAACATTATGAAGCAGGATTCCCACCTACTCCCTTTCAACCAGCTTGCAATCGATTGTAGTTGAATCATGCCTGGGAAGAGCTTAAGAAACGATTACAGGCAGATTATCCGGAGATTAGCGATGAAATTTGCTGGCCAGCCGCCAAGGGGATCATCCCATGCTGCTGAAACGCGCGCGTTCTTTCACGAACGTGATTTCCAGTAGAGGCAACCGGAACCTACAATTTACACCAACCGTTTTTCGCGCATCAAGCCTGGAAGTTAAAGCTGGAGATCCTCAGAATGAATAGAGCCACCCTGCAACTGCTCCACGACCTGGAAGACTCGCTGTGGGCACACGGCCAGCCGCTGCCCTCATTGGATCAAATGGCCGAGCGTTATCGAGCAACAACGGCCGAAGTGGAAGCTGCTGTCCGAGATCTCATCTACGAAGGATTGCTGGAACGAGATCCTTCGAATCGAGAGATCGTCAGGCGCGTCAAGTCGCCACTCTGGGGCACGATCACCGGCAATCACAGCCTGACAAAAGAGGCTAAACGCAGGGGCGAAGAGCCGGGGACCGAGATCCTCACCTTCGAAACCCTCCCCGCCTGGCCGGCGGTCGCAGAACGGCTTGCATTGGCTTTATCGGATGAGGTCATCATCATGGAGCGCCTGCGGACCGCGAGCGGTATCCCGGTTTCGCTTGAATTCTCCTACTATCCGGCCAAGCTCTATCCCGGCATGACGATCGAGATGTTCACCGGTGGCGGCGAAGGCCAGTCCTCCTTCAAGATCATGCAGGAAAAATTCGGCCTGGTTCCCGACCATGCGGTCGATGAAGTGACTGTCGCCGCGATCGAGGCACGCGAGGCAAAACTGCTCAACATCGATCCGGGGACACCGGTCCTGATCCGCTTCCGGCTGACGATCACGGAGGATGGCCGGCCGATCAAGGGCTCACGTGCGATCTACCTCTTCAAAGCTGGCTACACGCTCCCGATTTGAAATCCAAGCGGACGAATGAGGATCCTGCTGAAAGGATGAACAATGCCCGACGTAATTGAGGGAACCGGACTATCGCTGACGCAAATCGCGAAGCTTATCGATCACTCACTTCTCCAACCGCAGCTCGATCAGGATGAGCTCGAGCAGGGCATCACCGACGCGCTGAATTACAAGATGGCCGCCGCCTCGGTCAAACCCTGTGACGTCCAATTCACTTCCCACAAACTGGCTGGAAGCGAAGTCCTCGTTGGGACGGTTGTCGGCTTCCCACATGGCGCCAACACCACCACGGTTAAGGTGTTTGAAGCAGTTGAGGCTATTAGAAGTGGAGCCCAAGAGCTGGATATGGTGATGAACATCGGGCGCTTTAAATCAGGCGCGTATCAGGCTGTCGAGCAGGACATCAAAGCCGTCGTCGACGAGGCCCATGAGCGCAATGTGAGCGTGAAAGTGATCTTCGAGATCCACTACCTCACGGACGATGAAATCGTCACCGCCTGTGAGTTGAGCGAGTCGGCAGATGCTGACTTCGTCAAGACGTCGACCGGGTATGCAGCCAGCGGTGCGACACTGGAGGCTGTACGCTTGATGAGAAAGACATGCAGTGACAGTATGAAAATCAAGGCGGCTGGTGGGATCCGGACCCTGGATCAGCTGCTTGCGTTCCATCAGGCTGGAGCCGACCGGATCGCCACCCGCTCATCGATAGCTATACTGAAAGAGGCCGCCTCCCGGGTATGAACGAGCAACATCCGCATGGTCAGGCCAGCGTCTCATTTCAATACGCCCTGAACTACTCCAGGAGTTGATCATGTCCCCAACCAGCATGACCCCAGCCGAGA
>JARRJK010000053.1:0-15781 GCA_037379555.1 Anaerolineales bacterium | reverse complement strand
CCTATTTATGAGGGCGACCGGGTGTTGCCCGTTCTTGAAACACCGCTTGAGTCAGACCTAGATGTCAGAATCCAGCGGGCAGGCTGGATGAAAGTGGATGTCGATGGCCGTGAACTTCAGGTACGCGCTGCCGGGGAGACGGTGGCGGATTCGCTTGCCGGCGCAGGCATTTCCCTGACAGGCCTCGATTACACGGTGCCTGGCCTGGAAGAGCCCATGCCGGAATCGGGCGAGATTCAGGTCATACGTGTTGAGGAAAAGGTCCAGGTCGAACTCGAACCGGTCCCGTTCGAGACGGTCTATCAACCATTGGACACGCTTGAGTTGGACAGTATACAGGTTGTGGATTCTGGCACGTATGGCGTACTGCAGAATCGGGTCCGGATCCGGCTCGAAGACGGCAAAGAGGTTTCGCGCACTGTTGATGAAGCCCGGGTTGTCGTGGAGCCCAAGCCACGCAGGTTGGGGTATGGAACGAAGATTGTTGTGCGGACGTTGAGCACCTCTTATGGGACGATTGAATACTGGCGGGCTATTCCGATCTATGCGACTTCCTATTCGCCCTGCAACCTCGGTGTGCCGTATTGTGGTGAACGGACAGCTTCGGGTAAGAGCGTACAGCGGGGAATCGTTGGCGTGATCCGGAGTTGGTATAACTTGATGCGTGGATGGCCGGTATTTATCCCGGATTACGGCCCGGGAACGATTGAGGACATCGGGGCCGGCATCGCCGGGCGAGACTGGATCGATCTCGGCTTTACCGACGAAAATTTCGAGCCCTGGCATCAATGGACAACGCTCTACTTCCTTACTCCTGTTCCGCCGCTTGACAGCATCCCATGGATTCTGCCTTGAACGTCAGGGCTCAGCCATTGCATCATAGGCCGCCGTGGAAGTGACACTGGAAGGGCTTGCTTGCCGGGATGCCGGAAGCCTGGATGGTTCCACCCTGGTGCGCTGCGAAGGGACCTTCGTAGCGAACTATGGCGGCGAAATTCAAAACATCGACGTATCACTGCGCAACTTCCGCGCGGTAGACGAAGATGGCGTCTGGAAGATGTGCGGGTACGCACCGGCAGCGGAGTAAGGCGTGATGGGCAAGCTCTTCAGCCGGGAGAATTTGCTTGCATTGATCCTGGCGCTCCTCATCATCCTGCTGGTGGTTATGACCGCCAGCAGCAGTCCGCAGTGGATCTATCAGGGCTTCTGATCATCCATGACCCTGGTTCACATCCTGATCTTCACCGCGGTTGCACTGCTTATCGCTTGCATCCCCTCGCGACCATGGCGTGGGTGGATGCTTTTTGGCATTAGCGTCCTCGCGGTCTACATCCTGCAGCCCGAGGTACCTCTTCGCCATTTCGGTTTCTGGTTCCCAACCCTGACCATCGCACTTTCCTTCATGATCTGGGTAACCATCAGCACGGAAGCCCGGGAACTCAGCGCAAACGACCTGCATGCATTCGCCCTTGCTTTCGTTTTGATCCTGGTGCTTGATCTGACCCGCTGGCTGCCAGGGGGATTATCCTTCCTGGCCGGGCGTCCGCCTGCTCCAGTGGATCTTTTAATCGCACTGCTTGCATTGGCTTTGCTTGGTTGGATCCTATGGAAGCTAACCGGGAAGCAGGCAGTCGTTCCATGGGTCATGGTTGCTATAGTTCTGCTCTTGTTCGTTATCCAGAAATGGGTTCCGGCTGGGTTGAGCATAAGCAGGACCCTGCGCACGCTCACGGGGCAATCCCAGGAGCTAGCTTCCATGAGTGATCTCTCATGGATCGGCTTTTCTTATATAGCTTTCCGCTTGCTTCATACGATCCGAGATGGCATGACCGGCCGTCTTCCGCAGCTTAGCTTTCAAGCCTTCCTCACCTACGTCGTATTCTTCCCGATGCTGGTCGCCGGCCCAATCGACCGCGTGGAGCGGTTCAGCCGTGAATTTGAGGAGCGCCCTCAGATCACGATAGACCGCCTGTATCGTGGGATTGCGCGCATCCTCCTCGGCTGTTTTAAGAAATTTGTGCTGGCCGATAGCCTGGCCCTGGTAGCTTTGAATGACATCAACGCACCGCTCGTGCAGGGTTCGGGTTGGATGTGGATCATCCTTTACGCCTACAGTTTCCGGCTATATCTGGATTTCAGCGGATATACCGATATCGCGATCGGCATGGGTGTTCTGATGGGTTTTAAGCTTCCAGAGAATTTCGACCGTCCGTACCTGAAGACAGATCTGGCGGCTTTCTGGAACAGCTGGCATATCACGCTGGCACAGTGGTTCCGGGCCTACATCTTCAATCCGCTCACGCGTGCGCTCCGCCGGGGAGTTTTGCAGAAAAACGTATGGATCATCATTCTCGCCGGACAGTTGATCACGATGACGTTGATCGGGCTTTGGCATGGCGTTACGATAAACTTCGCCATCTGGGGCTTGTGGCACGCCATCGGGCTGTTTATCCACAACCGATGGGTCGAGTTCAGGCGGCTCCGTAGACTGAACCTGCGAAGCGGTCTGCTTGCCCGGCTTGAGCCGATCGCCGGAGGTCTGCTAACGTTCAACTTTGTCAGCCTGGGATGGGTCTGGTTCGCTTTGTCGGATCCAAACCTTTCCTTACGCGTTTTTCAAAGCCTGTTTGGGGTGTAGCAAAGTATGCGGGCCAGCGCGGAACGTGATTCGTCTAGCTCGATCAATGGACCAATGATCCTCAGGATCCTTGCCAAGACACTGATCCTGCTGGCAGCGTTCAATTTCCTCTTCATGCTTCTCCAGCCAATGCCCTTGCTCGGGCATATCTCTGCGTACAATGTCATTTTTCCTGGTCGTGAGCGTTTGCCCTACGGAGATGACCCGGAGCACTCTTTTAATCTCAGCCTGACGCAGCTCGACGCCATGTTCGCCTCCCATATCATTTCGGGAGAGCACAAATCAAATGATGAATACAGGGTGATTCTGATCGGTGATTCGTCCACCTGGGGTTTTCTGCTCTCGCCCGAGCAAACGCTTGCGGAACAACTCAACCGGCTTAATCTGCACGCCGCCGATGGCCGTCGGGTCAAGGTCTACAACATCGGGTATCCAACCATGACCCTGACAAAGGACTTGCTCTTCCTGGAGCGATCTCTGCGCTACAAACCGGATTTGATCATATGGCTGTTCACACTGGAATCAATGCCCTGGCAGAAACAGCTTGACTCCCCGATCCTGGAATTGAATCCCGGGATCACGCTCGATCTGATCGCAAAAAATGATCTGCCCCTTCCCACGCAGGAGTTAAAGGCTTCGCTGGGCAGCTTGTTGAGCGATACGATCTTCGGCCAGAGGCGCGCGCTTGCCGATTGGGTCAGGTTTCAACTCTATGGAATTCTCTGGGCAGCCACTTCCGTTGACCATGTCATACCGGAAACTTATAATCTGCGCATGGAAGACTTGCCGGCTGATCCCGAGTTTCAAGGGTTTGGCCCGGATGAGATGGTCGCGTCCGATCTGGCATTCAGTGTGATCGACGCAGGTCTGGAAGCTGCGGATGGGGTGCCGGTGCTCCTGGTGAATGAACCCATGTTCATAAGTCAGGGTTTGAACAGCGACCTGCGTTACAACTTCTACTATCCGCGCTGGGCTTATGATTTGTACCGCAGGGCGATCCACACTCAAGCCCAGATAGAGGGCTGGCAGCTGGTTGATTTATGGGATGAACTTCCGGCAGACGTATTTACAGATTCGGCAATCCACTACTCGCCCCTGGGAGCGGAACGGCTCGCACAGCTTCTCAAGCCCTACATCTTGGGGCGATGACAGTCCTGACTCCTTTGTATGCGTTGAGGTATTTCATCTTGGGTGTAAATTCCGACATATCCACACGCACGAATCTCCGAGTAACGCTTGAAATTCTCGTCCCCCTGCTATGCGCCGGATTGATCGCCGGTTGTGCAGCTCCTGATTCGGCGCCCGGGGTCCTCGATGTGATCGCAACCACAGCTGCGCCCCCGGGGCACGCGGGGAGCAGCGTCATGTCTGAAGCTGAAGTCTCGCCCACGGCGGACATCCAACCATCCCCGACGCGGGAACCCACAAGCAGCGTAAAGCCTGTGGCAACGGCCATCCCGACCGAGGTCGACTGGAGGATGCTGCCGGTAATTCCAACCCTGAGCGCACGCGCACTCGAGATTTACAACCAGGGAATAGAGGCAGGCCGTGATCCGCATGCGTTCTCGAAGATCGGGGATTGCCAGAACGTGCCTTCGATGTTTCTCTCGATTTTCGATTACGAGGGCTACTACACTCTCGGCCCGGATTACGAGTATCTCCAACCGACGATCGATTGGTACGCTGGATCGTTTTTCCGTGAAAGTGAAGCCGTACGGCGAGGATTCAACGCAGCTTCCGTCGTCTCCCCGCTGTGGGCTGATCCGGAATCCTGCGAACCCGGAGAAGACCCACTGCATTGCGAGATTCGGCAGCATAACCCCAGCATTGCCATCGTCAGCCTGGAGACCTGGTGGGCTGGCAGACCGGAGAATTACGAAAAATATGTCCGGCAAATTCTGGAAAGCCTGATCCAGCAGGACGTGCTGCCGATCCTTGCGACGAAAGCAGATAATCTCGAGGGAGACCACAGCATCAACCGCATATTGGTCAGGCTCGCACAGGAGTACGAAATACCGTTGTGGAATTTCTGGGCTGCGGTACAGCCGCTGCCAGACCACGGTTTGATGGAAGACGGGTTCCACCTCACATTTGACGTCAACCACTTCAACGATCCAGATGTGATGGCATCCGCCTGGCCCTGGCGCAACCTGACAGCGCTGCAGGTGCTGGACACCGTCCGCCAGGAAGTCCTGCAGCCATAGTGCTGAATATATCTTGATACAACGGAAAGGTGCTTGAGCGACGTGGAAGAAATCCGACACAAGATCAGTGCTTTCATAGCTTCTGAGATCCTGAAAGATCCGGATCGCGCCATCGCTCCCGATGAGCCATTGATCTCGAGTGGTTTAATTGATTCCTTCAGCCTGGTCGACCGGGCGCTGTTTATCGAAGACACATTTGGTGTCCGCATCGATGATGCCGAATTAACCGCCGATGTCTTCGACACGATTGATGAATTGGCAGGTTTCATAAAAGCACGCCGGGATTCGAACGCATGACCCAGACGGTCGCCGATAACATTCTCACCTCCTTCCGCGAGCACCCGGATAAAGTTGCGCTTGTCCTTCAATCGCCCCAGGGCGACGAGGAGATTACGTTCCGAGACCTGGTTCATGGATCGTCAGCCTATGCTCATGTGTACGCCCAGGCAGGCATACTCCCGGGCGAACCAGTCATCCTGCTACTTCAGCAAGGACGCAGCCTGGTCGAAGCCTTCTTCGGCGCGGTTCTACACGGGTCCGTGCCGTCGATCATGCCCTTTCTCACGGAAAAGCTGTCGCCGGAGAGGTATCGTGCCTCACTCGAAGCGTTGATCGAGATCACCCAGCCTTCGGCGCTCGTCACGTATCCGGAGTTCCAATCGGAAGTCGAGCGGGCTCGCAAGGAGGGCGACTCCGTCCGCTCCCTCCTGCTCAGTCATGAAATCCCCCCGGTAGGCGACCTCGCCCTCGATTCGCTGCAGGGTTTGAAGCGTGACCCGCAAGACCTCGTCTTGCTGCAGCACTCCTCCGGGACAACCGGCCTGCAGAAGGGAGTTGCGCTTTCGCATCGGGCTGTCCTCAACCAGGTGGACAGCTATGGGCAGGCGATTCATATGACGGCGGACGACGTTGTGGTCAGCTGGCTGCCCCTCTATCACGATATGGGGCTCATCGCTGGTTTTATCATGCCGATCCTGAAGCGGGCTGAACTTGTCCTGATGTCTCCCTTCGATTGGGTCAAGGCGCCCTACCGGTTGTTCAGGGCGGTCAGCGATTACGGTGGCACACTGAGCTGGTTGCCCAACTTCGCGTATAACTTCTGCAGCCAGAAGATCCGCGACCGGGATCTCGAGGGTGTGGACTTATCCACCTGGAGGGCTGTAATTAATTGCTCCGAACCGATGAGGTGGGAGAGTCACGAGATGTTTTATGAGCGCTTCAGGGACTACGGGTTCAAGCGTGAGGCGCTCGCCACGTGCTACGCGATGGCGGAGAATGTCTTCGCCGTAACGCAAGGTGGAATCGGCGAGAGCGTAACGGTCGACCCGATCGATGGCGACCGGCTGCGAAGCGAGAGCCAGGCTGCTCCCGTGGCAGATAGTGAATCCGCGTTGCGAATGCTCTCAGCAGGGAAGCCCATCTCGAATACCCGCATACGCATCGTCGATGAAGCCGGAAGGACGCTTCCCGATCGGCAGATTGGTGAAATCGCTCTCCAGGGTAACAGTCTGCTGAGCGGCTACTACCACCGCCCTGAGCTCACGCAGGAGGCGTTCCTCGATGGGTGGTATTTGACTGGCGATCTGGGGTATACGGTGGAAAGCGAGCTGTTTGTGACTGGCCGCCGCAAGGAAATCATCATCGTCGGCGGGAAGAATATCTTCCCGCAAGACCTGGAATATCTCGCCAGTCAGGTCCCGGGTGTTCACCCGGGACGTGTAGTTGCCTTCGGGATATACAATGAAGATATCGGCACAGAGGAAGTTGCGATCGTGGCCGAGGTCGATCCTGAATATGAGGATCGGCGTCATGAGATCTCGCGCGAGATTCGTTCCGTGATTAATCAGGGGTCGGATGTCGCTGTGCGGTATATCGAAACGGTTGATCGCGGCTGGTTGATCAAGACCAGCAGTGGAAAGACTGCGCGTGGTGCCAACCGCGAGAAATACCTGCAAATGACGGGACGCATCTAACGCGCTCTTCATCAGAGCCTGCCAGACCTGCTCCCTGATCTTCGCCGAAAGCGCGTCACACGGATGATGGAAAATCGTACTTTGAACGAAGACCTCAAACAGGATCCGCGGGGACTGCTGAAGGCGTTCGGACTCCGCCCCAAGAAGCGGCTGGGGCAGAATTTCCTGGTTTCTTCCTCCGGGTTGGCGAAGGTAATGCAGGCTGCTCAGCTGACGGGCGAAGAGCAGGTGCTCGAGATTGGCGCCGGTTTGGGAACGCTCTCGCTCTCGTTAGCCAGGAGCGCGCAATACCTGGTAGTCGTCGAGATCGACGAAGATTTACTGCCCGCCTTGAGCTGGGTGCTCTCAGGCTTATCAAATGTGAAGTTGATCGTCGGCGATATTCTGGCCTTGGATCTTGCCCAGACCGGGCTGCATCCGGACTACACGGTTGTGGCGAATATTCCGTACAACATCACCTCGCATTTGATTCGCAAGCTGATGGAGAACCCCTATCCGGCCAGGCGGATTGTCCTTACGATTCAACGTGAAGTGGCTGAACGCATTGTTGCGGGACCGGGCGACATGAATATGCTGGCGCTGAGTGTCCAGATTTACGGCCAGGCAGTGGTTGAATCAACCCTGCCGGCTGACTTCTTCTACCCGCGGCCGGAGGTTGATTCAGCCGTCATCCGCATAGACCGATTTGACGAACCGGCCATACCACCCGGGCAGCTTGCAGCCTTCTTCACAATCGCCCGGGCGGGGTTCAGCCAACGTCGTAAGCAGCTGCAGAACGCCCTGGCGAGTAGGCTGGGAATGTCGAAAGAGCGGGTGAACACCCTGCTGGGCTCCGCCGGAATCCGCCCGGCCAGCAGGGCTCAGGAGCTATCGCTTGCAGATTGGATCAGGCTGACCGATCGCTACCATGTGCTGGACCAGTGAGCAATCCTGCACAGCACTATGAGCCTGGCTGGGATCGATCGGCAGGCCTCAGGTTCCGATGCAGTAAAAGCACTTGCCAGACTCGAATGGCAGCCTCCAGCTGAATGCGGAAGGACATCTTCGACTGGCCGATACGCCGGTCTTCAAAGTGGATTGGGCTCTCCACAAGGTGGTAACCAAGGCGCTGTGCGACATAGGCCATTTCAACTTGAAAAACATAGCCGTTTGAGCGGATCGAATCCAGGGGCATTCCCTGCAGTGTTTCGCGGCGCCAGACACGATAGCCGCCGGTTGTGTCGAGTATCCTGAGACCAAGGATTCTGCGAGCATAGGCATTCCCGAACCAGGAGAGCAGCACGCGCCCGATACCCCAGCGCTCATCCAGGCTTCCACCCTCAACGTAGCGAGAACCGAGAACGACGTCTGCATGCTCGAGCCTGCGCAGGAATTCCGGTAGATATTCTGGAGCATGCGAGAAGTCGGCGTCCATTTGCCCGACGGCTTGCGCACCCTCCATGAGCGCCCGCTTGAACCCGGTGAGGTAGGCAGTCCCGAGTCCGAGTTTCCCGCTGCGATGAATGACACCCATTCGGTCGGGGTTGTGCGAGGCGAGATGTTCTGCGATCTCACCCGTGCCGTCAGGCGAGCCGTCATCGACCACCAGCAGTTTTAAATCGGGCACCGGAAGGGCCCACAGCTGGCTGGCCAGAGGTGACAAATTATCGGCTTCGTTGTACGTCGGAATGACAATCGTCAGTTGTCGCAAGTCCGCATCCTGATATGCTTGTCGGGTTGAGCTCGGTGCGATCCCTTTTGAAACGGTCGGATATCGCAGGAGTTATTCTTCTGCCGAAGGGTGAAGCGTAAACACACAATGGGGAGCACCCGTTGCTGCACAAGCCGTTTCATGGACGATTATCTGCCGTTCGGCTCCAATTGCGCCAAGGAAGCCTTCAATCCATCCTACGGCAGCTCCACATGTCGGTACATCCGATTTTACCTGGAAACAGTAGGGACAGTTCTCGAGCTCAAAAGAGGAGATATTGTGCTCAGTTGTGAAGCGTAAGCCGAGATCGCTGATTTCGTTAAAAACCCGAGCGAGGGTTTTACCGCCGATTTCAATCTTTTCTTCAACGGGTAAAGTCGAAAAGCTGTCCTGCTTGAAATCGGCGAGTTCGCCGAACTCCCCCCAGGCTTCATCGAATCTGCTTCGGTTCGCCTGCCGGGCGAGGCCAGATCCACTGCGCCGGCCGTAGAATTCAAGCAGTCCCTGGCTTAGAGCCGTCAGCTGAGCGAAATCAACATCCTGGTCGATGTTTTCGGGTGGGATATTCTCGGTCCATTCCTCGAGCCCTACTCGTTTGAGTAACAGCTCCAGGCCATGTTTCCCAACCAAATCCTCAAGCCCGAGCACGAGAGCCCTTGCTCCACGATTTGGGTAGGACAGGCCGGATGTAGGGGTGTTCGACACTGAGTTAGCTCGATGGCTTTAGAGCAGGTCCGTGAGATCTTCTGTCGCGCGCCGCATATCGAGGAAGAGCAGTCCGAGTTTAGCCTGCTCACGGGCCAGGACCGTCAGCACGGCTTCCGAACCAACCGCCATGAGGATCACGAAACCTGTCGCTCCCCGGATATAGACCTGATCCAGGTCACCGCGTCCCAGCTCTGTGGCAATTCTCTCTCCAAGCGAGAGCATCGCCGCTGACATGGCAGCAACGCGATCCTCTTCAACGTCGGCCGGCAGCGCTGAAGCCATCGTCAGCCCATCCACGCTAACGACGGCGGAGGCCTCCACATCGGGAGATGAGGCCTGAAGCTGGCGAAGCCTTTCGACCATTTGCTCGGTTCTGGACATGGCGTTTGACGCGCTCCAGTCTTACACGGCGAGAATGCGGCGCCAATAGAGCGGCGGTACTGTAGCATAGCGGTATCGCGGTGTCAAGAAATGCTGCAGGAGAATGAGGGCTGTGCAATCAGACGCTACTTGGGCTATAATCCGGCCCATGGCCGGGCTGCTGCCCGACCGTTTGTTTGAAGGAGTGACGAATGCCCGCAGCCATCGAGCATGCCATCATCCAATTCCTCACCAATCTGTTCCAAACCATGGGCTGGGGAGGCGTTGTCGGCATCATGGTGCTGGAAAGTGCAAACATCCCCATTCCAAGCGAGGTAACCATGCCGCTTTCGGGTTGGCTGCTCGTGCAGGCTCGCGGCGGGACTGCGGTTCATGCCGTCCTGCTTGGGGCATGGTGGGGAGCGGTGGGCTGTACGGTTGGTTCGCTGCTTTCGTATGCCTTGGGCTATTGGGGAGGACGGCCACTGATAGCTCGCTACGGGCGTTATCTGATGATCAATACCCACGATCTTGAGCGAGCCGATCGCTGGTTCGCCCGCTGGGGTGACTGGACCGCTTTCATCTCGAGGCTGCTCCCGATTGTGCGAACGTTTATCTCGTTCCCGGCCGGTGTTACACGCGCTCGCCTGCTCCCCTTTACCGTGTACACTTTTGTTGGGTCTGCAATCTGGTGTGGTGCGCTTGCCTTTGGTGGCTATGAGTTTGGAGCACGCTGGGAAGAATTGCGGGCGATCATGCGCCCATTCGATATCCCGATCATCATCGTGCTCGTTGTTGGATTGGCGTATTACCTCTACCACCACATCCGCCGTGGATCTCATGCAGCCGCTGTCGAATCCCCTGAAGGAACATCGGACACCCCTGTTCCCGATTGATCCCGGCGAAGAGCATGCGGAAGACGCCATAATCCGTACAAGGCGCCTGCGCTCATCAACAGCAAGATGATCCCTGATCCAACGCTAATGACCATCGAATTTGCGCTGCTGATCACCGGTGAATCAACGACTTCCGTCAGACCTATAAGCCCAATTCCTAGCGCAGCCAGATTCCAGATGCCATGCAGTGCAACGGCGGCCAGATACATCGATATCCCACGAGCGTAGCGCCGGTTGAGAACGATATACCCGATTCCCAATCCCGTGAGTCCGGCTGCGAACATGTGCATGATGGATGCGCCCGCCCGGGCGATCATCAGTGAGATCCAATCCGGCCCGGGCTGGGCGAGGAAAAACGCCTCGAAGAGCCCGTAGCCGCCGCCAGCTATCGCGCCGCTGATAAAAGCCAGCGAGAGCGTCATGTGGCGCCGGGCGGTGAACCAGAGCGCCGCCGACTTTGCCGCTTCTTCGATCAACGGCACCGCGATAGATAAGTAGCCGAAAATTCCAATGAGCACCCATGGCTTGCTCAAAAATGCGTTGAGCTGCTCGAAGAGATAGGTATCTGGCACGCCGCGAGTTTGAGATAATCCCTGCAGAAGTTCGGGCGTGTTCAAGACATCAGCGCTTCCCAGGAAGAGCAGGATTAACAGCGGGATCGCCAGCAGAAGTTCAAGCACGAGAGCGAGCAGCGGTGAAAACCAGAGGCCGCTTTCAAAAGAACCCCAGGCGCGGATTGCCGTGATAGGCGCACCGCGCTGAATGACGAGGGCCACCCCTAACAGGACGGGAATTGCCGAGGCGAATACGTGCAGGATGGGGAGTGTCCATCCCAGCCCCGGGAGGCTTGAAGCGCCAGCGCCTGCAGCAAGAATCGCTGGGAAGATAAACACGAGCACAACAATTCCCCTGGGCAGCTTTGTTCCGTGAGCGTGCGTTTCTGGGCGCTTTGAACGCCAGGCGAGATACGTTCCTGGTGCCGTCAACAGCGCCAGGCTGAACAGCAGAACCGACAGAGTCCAGCTGGACTGGGCCGCGTCTGGATTCCCGATAAGCATCGCTACAGCCGCGAAGAGCAGAGCCACCCCAAAGCCGAGCAACGATAACAGTAGAGCCATTCCGCTTCCGACGAGGAGTGCAAGTGCAAGGGCGTCCCGTTTCTTGGGTTGTTCGTTCATCGAACCTCAATCTCCACATGCTCAATGATGCCTTCGGCAGGGGTTAGCAAATCTTCCATAGGATCACGTGCGTGAAGCTTTTGAAGCAAATCGAGACCCGCGGTTACCCTTCCGAAGATGGTCCGGCTGCCGTCAAGCTCGGGCAGCGCCGACAAACTGATGAAGAAACGAGATCCGTTTGTGTCCGGACCTGAGCTCGACATGGCTACAATTCCGGGTTGATCGAAGCGGAGGTCTGGTCGGATTTCGTCTTGGAAGGAATAACCGGGTCCTCCAAATCCCGTCCCCGAGGGATCGCCGGTTTCGACCAGCCTGTCCGGCAAGACGCTGTAGATCGGAATGTCATCATACCAACCTGCCTGGGCCAACGCGATGAAATTTGAAACCGCCTTTGGGGCATCGTTCGGAAGCAGTTGAATCACAACGACTCCATCCTCGAGCTGGATCTTCGCGAAGTATAGTTTCTCATTATCAATTTGAAATTGGGGCGGGGAGCTGAACTGACGTTGCCCAAGCAGTTCCAGGCGCACCGCGGCTTCCATGTTGATCAGTGTTGGGTTCAGCCGGAATAAGAAACCATTGAAAAAAATGAACGGGGTTCCCGGAATTCCGGACTCAACAGCGTGGATGTAATCCTGCTCAACTATCTGGGCGTAATCTCCAGCGAGGAATTCGCGTTCAAATCTATCGTGATCCAGATTGAGCTCCAGCGATCGATTCACCAGCCATTGCGGGAATTCAGCCGGCGGAAGTTCAACCCATTCCTGGCGCGTTTGGAAGAGCAAGTCGTGCATGGCCCAGAATTGTCTCTGTGCGCCTGCTGCCTCCGCTGCCTGGGCAGCGATGAACGCCTTATCATGTATGCTCACCAGCGGGAAATGGCGGAAGACCAGCTGAAATTCGTCAGGATGCCTTCTTAGCATCTCGTCGAGCACAGAGAAGAGATCTGCACAGTACGGGCATTGAAAATCAGAGTAAACCAAGACCTGCACGACAGCGTTGGCCGCTCCTCGAGTCCAGTCTTCTTCCGATACCGGATCGATCGGCCGCAGGGTTGGGGTAGGCTCGGTGGTTGGTTTGGCCTGGAGTGTTTGTGTTGTGGTAGCGGTTGGACCAAGCTGAATCGGCGCATGGGTGTTTGTCGCTGCAGCGTCCGGTGTCGGTTCTGCCACCTGCGGCGTGCAAGACACGAAGATTGTTGCAAGGGCGACCACCAGGCCGGCCACTGGGATCCGCAGCCATTTGTTCCTGATGGGCGGGGAAATGACCCCTCGAAAACACGAGAGTGATTGAAGTCTCACGGTCCTTATTCCTGATCTTCTGGACCGAACCACTCGATTGGGATGACTTGCCCTGTGATATATCTTGAGGCGTCAGATGCGAGAAAAATGCACACGCCAACATGGTCTTCCGGAGACAGGAGCTGGGATTTATCCTCGTTAATCTGGGCACGAAATGCAGTGTCCCCTTTGCCAGGGGCAATCGCGTTCACACGGATGCCGACTGCCTTGCCTTCCTCTGCGCAGGCTTTCGTGAAGCCTATCTGTCCCCATTTGCTGGCGCAGTAGGCTGAGAGGTATGGATATCCCTCCAGCCCACCCATGGAGGAGACGTTGATGATTACGCCTCCGTCGGCTGCTTCCATAAGCTTCCATACATGCTTGGTGCAGAGAAAGGTTCCCACCAGGTTCACGCCAAGTACCCGTTCGAATGAGCCTTTCGGAATGGCGTAGACGGGCCGTATGTTGCCAACTCCGGCGTTGTTGACCAGGATATCCACCCCGCCGAAAGCCGTTTTCGTCTCGTGGATCAGATGGGCAACCTGGTCTTCGTCCGAAACGTCACACGTTACGGCCAACGCTTGCGCGCCATTGGAGTTCAATTCCTCGACGACCTGATCCAATTCGGATCGGGTTCGAGCGGCAACCACCACTTGCGCGCCCTGTTCCCCAAAACCTTTGGCAATCGCCCGTCCAATCCCGCGCCCACCACCCGTGATGATCGCAACTTTATCCTTGAGACTCATGACACCTCCGAGGTGTGCAGGGATTGTAGCAGGAAATCTGGACATCATCTTTGCCCGACGTCGTTTCGATCCTGGTTGCGATGGTGGATACCTTGTCGGCACCCTGGCGTTGCGGTATGCTATCGCCAACTGCGGGGGTGGTTGGGTCCCGGTGGGCTCCCCGGTCTTCAAAACCGGCGGCGGGTCGCACAGCGGGCCGCGGTGGGTTCGACTCCCATCCACTCCCGCCTTTCTGTATAGAGGTATGCGTCTGATGAGTGAACCCTACAGCATTCAACCAGGATTGACTGAACGGTTGCTACCTGCAATCCGGAGCGTGATGACAGTCCATGATGTCACCTCCGGAGACGAGAGGCAGGGGTTTGCCCTGCGTGTGCGCGGCCGACTAACCACTGATCCTCAGGAAGCGTTTGACCGCCTCGATCCCCTTTTTCGAGCCGAGGGGGTGACCTTGCTGACAAAGGAGGATCAAGGTCAGGAGGCGATCATCGCCGTCCCCGGCGTCATCATGCCGACACCGTCCAATCCGTGGGTGAACGCGCTGCTTTTCGCGCTTACGGTAATCAGCGTTCTGATTGCCGGGGCGCTATACGGGCTCGAAGGCCCGATCGATCCGTCGCTAGCCGGGATGGCCAGGGCGATCATCGGAAATATCCCCGGCGGCCTGAGTTTCGCCCTGAGTCTGCTGGCGATACTTGTCGCGCATGAATTCGGCCATTACCTCGCCGCTCGCTATCACCGCACCGCCGTCACGCTGCCGTATTTCCTGCCTTTCCCGGGCAGTTTGTTTGGAACGCTTGGCGCCTTCATCCGCTTGAAGGAACCTCCCAAGAATAAACGAGTCCTGCTCGATATCGGTCTCGCCGGCCCACTGGCTGGGCTGGTTGTCGCCATCCCGGTCTTGCTGGTTGGACTGGCGCTCTCAGACGTGAGCCGGCTTCCTCTCACCACATCTGCAGCCGCGGGGCATGTCCTTGAGGGAAATTCGCTTCTCTACCTGCTGGCGAAATTCGTGGTTAAGGGGGAATGGCTGCCTGCGCCGCTTCATTTTGGAGGGGTGGAGCCCAGCCTCTACTGGCTCCGTTACTTCTTCCTCGGGTTACCCATGCCGCTCGGGGGCCAGGATGTGATGCTCCACCCGATGGCCTGGGCAGGCTGGGCTGGATTGCTGGTCACCTCGCTCAACCTGATTCCGGCTGGCCAGCTTGACGGCGGGCATGTGCTTTTCGTACTGTTCGGAAAGTCGGCTGCGCGGATATGGCCTTTTATCGTTGTAATTCTGTTCTTGATGGGTTTCGTGTGGTCCGGCTGGTATATCTGGGCGGTGCTTATCTTCCTGCTGGGACGGACATTCGCCCAGCCGCGTGACGGCCTGACCCGGATCAACCCAAGCCGGCGAGCACTGGCGATATTCGGCATGATCCTGTTCATCCTCGTGTTCACGCCGGTTCCGCTGCGGCTCTTTTAAGCTGTGATGCTTGCAGTATTCTCACTTAACATGCTGTGTTGAAGACAGAGATTAGATCTCAGTAGTCCTCCAGCGTACCGCGCCTCTTGGCTTGGATTTCGAACCAGCGGAAGAGAAGATACCCCGCCAGGGCGTACATCAGCCCGATGCCGAGCTCGCCCATGAGCAATCCCCGCACCTGTGCGACACCTGCTCCTGCGACAATCTCGCGTGCAGCGGCAATGCCGCGTGTCAGTGGAAGCGCCTCGGATAAAGCCCGCATCCCGGCCGGAAGGATGGAAAGCGGGACGTTCGCGCCGCTGAATACCAGGAGCAGGAAGTACACGGTGTTGTTGACGAACATGATATTGCGGGTGATCAAGCTCAGGCAGCCCATCAACATACCCAGGCCGGATGTGCTCAGTGTCGTGACGAGAATGGTGAGGCCGAGGGCAGCGAAATTCGTATGCGAGAGATCAAGTCCGAGCAGGACGACGCCCCAGGTGAACCCCAGGACAACCCCGAGCATGCCGTCGAGGATATGGAAAAAGCCTCGCCCAAGAAAGACCATCATCCGGTTGGCAGGGGTGCCGAATAGATAAGGCAGCGTTCCAGCCCAGCGTTCGCCGCCAACACTCATCGTGATACCGTAGATCCCGCT
>JARRJK010000052.1:0-15206 GCA_037379555.1 Anaerolineales bacterium | reverse complement strand
AGACCGCTCGGTAGCCGAGTACTTCGAAGCAGCGCTTGAGGCTTCACCCCGGGTCGATCCGCAAAAGCTGGCCAACTGGCTCTCCGTCGATCTGTTTAGCCTGCTTAACGAGGTGGGCCTCGGGATTGAAGACAGCCGCGTGACTCCCTCTGCCCTGAGCGAGCTCGTCCTTATGGTGGAATCTGGCGAGATCAACGCCACCAGTGCGAAGGCAGTCCTTGCCAAGATTTTCCACCATGGGGGCAGCCCGGCAGCGGTGGTTGAGCGGGATGGATTGGGGATGCTCGCCGACCGCTCCGAGCTCGAAGCCCTGGTGGACCAGGTTCTCGCTTCACACCCGCAGCAAGTCGCGGAATTTCTGCAGGGTAAGGAAGTGCTTTCAAAGTGGCTCTTCGGACAGGCCATGCGTGCCGCAGCTGGCCGGGCCGATCCGGGATTGCTCCAGGAAATCCTGCACCAAAAACTGGCGCAGATGACGTCGGAGGTATGAGACTGAATGTCTTTCTGTTGACAAACGTGATATACGTCAGGCGACAGAATCCGCCACGCAGTCGAAAATCAAATCAACCCATTTGACGATGAGGAATGAAACGTGAACGCATTTGAAATGGCACAATCCCAATTCGACAAGGTTGCCAAGTTGATCAACCTTGAAAGCGGGGTGTCGTCCGTGCTGCGCTGGCCCCTGCGCGAATTCCGCTTCCAGATTCCTGTCCGGATGGACGATGGAAGCATCCAGGTGTTTTTCGGCTACCGCGTCCAGCATAACGATGCCCGCGGACCGTCGAAGGGCGGGATCCGCTTTCATCCCAGCGAGACGATTGACACCATCCGGGCACTGTCGATGTGGATGACCTGGAAATGCGCCGTGGCCGACATCCCGCTCGGTGGGGGAAAGGGCGGCGTTGCCGTCGACCCGGCAACCCTCACAATCGGAGAGAAAGAGCGCCTGTGTCGCGGCTGGATCGATCAGATCTGGAAGAACATCGGCCCCCGCCAGGATGTTCCAGCCCCTGATGTGGGAACCACGCCCCAAATGATGGGCTGGATGATGGATGAATACACCAAGCTGACAGGTCAGTACCAGCCTGGAGTGATCACAGGCAAGCCGGTTGGCGCCGGTGGATCAGCCGGGCGCACCGAAGCGACGGGTTTCGGTGTGATCTACGCCCTGCGCGAAGCGATGCAGCACTTAAATTTGGATCCATCGAAATCCACCGCTTCCATTCAGGGCTTCGGCAACGTCGCGCAGTACGCATCCCTGGGCTATGACAAGTTTCTCGGTGGAAAGGTCGTTGCGGTTTCCTGCTGGGATCACGAGGCCAAAGCATCCTTCACTTTTAGCAAGAGTGACGGCATCGACGCCTCCTTCCTGCAAAGCATCACCGATATCTACGGGACCATCGATCGCCAGCGCGCCAGCGAAGCCGGCTATCAGGTGGAGGACGCGGATGCCTGGCTGAGCAAGGATGTTGACGTGCTCATTCCCGCCGCGCTCGAAGCTCAGATCACGAAGGACAACGTCGGCAGGATCAGTGACCGGGTGCGGATCGTCGCAGAAGGGGCAAATGGCCCCACGACGCCGGATGCCGAGGAGCAGCTACTCAAGAAAGACGTCTTTGTCATCCCTGATTTCCTGTGCAACGCGGGAGGCGTGACTGTATCCTACCTGGAAGGTGTCCAGAATGATATGAACTTCTATTGGACCGGCGATGAAGTCATCACACGTCTGGACGAGAAGATGACCCGTGCCTTTCAAGCAGTTCTCGAAACATCAAAGAAACACGATGTCGCCATGCGCGATGGGGCTTACATCGTCGCCATCGACCGGGTTGTCAGGGCGATGCAGTTCCGGGGCTGGCTTTAAACACCCTCCCTTGACCGGTGGGGTAAAGGGCACCTTTCGGGTGCCCTTTTATTTTCATGGGACATAATACTGTTCTCCATCCACACTCTTTATGATGAAGTATTAATATGTAGTAGTTGTCGTAGGGCATGTGGAAATGTTGATAAGCGGTCATACGGCTCTACGCAGCCTTAGATGTGGATGAACGGCAATTAATCACCCCAAGATGTATGGGTATGGCCGGGGAATCTCATCCCCAGGCTAGTGTGGCCAGAGAGTGGACAATGGCAAGGAGTCGGAAGTAGGTCCCGGCCATGGACATATATATGGCGGTGGAGCGAAAGATGAACCCAGATATGGGGACAGGGGAACCGCGCGAGCGGCAAGTTCTCCCCAAAAGAGGGTGGTTATCCACAGTTATCCGCAACTTATCCACAGATCGTGTCAGCGGGTTTTTAGATTAGAGAGAGACAGCAGATGAAAGAGAAGGAAAGCACTTACGGTGAATTCATCGGTCATTGGCAGCAGGAGATACAGAAGCTCTGGGACGGGATGTCGGTTGGCGATCGCCAGCAGATGCTTGATGCCGTCCGTCAAATTCCGGGCGAGCGCAAGGGCTGGAAAGGGCTGCTCGACCGGGCGGTTGAACAGGTCCGTTTCGCCACCGGAGAACAGCGACAGGTGGCAATCGTCGGCCCGGCAAACGCAGGAAAATCGACACTTTACAACCAATTTGTACGGGAACGCAGCGCTCGCTCCGCAGTAAGTGCCGTCCCGGGAACCACGCGTGAACCCCGTACCGCGCAAGCGGGGCTGTTTCTCGTGGTTGATACGCCCGGAGCGGATGCGGTTGGTGCCGTTGGAGAGGTTGAACGGCAAAAGGCGCTCGCTGCTGCCGGGGAAGCGGACGTCCTCGTGGCGATGTTCGACGCCAGCCATGGCATCCGTTCTCCAGAGATCGAGCTGTTCCGGGCGCTGGAATCGCTGGACCGGCCCATGGTTGTTGCATTGAACAAGATCGACCTGATCGGGAGGGAAAGGGCGACGGTGATCGGCAAGTCAGCCGCTGCGCTGGGGTTGAACAGCGAGCAAATCATTCCCATGAGCGCGCTCAAGGGCGAGGGGATTGTGCGAGTGCTGCAGGCAGCAGCGAAAGTGGAGCCGGGGATTGCGGCCGCGATTGGCGAAGCCCTGCCCGAATACCGCTGGGACCTGGCGCAAGTAGCGATCGCCCGTGCGGCTTCCACCGCGGCCGTTGTCGCGCTGACTCCGCTGCCGTTCCTTGATTTCTTCCCGCTGGTGGGAGTGCAGGCGGCGATGGTGATCGGCATCGCCCGCATCTACCAGCAGCGTATGACGCTTGCTCGCTCCCGGGAGTTGATTGCGACCTTCGGCATGGGGCTGCTCGGACGCACACTTTTCTATGAAATCAGCAAGCTGGGTGGTCCGCCAGCCTGGCTGGTTGGAACCGGTGTCGCAGCCGGCACAACAGCTGCCATCGGATACGCCGCAACCATCTGGTTCGAGCGTGGCGTGCGTGTTTCGAGCGAGGCCATGAGACGCATTGCTCAAGCCGTGGCCGACGAGATGCTCGAGCGCTTGAAAAGCCTTGGGCGCAAGAGGCCGTCGCGCAGCACACTGCGCGAACGGGTCCGTCAGGCATTGGAAGAGACGGATGTCATGAGGGGCCGGCACAAGCAAGAGGTCCTGCTGGAGACGGATCGCGGAGATGAAAACCCGGCTCAAAACCCGGAAGAGGAATGAGCGCAAGCGTAGAACAAGCAAAAGCCCATGTTCCGGGGATGAGTTCCCATGCCCCGGGCGCAACAACGAAAAATGAAAATCCAGTTCTGTATGCGAGCTAGACAGGCTCGAAGCGAGCCTGGAAGAAGCGCAGCTGAGCCGGTTCATAGACCATCTTCAAGCCGCGCGCTTTCTCCCTGCCGTCAAACACCTCTTTTATCGCCTCTGCCGTGACATCCATATGCGCCTGTGTGTATACGCGGCGCGGGATTGCCAGCCGTGTGAGCTCGAGCTTTGGATAGCGGTGATCACCGGTTGCCGGATCTCGTCCGGCGCTCACCACACCGCGCTCCATACTGCGAATGCCCGAGTCGAGGTAGAGTTCCGCGGTCAGTACCTGCGCCGGGAATTGATCCTGCGGGATGTGCGGGTAGAAAGCTTTCGCATCAAGGAAGATCGCATGCCCTCCCACGGGCACGACGATTGGGATACCCCAATCCAGCAGCAGTTGGCCGAGGTAGCGCACCTGCTCAACACGTGCCCGGATGTGGTCATCATCCATCGACTCGGAGATGCCGATCGCCAATGCTTCCATGTCGCGCCCCGCCATGCCGCCGTAGGTGTGCAGGCCTTCGTAAACCACAACCAGGTTGCGCAGCCGGTCGAAGAGGTCGGCGTCGTTCACAGCCAGCCAGCCCCCGATGTTCACCAGGTGATCTTTCTTTGCGCTCATCCAGGCGCCGTCGGTATAGCCGCAGAACTCACGCACGATTTCAGCGATGCTCTTCTCCGCGTAGCCCTGTTCCCGCTGCTGGATGAAGTATGCGTTCTCGGCCATGCGGGTGGCGTCGAGATAGATCTTGATGCCGTGCTGGTCGCACAGGGAGCGCAACGCCTTGACGTTGGCCATGCTCACCGGCTGTCCACCGGCCATATTCACCGTGCCGGCAAGGCTGACGTAAGCGATGTTTTCGGCGCCCTTTTCATCGATCAGGCGCTGCAGTTTTTCAAGATCAACGTCGCCTTTGAATGGATGCTGGTCGGCTGGGTCATGTGCCTCGTCGATGATCACGTCTACGAAAGTGCCACCAGCCAGCTCCTGGTGCAGGCGTGTGGTAGTGAAGTACATGTTGCCGGGCACGAACTGACCGGAGAGGATTTCGGCCTGGCTGATCAAATGCTCTGCGCCGCGTCCCTGGTGCGTTGGAACGACGTGCTTGTATCCATAGTAGGTGCGGACGGCGTCTTCGAGATGGTAGAAGTTGCGGCTCCCGGCATAGGCCTCATCTCCCAGCATGATCCCGGCCCACTGCCGGTCGCTCATAGCGCTCGTGCCGCTGTCCGTGAGCAGATCGATATAGACATCCTCTGAGCGCAGCAGGAAGGTGTTGTAGCCCGACTCAACGATTGCTTGTTCGCGCTCTGCACGCGTCGTCATATGAATCGGCTCGACCATCTTGATCTTCCATGGCTCAGCCCAGGAACGCCGTCCGAACTGCTGGCCCATCGTTTTGTAGGAAGGTTCGCTCATGGCTCTCCTCGATCCGCGGCTCTCCAGAAAGTGAGGATCCATTATAGGCCGATCCGGCTCGAAGGACAGGCCCGTGGATACGCTCCTGAACCCATCTGGCCCGTGCGGCAGATCAGTCACGTTTTTTGCGCGCTGGTGTTGTAAAGTATGTAGGGTGAGGAGGGTGTTTTTCGGGTGAACAACAACCCACCGCTCATTGTCGAGGGACTGCAGTTCCGGTACCGCGACCGACAGGAACCGGCGCTGCAGGGCATTGCTATGCGCCTCGAAGCGGGCGAGATCCTGCTCGTCGCCGGCCCCAGCGGCTGTGGCAAGACGACACTGGCCCGCTGCATCAACGGCCTGATCCCAAGATCCTACAAAGGCGAGCTCGAGGGCAAAATCGTTGTTTCTGGGCAGGACATCCGCAGCCTAAGCCTGGCGCGTATTTCCCAATCGGTCGGGACCGTACTCCAAGATCCTGAGCGGCAGATCCTGGGGACGAAAGTGATGAACGAGGTGGCCTTTGGCCTGGAGAATCTCGGCCTCGAGCGGGATGAGATCGTCGAGCGTTCCGAGCGAGCGATGGAGCGGCTGCGCATCACCCACCTGCGCCAGCGCGATACCTTTTCGCTTTCCGGCGGGGAGAAGCAGAAGGTGGCCCTGGCTGGCGTGCTAGCGATGCAGCCGTCGCTGCTGCTTCTGGACGAGCCGCTGGCGAGCCTCGATCCCGCCAGCGCAGAGGAAGCGCTGCGGATGGTGCGGGACCTTGCGGACGAGGGGATGGCAATCCTGATCGTCGAGCACCGGGTTGAGGATGTGCTCAAGATCGATCCCGACCGGGCGATCTTCATGCATGCCGGCCAAATCATCTACGATGGCGCAACGACAGGGCTGACAGATGTAGTGGATTATCACGAGGTCAAACTGCCGGCGAAGAGCGTGCTGCGCCTGGCACGGGAAGAATCGCAGCCTGCACATATCCCACAGCCGCTGCCGCGAGAGCACGCAGGGGAGCAAGCGCTGATTAGTTTTAAAGGTGTCGGCTTCCATTATGTGGACAACCAGCCTGTGCTGGAAGATGTGGATTTCGATATTTGCCCGGGTGATGTGATCGCGGTCCTTGGAGCGAACGGGGCCGGGAAAACAACCCTCGTCAAGCATGCCATCGGTTTGCTTAAACCAAGTGCGGGCGAAGTGTGGGTCGGGGAGCGCCCGACACGAAGCATGAGCGTGGCCCAGATCGCTGGAACCATCGGCTATGTCTTTCAGAGCCCAAGCCACATGCTGTTTGCTCCGACCGTGAAGGAGGAGCTCGCTTTTGGCCCGAGCAACCTCGGACACAGACCGGATGATATTGAAAAGGAGGTGAAGCAGGCAATTGACATCATGAACCTCGGGGGCATGGAGGCGGATCCGCCACTGGCGCTGTCATTCGGGCAGCAGAAGCGAGTCAGCATCGCGGCGGTGCTGGCAATGCGGTCACGCATCCTGGTCATGGACGAACCCACGGCTGGGCAGGACTACCGCAACTATACAGATTTCATGGATTCAATCCTGGATCTTCCTGGTTTCGACGCCATACTTTTTATCACTCACGACGTCGACCTGGCGGTGGTATATGCGAACCGGGTACTGCTGGTCAGCGAAGGCAGGGTCATTGCCGACGGCAGCCCAGAGGAAGTGCTGCGCGACTACGACAGGCTGAGAAACTGCCGCCTGGTTCCCACTTCGCTGCTCGACCTCAATCTTGAAATGTACGATCAGACCGGACGATTCCTGCGGGCAGAGGCCCTTGCGTACGCCGGAGGTTGAGCCGAATCAGCCCCCAGAACCGCCGCTGGAGACACATACCGCTTTGGAGGAGGAAATCATGAACGGGACAAAACCACTATACGTCTTGCTGTCGTTGTTGGCAGTGCTTGCACTTTTCCTGTTAGTCGTCTGGCTAGGACCCACGTTCAACGAGAATCTGAAGCTGGACGAGACCGCGCTGCTGCGTTTCGTCTTCGTCGCCATCGGGCTGCTGGTCGTCTATGTGGTGTACTTGTTCACCCGGACGAATGAGGCCTGGCGGGTAGGCACGCGCGAAGTGGTGTACATGGCAATCGGCGCTGCGCTCTATGCCATCTTCTCCTACCTGTTCAACGGAACCGTCTTCGCCGTGCCTTCGGTCAGCCAGGTCGCACTGCGGCCGGCGATCTCGATCCCGATGTTCTTCGGCTATGCGTTCGGCCCTGTGGTGGGATTCTTCACCGGGGCCGTGGGAAATATGTTCGGTGACGCGCTGACCGGCTTCGGCCTCTCTCCGCAGTGGAGCGTGGCCAATGGGCTTGTCGGCATGATCTCCGGCATGGCCGCGCTCTACGTGGATAAAAAGAAGGCTATGAATACGGTGATGTACATCAGCGCCGGCCTGGCGGTGATCGCTACGCTACTGTGGATCTTCAACCGCGATCTGGCCAACATGATGTTCTTTGATCCCGAGGCCGGCATCTTCGGCGATGCGACCATTTCGATCTTCGCCGGGCTTTCTGCCGTCGTCGGGTTTGTGCTGGTCGTCGCGGTGCGGCTGATCTTCCGGGACAACATCGACCTGGCTTCGGCCGTGATCTGGTCGATGCTGGGCAACTTCATCGGTATCGGATTCGCGGCCATCTCTGATATCTGGATCAACGGGTTCTCGCCCGCTGTTGCGATCGTGGGTGAATTCCTGCCCGCGGCCGGGCCGAACATGATCTTCGCTGCCGTTCTGGTACCTCTGCTGGTCGGAGCCTATAACTCGGTCCAGCGCCAGACGGGACGCTGATAGGAGCAGGCACAAGGGTGAGGGCCGGGCAGCCGGCCCTCACCGCCTGTACGGCTTATGCTGGTTTCATGGCGTTATCGGGAACGGGACTCACTCGTCCAATCGTTTGACCCTTCAGCGTGGTTCGTTTTCTATTTTTGCTTCATCGCCTCCACACTGTTCTTCTGGGACGTACGCTATCTGGCGTTCTTCGTGATCGTGGCGCTCCTGACCGTGTTCAATTCGGGCATCACTTTCCGCGAATCCCGCAGGACATGGCTTTTCATCGGCGCCTTCATCACGTTTTTCGCCCTGCTGACCTTCCTCACCGGCCGGGGAGGGGTCGAGGTGTATACCCAGGAGCATTCTCTGGCGACGCTGCGGGCGAACTTCCGCATCTTCGGCTGGCAGCCGATCTTGCGGATTACGGCCGAGCGCACGATGTTCGCGTTGGGGCAGCTGGCTCGCGTTTTCAGCCTGGCCAGCACGACGATCCTGATCCCCTATATCATCAACCCGAGTCACTACGGGGTCGCCTTCCGCCGGCTAGGCCTGCCGGACAAGATCGCCTATGCCATGGACCTGACAATGCGCTTCATCCCCACCTTCGGGCGCGATTTTCAACTCACAATGGACGCGCAGAAGGCACGCGGCTATGAACTCGAGAAGGTCGAAGGTGGGTTGATTGCCCAGGTGCGCAAGCTGGCGCCGATCATGGTCCCGGTCACGATCCGTGCCATCGCGGGCAGCGAAGACATCATCGACGCGATGGATTTGAGGGCCTTCGGGACTGGCCCGCGAACCTGGTTGATCAAGTTGAAGTTCCGGAAGCGCGACTACGCGCTGGTGGTCTTTGGGGTTACGATTCTGGTGATCTCGCTTGGTCTGTCACTCTTCGGGTTCGGCAACTTCTGGGTGCCGGAATTCCTGCTTAAACTTGCAGCCTAGCTCAATCTTCTCCGCCAACGAGCCATGCGGTCAGCTCGGCCACGGAATCGAAAACCGCATCGGCATCGGCTGCCTCCAGTTCCTTCCGCAGACCGAAACCGCTCAGGACGGCCGCCGTTTGTGCTCCGGCTGCCTGACCGGCGCGTGTGTCGATTACCGTATCGCCCACCATCAGCAGGTTACGCGGATCGACATTCAACTGTTCACTGATCCAGCGGATTGGGGCCGGGTGCGGCTTGGAGCGGCGGGCAGAGCGGGCGGAGGCGACGCAGTCAAAGTAGGTCGACAGGTCATGTTCCTGTAGAAACGCATACGCACTGCGCTGCTCGCGCGCCGTGGCGATCGCAAGCGGGTAGCGCTGCGACAGCGTGTTCAGCGACGACCTTGTTCCGGCGATCAAGTGCATGCCGCGTGCTGGTCTCGCTCCCCGCAGCTGATAGAGAAAGTCGATCGCGGGACCGATGATCTGGTCGAGACCGGCTTTATCCAGAGTCGCGACGAAGGCATTGGCCGGTGATTCGAGCGCCATCACGATCCGCCGCGCTGCGCCCGACACATCGCCACGGGGCATAAACCGGCGGAAGGGCTTCAACCATGTCGCCAGCTGGCGTATATACGTGTCGTCCGTATCAGCCAGCGTGCCATCGATGTCGAAGACGATCGCTTCGATGAGGTCCCTGTTGAGCGTGTTTTTCACGGAGCGGGACTCACAGGGAGCACGAGCAGTTCACGCAGCGCCGTGCGGGCCTGCGTATCGGGAGCCAGCACCCAGAGCGTTTGATTCGAGTGCCGCACGAGCAGGCTGCTTGTCCCATCCGTATCCCACGCGAGCTCCACGCCGGAGTCCATCGATGGTTCACCGAAGCGCAGCGCGCCATACAGGCGGAATGCATCAAAGAACTCGCGCGCATCGCGTATCGTGTCCCACTGCGTAAGCAAGATCAAAGCCCCATCCCCACTCTCCCGGTCCTGCAGCAAGACCAGCGAGTCACCGCCCCATCCCTCCGCGCCGGTTCTGGCGTCGGTCTGCTCCAGTTGGTCGGCCAGCAGCATGAAGGTGTTCCATTCGCCGAAGGTGTCGCTTGCGATTACAGCCCAGGTGGTTGCCGCGAGGCCTTCCAGGTCTGGCATGGACAATTCGATGGGCACATCGCGCGGGTAGCGATCAGGATGAAGTATCTGTTCGCTTGACAGAGGTGGATGGACGTAAAGTTCGTCCACGCCCGACCACCCGTCTTTGAGGTAGATCGAGCGAACGAAGGCCAATCCCTGCAGGTAGGGAAACGTCAACTCGTCCTGGATGTACGCAGGAGCGGAGTTGAAGACGGGCATCTCGAACTGGTCAAAGAAACCCAGGATGTCAACAAGATCCTGCTCGCGTCCGAAAGTGCGCAGCCACTGCTCCTGCAGCAAGGTCGCATCTCCCTCGATCAGAGACTGGAGTGCCAGACAGCGATCGAACCGGCCTTCACAGCCGGCCTCCGAATAATCCAGGTTCTCTTCGGGTTCAAAGACCTGGTCGACAAGCGTGTGATCATATTCGTGGACGTAGGTGAGGCGTTCGATCCCTCCAAACCCGGTTCCACAGAGCAAGATCATCTCATCTTTTTCGAGATCGTAGAAGCCGGCCGCCTGTTCTGCCAGGAGGTCCGAATACAGTTGTCTTAGGTCGACCCCCGGCTCGATGCGTCCGAGCAAGGTGTAGAGCAAGGTATCCTGAGCTGCCTGCTCTTCGGTGTAGTCGCTCAGCAGATCCTGCACCACACGCCGGGCGAGCGCTGTTTGGTCGAGCAGTTCGCGCTGCAGCGGTGCGCGCGGAGAGAGCCCGCGCAGATCTGACACCTCGCCTTCGAGCTTGGTCATCGCGTCCAACTCGTCTGCCTGCAGCGCCGGGCAGGAGCTCTCCGGGCCTGTGTCTGGCGCAACGGTGACGGTCGCGGTTGGCGTGGCAGGAGGGGAAGTGGCAGTCGGGACTGGCGGCAGGGTTTCTGTCGGTGTCGGTGCGGTGGTTGCAGCACGCGGGACGCAGGCGGCGAGCGTCAGGCAGAGGGCAAGGGCGGCGGCACGCGTTGGTTTACTTTGCACAGGTCGCATGGAACCCTCCATCAGGCTCGAATTCTAACCCACATCCACGGTCTGACCCCTGCTCGTTGCCCCCCGCAACTTCTCAAAGGATTCAAGCGCAAGGCGCACTGTCTGCAGATGAATTTCGACGACGTCCAAGATCTGCCGGGCATATCCGCCGGCGAGGGTAATGGCAAGCGGGATGCTCCGCGCGCTGCAGGCTGAGAGCACCAGGGCGTCCCGGGCTGCCAGCCCGGCTTTTGACAGGTTCATCCGCCCGAGCAAGTCGTCCTGAAAGGGATCGGCTCCAGCCAGGTAGATCGCGAGATCAGGGGTTGTGGAAATGAACAGCGCCTCGAGGGTCGAGGCAAGGGCAGCCATATAATCCTCATCTCCGGTCCCGTCGGGAAGCCCGAGGTCCAGGTCGCTTGCCGCCTTGCGGAACGGGAAATTCCGTTCGCCATGAATCGAGAACGTGATCACGCTTGGATCGCCGGCGAAGATCTCCGCCGTTCCGTCACCCTGATGGACGTCGCAATCAACGATCAGGATGCGTTCTGCCAACGCGCTGGCCTGGATCTCACGAACCGCAACCGCGACGTCATTGAAAACACAGAAACCCGAACCGAAAGCCGCGTGGGCGTGGTGCGTACCGCCGGCAAGGCTCATCGCCAGGCCTGTTGCGAGCGCCGCACGGCAAGCACCGATTGTTCCCCCAACCGAGCGGCGTGATCTCTCAACCAACTCCGCCGACCAGGGCAGTCCAATACGCCGGATTTCAGCCGGATTCAGCGACCCGGCCTTGACTTTTTCCAGGTATTCGGGGGAATGCACGCGCAGCAGTTGCTCGTCGTTGGCTGGAGCGGGTATTTCCAGTTGAACGCGCGCGGCGATATCTGCTCGCTCGATAGCCTGGCGGAGCAGGCGGTATTTGTGCAGCGGGAAACGGTGCCCTTCAGGCAAAGGGAACGCAAAGGTGTCTGTGAAGAAGAGAGTGAGGCGCTCCCCAGAAGCGCTACCGGGATTCATCCGTCGAATGTGGGGTTGCGGGCGGGGCATGGTGGGCGTTCCAGCTTGCGGCATAAGCATGGGCCTCGCTCTCCCAGCGGCGGTCATCCCAGCCGAGTTCATCCTGAACGAGGGCACGGATACGATCCATCTCGTTCAGGCCTCCTTTGGGAAGCGTGAGGGAAAGCCGCACCCTCCGCTCAAGCAGATCAGAAAGATGAACGACGCCTTCGGCACGGGCGGCCCAGCGCAGTTCAGCCCAGAGCGCCGGGAGGGGGCCAATCGCCTCCGGAGCGGCGCGATCCAGACAGTCCAGCACGGAACCGGCCTCGGCGCCATAGCGCCCGAGCAGCCTTGACTGGGTGGAGGGAGGCAGGCAGGCCAGTTCCTCGCTCGGGGGAGGCAATTGATCCAGCACACGCACCTTGCGAAGAGGGCGGGTGCCGGCGGGCAGCCGGCGGCGCACCCGGTTCAGGGCGTCGAGCGCCATGGTGCGGAAAGTGGTCAGTTTGCCCCCGGTCAGCGTTATCAGGCCCTTCTCGTCCCACAGGACGTGCTCACGCGACTCTCTGGAAGGATCCTCCTTGCCCGTGTCGAGCACGCCGCGCACGCCGGCGAAGCTGCATTGAATATCGGATTCCTCCAGCTCTGATTCCGGGAACGCTCGTTGCAAGCCACCAAGCAGGTAATCGATCTCGGCCGGGCTAACCGCTGGTTCGTGTTCGAGAGAAGCCCGGTGATCGACGTCGGTCGTGCCGAACACCGTAACCCCCTCCCAGGGAAAAGCAAACACGGGCCGCCCATCGGTCGGATGCAGGAATGTAACCGCTCGTGTCAGCGGCAGGCGCGACCAGGGAAAAACCAGGTGCCCACCGCGCAGTCTGCGCAGCCGGGGAGAGCCCCCAAGCTTCATGCGTAAGCCGTCTGCCCACACGCCGGTCGCGTTGATGACCACGCTTGCCCGCACTTCGACACTCCGGCCGTCTCCAGATGGGGCCAGGTCGGACACCACCACGCCGTGCACCTCGCCGTCCCGGCCGAGCAGCAGGTCGTCGGCACGCGCGTAGTTCAGCGCCAGCACCCCGTCTGCGACAGATTCACGTATCACGCGCAGCACGAGCCGGGCATCATCGGTCTGGGCATCGAAGTAACGGTAGCCGCCTTCGAGCCCAGCGATGGTCAGCTGCGGACAAAGAGACCGCATCGCCCGGGGAGAGTAATGCCGGTGACCCCACTGCAGCCCCATCAGATCGTAGAGGATCAGGCCGATTCCAAAAACCCAGGAGGGAATCGAGTCGTCCTCGAAATTGGCAAGCAGGAAGCCGAGCGGCGTGACCAGCCCACGGCCCTCGCGCAGCAGGTGCTCGCGTTCCTGCACAGAGACAAGCGTGAGACGCAGTTTGCCGTCCCGTAGGTAGCGCAGGCCACCGTGAACCAGCTTCGATGAACGGCTGGATGTGCCGGAGGCGAAATCACCGGCCTCGATCATCAAGGCCCGCAACCCGGCGCGCGAGGCCTCACGCAGAATGCCTGCCCCCGTGATGCCGCCGCCGACGACGAGCAGGTCAAAGGGCTGTGATAACTGGCTCCAGACATCATCGCGCCAGTTGCTTGTCCACACAGAGGGTATCCTCCAGGCTCCGTCAACCTTACTATAGTGGCGGTTAAGCCGAAAGGGCAGTCACAAATTCACCCCACCGCATGCGGATGATCATCCCGATTTGCGATCAATGTACAATCAGGTGAAGCTTTGAGCTTCCTGGAGGAGAAATATGTGGAATGAATTCAAGCAATTCTTGCAGCGTGGAAATGTGCTCGACCTGGCGGTGGCAGTTATTGTTGGCAACGCATTCAGCGCCATCGTTAAATCGCTGGTTGATGACCTGTTCATGCCCGTCGTCGGTGTGCTGGTCGGTGGGATCAACTTCTCTAAACTGGTTCTGAAGGTCGGAGCGGCGACGATCACCTACGGCAACTTTCTGCAAGCAATCGTGAACTTCCTGATCATTGCATTTGCGTTGTTTCTGGTGGTGCGCGGCGCAGCCCGGCTTGAGAAACAGAAAACAAAAGAGCAGGAAGCCGCATCAGAGCCACCCCTCGACGTGCAGTTGCTGACGGAGATCCGCGATTTGCTGAAGGAGTCGCGTTAAGAACGCGATTCAGCCGGCGCCGCGACCAACTTGCCCGGGTTGAGGATGCCGGCCGGGTCAACGGTACCCGCAAGGGCGGACAGCAGTTGCAAGCCGAGCCTGCCCTTTTCGGCTTCAAGATCATCGCGATGATCGATTCCCACGCCGTGCTGGTGGCTGATCGTGCCGCCAGAAGCGCTGATTGCATCGCTGGCGGATCGCTTCAGCAGCCGCCAGCGTGAAAGCGTTTCGCCCGCCGTTCCAGCGCGCGGGAAGATGTAGGTGATGTAGAAACCAGCCCCGTCAGCGTAGACGTGCGACAGGTGCGAAAAAGCGACTCCCGGGACGCTGCTGGCCTCGAAGGCATCCCGCAGAGCGGCGAGCGTTCCTGAGCGCGCGGCCTCGAAGCCAGCCCAGGGAACAGCGCTCTCCAGCGTGTCGAGTGCGTAGCCCATGTCCCACAACGTGTTCCTCAGGTATGGACTTCGAAATCTCGACTTGCTCCACTCTTTCCCAATCAGGCCTCCCGCGTTGAATCCTCCGTGCATCCGGACGATATCGAGCGCCTGTCCTCGTATGCGGGCGGCGTCCCGGTCGCTTTCGGCGCTGATCCCAAGGATCATCAGGCACCGGTCGACGCCATATCCCAGAAGCGCAGCCGCCCACTGCCCCAGCTTGATCAGGCGCTCGCGTCCGGCAAGCGCCAGCGTGGTTTCCGTTTCGAGCGCATCGCTCAGGCGGATCATCGACAGCCCGACCCCGGCCTGTGCCAGAGAGCAGGCAGTCCGGCGCCCATCTTCCCAGTTGTGGAACAGCACACCTAAGAACGACTCTTCGCACGGCAAGGGACGGACGCGCAGGACGGCCTGCGTGATCACGCCCAGCCGGCCTTCCGAGCCAAGAATCACCTGGCGCAGATCCGGCCCTGCAGCGCTGGCTGGCAGCGCAGGCAGTTCGAGTTGGCCGCGCGGCGTTTCGACCTTCCCACCAGCGAACAGATCCTCGATCCGCCCATAACCGTAGGACTGCTGGCCGCTGGATCGCGTTGCGGTCAGGGGCGATCGAAGCCTTCCCGGACGGCGTGGCTTTTCCAGATCGAGCGGAGCAGGTTCGCGAGTTACTGGCTTTCGCCGAATCGAGCGGGGTATCTGTCATCCCGTTTGGCGGCGG
>JARRJK010000051.1:0-25771 GCA_037379555.1 Anaerolineales bacterium | reverse complement strand
TTGACGGACGGTGGCGTCTTTCTGAGCGTCAGGTCCTCAACCAAGGAGAGGCAGGAGGATCTGGTCGTCTTGAAGGAGCTGCTCGAAGCCGGTGCGATCCGGCCGGTGATCGACCGCATGTATGGGCTTGAGGATATCGTGGAAGCGCACCGCTATGTCGAGCGCGGGCACAAACGGGGCAATGTGGTCATCACGGTGAACTGATAAGGAAATGTAGATCTCCATGCGATCGGGAAAAATCAAAGCACACCTGCCGTGAGTGACAAAGGACCCTTCGCTAAACCGGTTCCGTATGAAAGAATAACTAGAAATCCCCTTTCTTCTGATGGAGAGGTCAATCGATGAAATCCGAATCCAACCGCGTCAAACGGCATTCTTTCAAGTTCCCGACGCTCCTGATCCTGGCAGCAATCGGGATGCTTGTTGGAGTTACGGCCTGCGGACCGAGCGAAGCTGAGCTCGCAGCCGTCGATTACACGCCCACGGCGGGCGGGGATTGGGAGGTCTCCACCCCTGAAGAACAGGGCCTGGACCCGAATCTCGTCGCCCGTCTGTACCTGGACGCTGAAGAGGTCGTGACGATCCGCTCGCTGCTGGTGATCAAGAACGGGAAGCTAATCGCCGAGAAATACTTCCATGATGGCTCGGTCGACTCTCTCGACCGGGTGCAATCGGTGACCAAGAGCGTTACCTCGGCGCTGGTCGGGATCGCAATCGAACAGGGCTGCCTCGCGAGCGTGGACCAAAAGGCGATCGATTTCTTCCCCGAATTAACCAGCCGTATCCAGGACCCGCGTAAATTCGACATCACGGTCCAGCAGTTGCTGCAGATGCGGGCTGGGTTTCCGTGGGAGGAATCCTCAGCCGAGTTGTTCGAGTTGATGTACTCGGGGTTCCGCCCGTCGGTCTTCGCTGATGTGCCGCTTGTGCGCGACCCTGGCACCGGCATGGAGTACAGTAATATCTCATCCTACTTGCTGAGCGTGATCATTTCCCGTGCTTGTAAAACCGACACCTACTACTTTGCAAAAGAGCACTTGTTCGCACCGCTCGGGATCGAAAGATCGGATTGGATCCGGGGCTGGGAGGGGTACTACGGCGGACATGCCGACCTGTTCCTGCGACCGCGCGACATGGCCAGGTTCGGCTTACTGTATCTGGACGAAGGTGTGTTCAGCGGCGAGCAGCTAGTCCCCGCACCCTGGGTCCATGACTCGCTGGGTAGCTACTCTGAAGACGCCTGGCCATACCGCATCGGCTCGAATTACAAGGACATGGAGTACGGATACCAGTGGTGGTCAGCTCGCGCAGGTGACCGGCGTTGGAATTTCGCCTGGGGCCATGGTGGGCAGCAGATTGCTTTACTGGAAGATCTGGATATGGTGATCGTGGTCACGGCCGATCCGCTGGTGGGTGCGCACGGTGATGAGCCCTGGAAGTACGAAAAACAGAACCTCAACCTGGTAGCGGATTTCATCGCTGATTTGCCTGATCAGCCGTGAAACCTCACATCGCCCGCTCGATAGAAAACCGGCATCCGCGCTTCGGAAGCGTGCCTGGATCGGCGGCCTGATTAGTTGCCGACCCTTTGGCCAGCCAGGGTGATGAGCAAGTGGGTGTCTTGAAAAAATTATCGCCACATAGCCTTCCCTTCGGTAGGTATCGGGTCTTCCATACAGAGGTGATGGATTTGAACTGGATTACCCTTGTTTCAACCTGAAGATATAAACTGGAGACGTTGCGGAATGCCCAGCGAGATCCTGGCGACGAAATTCTTCATTCTCTTCATTCGGCCGTGGTTCCTGCGCCGTGCTTGGCTGATAGAGCGCTTGAAAACGGGGCTGCCCCGAATGTTGACCATGATTTCAGCATCAGCCGGTCTGATTTCTCATTGGAACCGACTTGAGCAGCTTGGGTGTTGAGTCCGCCGAGCTGCGCACCTGGGCTTGCCACGCGGCCCGGCTAGAGACAACACATCGAACATAAGCATAGAGGTGGAAAGCATGAAGACATACAGAATGAATGCGGTCATGGCCGGCGTACTCTACTTCATGGGGACTGTCTTTGGGATTGTGGGAGGCATCATCGGTGGAGAGGTATTTACTTCGATCATCTCCGCTGAACCGCTTGAGGGTTTGGACATGCTGGGACTGGTGGCCGCGGATGCATCCCGGATTACTGCGGGGGCTTTTTTCACCCTCATCATGGGGATTTCGCTGGCGGCCATGACATTATTCCTGTATCCGATCTTCCGAAAAGACAGCGAAGAGCTGGCGTTGGGCATGGTGCTTTTTCGCGGGGCGTTTGAGGGAGTCTGGTATTTTGCTACCACCCTCACTTTCCTGGCGCTGGTCCTGCTGGGCAACGAATACGTTGCCGCCGGATCAAGTTCGGTTGCGCTGCAGTCGATGGGCAACGTCTTGTACCGATTCCAGGATCAAATGGCCCCGGTCGGTACGCTGATGTTTATCATCGGGGCGATCTGTTTATATGTCTCTTTCTACCGCACCCGGCTGATCCCCCGTTGGTTATCGATCTGGGGCCTGATCGGCGCGGTTGGAGTCATCGCTTACGCCCTGCTGCATTTCTTCCACCTGGACAACGGCATCGGTTTTTATCTGCAGCTGGTGATTGCGCCGCAGGAAATTATCATGGGACTGTGGCTGGTTATCGCCGGCTTCAACAAGGATGCGGTCAGGAATTTGGAAGGGGCCCGTTAACCTTATCCTTTCCCTTGATCTCCGGATAGACTCCATATACGTCATGCCCTGATAGATGCCGCCAAGGACGGATAAACCGATGACTGACGAACGGTACATGGACTCACCAGTCAAATTGGCAAGGAGGACGGGGATTCTGTACTTGCTTGTCATCCTGGCTGGTATTGCGAGCGAAACCTTGGTTGGCAATTCTCTCTTCGTCCCCGGGGATAGCTCAGCAACCGTCAACAACATTCTGACGCACGAGTTCGCTTTCCGGGCTGGCTTTGTCATCAGTCTTGTTCGCTTTGCTCTATTCATCGCCCTGGTCCTGGCTCTATACAAACTGTTCCGAGTTGTAGATGGGGACTGGTCCATGGCTATGGCTGTCTTCGCGCTCGTCAGTATTTCCATCGGGATGGTCAGCCTGCTCTTCGAATTCGCGGCCCCGTTGCTGTTGAGCAGCGGTGATTATTCGTCAATATTTCCGGTGGAGCAGTGGCACGCGCAGGTGCAGTTCTTTATTGACATGCAGATAATGGGCGATAAGGCGTCCCAAGTTCTGGCTGTCTGGCTCCTTCCGCTTGCCTATCTCATCTACAAGTCCGGTTTCTTTCCTAAGATCCTGGCCGTCTTGATGATGGTAGCCGGATTGGGTTATGTGATCGATTTTTTGGTTTTTATTCTACTTCCCAGTCTCAACTGGCAGGTTGCTGGATTTGCGTTTTTAGGAGAATTGCCTTTCCCGCTCTGGTTGCTGATCAAAGGCGTGAAAACAAAATAAGTAGAGGACTGTTCTTCACTCGACGGGCGATTCATCTTGGGGCCACTTATCGTAGGTGGCGATACCATCCATGCATCCGTGGGTTGGCTACATGCCTGGATCACTGTCGACGCTCGCTTGGCTGACCGGAATCGACTTCTCGGTCCGGATGCTCATAAGCTGGGTTAAGGCGGATCAGCTGACGCCCGCTGAGAGGTGATGAAGCAATTTGAGGGAGAGCCTGTATGAGTGTCGTGAAATGGGCTCAATACGGGCCTTCAGAGGTTTTGCGGGTAGGCGTGATTGACAACCCGTCGCCCAAGGAGGATGAGCTCCTGGTTCGCGTTCGCAGGCGCGCCTCACTTATGTCTGGCCCCTGTAGTGCCAGAATTTTCGAGGAGCGCGAGCCTCAAACCACACGAAGCCGGGAGGGATAATGAGGAGGAATAGTTTGCGTGCTTCTTCGAGACACCTTGTTCGGACGATTTGTATTTGGACTGCCCTGATTTTGACCCTCCTGCTGCTGGCTGCGTGTGGGGATTCGCCCGATGAAACTGCACCGATCGACTATTCGCCACTGCCCGGAGCAGGGTGGGAGGTTGCATCCCCAGGCGATCAGACCCTGGACCCCGAGCTGGTTGATGCTCTATACCGGGAGGCAACCGAGCAGGATACGCTCTACAGCCTGCTGGTGGTGAAGGACGGAGTCTTGATCGCTGAGGGCTACTTTAACGGTGGATCGGCAGAGCAGAAGACCCTGATTCAGTCAGCCTCCAAGAGTTATATCTCCGCCCTGGTGGGGATCGCTATTGAACAAGGTTGCCTGTCGAGTGTCGACCAGACTATGATCGATTTCTTCCCCGAGATCGCCGGCCGGATCAGCGATCCAAGGAAACGCGGAATCACCATCCGCCAGATGCTCCAGATGCGTGCTGGCTACCCCGATGAAGAGACCGATTCAGCGTTTCTCGATGCGCTCTACTGGGGCGTATACCCGCCGCTGATCGAGGATTTCCCGCTTGTGAGCGAACCGGGAACGGCTTTCAACTACAGCAACGTGACCTACAGCTTGCTGGCGATCCTGCTGGAGCGGGCTTGCGGACCGGATCTCAAAGCGTTTGCCCAGGCGCACCTTTTCGAACCGACCGGTACCGAAGTAGGCGACTGGCTGCAGGATCGCGAGGGGAACTACATCGGCAGCGGGGGAATCCATGTGACACCCCGCGACGCAGCTGTGTTTGGCCAGCTGTACCTGGACCGGGGCGTATACGACGGGGAGCAGGTCGTCCCAGCCGAATGGGTCGGGCAGTCGTTGCGTTCCTATTCCGAGCGGGCACGGAGCTATGGGCGCAGCCTGACGTTCCGCGACCTGGGCTACGGCTACGGGTGGTGGACCGCCCGGGCAGGCGAGCATAATGTCGTCTTCGGCTGGGGCCACGGCGGGCAGCTGATCGCTCTGGTGGACGAGCTCGACATAGTCATCGTCACAACCGCCGACCCGTTCTTCGGCCAGCATGACGGGGACTCGTGGAAGCACGAGAAGGCGATTCTCAACATGGTGGGTGATTTCATCGAATCACTGCCAGCCGGGAGGTAGTCATTGAAAGCGATCATCTGGGACCGTTATGGCCCGCCTGAGGTCCTCCGGGTTGGCATACTTGAGAAGCCATCCCCCAAGGACGATGAGCTCCTGGTTCGGGTTCGCGCCACGACGGTCACGAAGGGCGACTGCGAAATGCGGGCGCTCGACTTCCCCCTCGTCCTGGGCTTGCCGATACGTTTATGGATTGGGATGTTCAAACCACGGAAAATCCCTGGTACGGAGTTCGCCGGGGTGGTGGAAGCAGTGGGCAGCAGTGTCACGAACTTCGAAGTTGGTGATGAGGTCTTCGGCTCGACCGGCATGAGGCTGGGGACGAACGCTGAATATCTCTGCGTGCCGGAAGCCCCCGATGACATGGGCGGCGCGGTTACGATCAAACCGGAGAATATGACTTTTGAGCAAGCCGCCACGGTTCCCTTCGGTGCCCGCGATGCGCTGCATTTCATCCGCCTGGCGGGCTTGGAGCCCGGATCGAAAATCCTGATCAACGGGGCAGGGGGCAGCATCGGGGTGTTCGCTGTTCAGCTTGCCAGGCTCGAGGAGGCCGAGGTGACCGCCGTGGACAGCGCCGAGAAGCTCGAGCTGCTGCACCAGCTAGGCGCCGACCATGTGATCGATTACCGAACGCAGGATTTCGCCTCGACGGGCGATGTTTATGACGTCATCTTCGACGTAGTCGGAACGGTGGAGTTCGCACGGGCCAACAATGCCCTGAAACCAGGCGGGATGTATCTGCTGGCCAACCCGGTCTCGCAGATGCTCTCAGGCATGTGGACGCGGCTGACTACGGACCGGGAGGTCATTATGCAGGCCTCCAGCCCCACGGTGGAGGACCTGATCGCCGTGCGGGAGCAGATCGAAGCCGGGAAGCTGCGCACCGTGATCGACCGTGAATATCCCCTGGAACAGATCGTCGAAGCCCACCGCTACGTCGAGACCGGCGCGAAGCAGGGCAACGTTGTGATTACGGTGAATTGAATCATCCGGAGCAGGAGGATCGCAAGCATGACCAAGGAAGAGTTCCTTACGGTACGTTGGAACAACATTCTCACGATCGCCCTCGGAGTTCCAACGCTTGCTTACATCGCCTATTCCTTTTCCACAGATCTGTGGACGACGCGCGGCGGGCTGATCGGACTTTCACTGATCGGTGTCGTGTACTGACTGGGCATCGAATACCATACGTCCATGCGGTTCGCATGGCTCCGCGAACACTCGAAGGATCAGGCTGCTGTCCAGCAGGCCTTCCTGCATCCGCTCGCGATCATCCGCAAAGTCTACAACCTGGCTTTCTGGGTCTTCCTGCTGCCCTTTTTCACGCTGATTGAAGACCACATCGGTTTCCTGCTTTTCTCGATCGTCATCATCGTGCGCCTTGTCCTGAACCTGTACACCAATAACGTCCTCGAACTCACGCCGGAGCAGTTTGAGAGCTATCCGTTCCGGATACCTTGAGGTGTTTACCCTTTGTAAAGGCGAATGTATCGAGCCGCGCCAGGAATCGCATGTGAACTTGCCCCCGCAGAAATGCTGAGAGTGAAGGCCGGCTGGTGAAACCGGTCTGATTCGAAAGCAAGATTCTTCATTCCATCCCGAAACAAGAACGTTCAATTGACAGGGGGAGTGGCTTGATGTTTCCAGAGCGTTATCTCAGGCGTGGGTATTTTTAGACGCTTCGAGTAAAGCAGCCTCATCATGAGGCGCGATGACAATTCCTAGATGAGGAAATCCCGGAAACACAACTTCTTTATACATCCATAACCGTAGGCGGATTAACTCCTGAAGCTGGTAAGCAGGACTCTATCGCCCACTCGGTTTATTGGTTGCCATCATTAGTGACAGATGGACTATTGACTAAATGACAATAGTTGGTGAAAATAGATTCAATGAACCGAAGAGACGTAATTCACGGACCACGGGGCCATCGCGGGCGGGGACGCCGGCGCAGACGCGTGATGCAGTTCTTACAGCCCTGCCTGCTTCTATTGCTGCAGCGCGGCGAGGCGCATGGCTACGCGTTGATGGCCGAGATCGAGCAGTTCGGTTTCAATCCCGAGCGCGTGGATCCTAGCCTTGTATACCGGGCTTTAAGGGAGATGGAGTCGGCGGGATGGGTGCGTTCCGAGTGGGATGAAGAAGATACCCAGGGGCCCAAGCGCCGCGTCTATGCCCTGGAGCAGGAGGGCTACCGGCAGCTTGAACTATGGATCCAGGATCTCCGCCGGACGAAGCTTGAGATCGACCAGCTCCTGGATGCGTTTAAAAATCAGCAGGAGGAAGGAGCGGATCATGCGGAACTTTAAATGCGAGGATTGCGGCCACAGCTGGCAGCTGCCGTTCGGGCAGGGCGGGCGTGGGGCCGACTTGAGCTGCCCGCAGTGTACAGGCCGGAACGTCTACCGGGTCGGGAGCGACGCGGGAGGCCGCGGGCGCTTCAGGCACGCCTTCGCCGGCTGGGGTCGCGGCCGGCGCCGCCGGGCGACCACGGGTTCGCAGGAGAGCCAGGAGAACATCGGCGCAACCTGAGCCGTTCAGGGCTGTGGAGATGGCGATTCTTGACGACCTGCTCCAACAGCTTGAAGGAGGACGCATTCTCGATATCCTCGTCGGCCTGCATTGGACCGCAGTTCTGACCGAGCGGCAGGATGGGCGGTCCTGTGGGCTATCGTCCACGCTTGCAGCCCCACACGACCATCACGGCCAGGTCGATGTCCCCGAGGCAGGCTCCTTGGCGGCGGTCCCCGCGCAGGAGCTGGCCGCCCTGGCAAAGGATGAGGCCCGGCCGATCCTGGCGAGCATTGGAATGGCCGCCATCAATGCCTTGCTGCCCCGGCTCCCGGCGGATAGCCTCACGGAAATGAACGCCGAACATGTGATCGCCAGGCATGGCGAGGGCAAGACGGTTGCCGTCGTCGGTGATTTTCCGTTTGCATCCCGGCTGCGCACCCAGGTGAAGGAGTTGTTCGTCCTCGATCACCGGCCGCGCAGGGGCATCCTGCCGGCCGAAGCCGCAGCAGATGTGCTTCCGCGGGCAGATTTTGTCGCCATCACCGGCATGGCGCTCGTCAATCACAGCCTGGAGGGATTATTGTCTTTGTGCACGGACGACGCCCACGTGATGGTCCTGGGGCCCAGCACGCCCCTCAGCCCGATCCTCTTCGATTACGGCGTGGATTTCATTTCTGGCTCCCAGGTTGTCCATATCGAACCGGTTCTCAAAGCCATAGCTCAGGGGGCAAATTTCCGACAGGTCCACCATGCGGGTGTCCGTTTGCTAACAGCCGAAAAGAATGCATCCATGAAGGCGTCAGGGGGCGACTGATCCTCATGCTGCCCCAGGCTCTTCGAGAAACGGATTGGCAGTTCCAATGGACCATCGGCATGGGCCGTAGCGGGAGGAGATAAGATGAACCTGGCAATCAGTGTAAACGAGCCTCAATTCGATGCCGCGCTCGAACGGCGTTTCGGGCGCTGTCGATATTTCATCGTCATCGATACGGACACCATCGCATGGGCGGCGCATGAGAATCCAGCGGCGAAATCCCAGGGAGGTGCAGGGCCCGGAGCCGCGCAATTCCTGGCCGATATGGCGGTAAGTGCCGTGATCAGCGGCGATTATGGGCCGAAAGCGTTTACTGCACTTCAAGCAGCGAACATCGAAATGTACGCCGCCAAAACAGGCACGGCCGAACATCTCCTTCAAAGCTTCCTGGCAGGAGATCTTGAACATGCCGCCAAAGGCCGGGGTGTTCAGCATCACGGCAGGCAGGCTCTATGATCATCACCGTGGCCAGCGGCAAAGGTGGAACCGGAAAAACCACCGTTGCGACGAGTCTAGCCTACACTCTGGCCGATTTGTCCCCCGTACTGCTCGACTGTGATGTCGAAGCACCCAACGCGCATTTGTTCCTCGAGCCGGACTTTGACTCCTGGCGTGAAGTCAGCATCCCCGTTCCCGTCATCGATGAGGATCGCTGCACTGCCTGTGGGCGCTGTGCAGACGTCTGCCAGTTCCATGCCATTGTTGTCGCCGGCACGAGGGCCTCGATGTTCCCCGAGCTGTGCCACGGCTGCGGAAGCTGCGCCGTTCAATGCCCTGAGGCAGCGATGAGCGAGGTGCCGAGGGCGATCGGGACGCTGGAACGAGGGCGTGGCAAGGGGAACGTCGACCTGCGGCACGGCCGTTTGAATATCGGCGAACCACTGGCTGTGCCGGTCATCCGGGCGCTGAAGCAATGGGCATGGCCAGGAACGGAGCAGCTGGTCATCCGCGACGCGCCGCCGGGGACCTCATGTCCCGTGGTGGAAGCAATGCGCGGGTCGAGCTATGTGATCCTGGTCACCGAGCCGACACCTTTCGGCTTGCATGATCTCAATCTGGCCGTCGAGCTCACTCGAACCCTGGGGATTCCGGCCGGGATCGTGTTGAACCGCGATGGCCTTGGGGATATGCGCGTGGAAAATTACTGTTTCCAGGAGGACCTGCCGATCTTGATGCGGATCCCCTTCGAAGAGCGAATCGCTGAGGCTCTCGCGGGAGGGCATCTCCTGGTGGAGGCCTTTCCGGCTTATGAACCCGACTTCGGCCAGGCCTATAACTGCATCCAGGAGTCGTTGCATCCGGAGCGGCCGGCAGCGCAGGGGCTGGGAGTGCGGCCTTGAAAGAGTTGGTCGTCTTGAGCGGAAAAGGGGGGACGGGCAAGACCAGCGTCGCTGCGGCCATGGCGCACTTGGGGCAGGAGGCCCCCGGATTCGTGCATATCGTTCTCGCAGATGCTGATGTCGATGCAGCGAATCTCGAGCTGGTTTTCCGCCCGGTGCCGATACGGCAGGAGGATTTCTGGGGAGGTCAAATCGCGCGCATCGATGCAGATGCCTGTAACAACTGTGAGGAGTGCGTGCAGATCTGCCGCTTCGATGCCATACGGACTCATGATGGACAGTTGCAAATTGATCCGATGTCCTGTGAAGGCTGCGCTGCCTGCTTTTATATCTGTCCGCAGGGAGCGATCTCCATGCAGGCGCAGCTGGCAGGTGCCTGGTTTCGTGCCGACACCCGGTGCGGACCGCTCTTTCACGCCGCATTGCGTCCCGGGGAGGAGAACTCCGGCAGGCTTGTCACGCTGATCAAGCGGCATGCCCGGCAGGAGGCGATGGCGCAGGATGACACCCTGCTGCTGATTGATGGCCCTCCGGGAATAAGCTGCCCGGTGATATCAACGATTTCAGGCGCGGACCTGGCGCTGATTGTGACGGAACCCTCGATCGCAGGTTTCCACGATCTGCGCAGGGTCCTGGAAACCACCCGTCATTTCCGCGTTCCAGCTGCTGTTTGCATTAACAAGGCCGACCTGAGCGAGGCATGGGCGGTTGCTATCGAGGCCGAGTGCCGAGCGCAGGATCTCGAGATCCTGGGTCACATACCCTACGATGAAGCGGTCACCCGGGGCATGGTGGCAGGCCAGCCGGTAACAGCCTTCGCGCCTGACAGCCCTGCCAGCCAGGCCATTCGCTCGATCTGGCAGCGGATTCATTCGCTGCTCTGGGAGTAAGGAGTGTGATCAAACCGAAGCGCAGCCAGGAGTAAGGTTGGATGCGTGATCAGCCAGCCGGTTTGGCGCGAGAATTGTTCATGAGGCAGGAAATGCCTGTGGTCCGGAGCGGCCTAGAATCCGCCTCCCCGACGCCCGATACACAGCTCCAGGCTGTATTGAAGTGGTGCCTGAGCTGGCTACTTTGAAATTGCCCAGCGCCGGGTACGGGAAGTGGCAGGCGACGATAAGAAAACTGCATCAAGAGACCAGGAGGTTTAAGAAATGCGAATTGCCGTTTCATCAGAGGAAGACCGGGGACTTGACAGCCGGGTGAGTCACCATTTCGGCCGCTGCCCGTTCTTTACCATTGTCGAGGTGGAAGATGGGCAGGTTGGCAGGGTTGATGTCGTGCCAAATCCGTTCTTCAGCGCGCATCAGCCTGGCATGGTCCCCCAATTCATCCATGAGCAGGGGGCAAGCGTGATGATCAGCGGGGGCATGGGCCGCAGGGCGATCGGTTTCTTCCAGCAGTATGAGATCGAGCCGTGCACCGGCGCTTCCGGTACCGTGCGTGAGACGCTTGATCGCTATCTGGATGGCGGAATGACGGCCGCTGAGCCCTGCCGCGAAAGTGTCGAGCATGAACACGATGAGCATCATCACTGATGCCCATCACGAAGCGATGGCTTGAGAGCAGGTGATGCTGAAGATTGCGTTCGGTCCTGTCCCCTCCCGCCGCCTCGGGCAGAGTCTGGGAATCAACAACATCCCCCCCAAGATCTGCAGCTACGCCTGTATCTACTGTCAGCTGGGACGCACGATCAGGATGCAGATTGAACGGGATTCGTTCTACCAGCCTGGGGATGTCCTGCGCGCGGCTCGCGAGAAAGTCAACCAGACGCGCGCGCGGGGCGAGGCGATCGACTTCCTGACGCTCGTCCCGGACGGGGAACCCACGCTGGACATCCATCTGGAGCAGATTCTTACAGAGCTGCGCGAGCTGGGCATCCCGCTTGCCGTGATCAGCAATGCATCTTTGATCGACCGGGAGGAGGTGCGCCGGGCGCTAAAGCGTGCGGATTGGGTCTCATTGAAGGTCGACAGCGTCCGTCCAGACACATGGCATGCGGTTGACCGCCCCCACGGCAGCCTGGATCTCGACCGGATCCTGCAGGGCATCTGCAGTTTTGCCGATGAATTCGATGGCGTGTTGACTACCGAGACGATGCTCGTACGGGGCGTCAATGATCACGAGGATGAGGTTCGGGAGCTTGCCCGCTTCCTTGCACACGTTGGTCCTGATATCGCGTATCTGGCCGTGCCTACCCGGCCGCCGGCTGAATCCTGGGTCGAGGCAAGCTCGGAAACGGAGATCCACCGCGCATTCCAGATTCTCTCTGAAGTTCTCAATCGGGTTGAGTGTCTGTTGGGTTATGAGGGCAACGCCTTCGCGTCGAGCGGAGATGCGGAAGCGGACCTCTTGAGCATCACCGCCGTACACCCCATGCGCGAGGACGCGGTAGTACAGCTGCTTGCCGATTCGGATTCTGGATGGGACCTGGTGGATCGATTGATCCAGCGGCGGGATCTGGTCGAGTTGAACTACCGGGGGAAGCGCTTCTACCTCCGCCGGGTCGCGATCTCCTGATCCAGTGCCGGGGCAAATCTACCGAGGGTTTCCCTCCAGGCAGGTCTTTGATCATCCCAGCTGACGGCAGCCTGGCCTGGGTGTAGCATAGTGGTGGGTTGTCGGGTTCGAATACCCGCTTCAGTGAACCGGTGGTAACCATCAGCCGGGATGAGGGCTCATATGAAAATCACCTACGAACCGATCGGGATCGTCCACAGCCCTTTCACGGACGTGAGTTCGATGCCGATCCAACCTACCAGTGAAGCAAGCCGTGAGGGGATGGTCGAGATCTACCCTGCCTACGTGGAAGGGCTTCAAGATGTCGACGGTTTCTCGCACTTGATCCTGCTCTATCACATGCACGCGGTGCGAACCGTGAAACTGAGCGTGATCCCCTTTCTTGACACAGTTGCGCGCGGGGTTTTCGCGACCCGGGCTCCGACCCGGCCGAATCCGATCGGCCTATCGATCGTCAGGCTGGTGGAGATTGAAGGCGGTAATTTGAAGGTTGACCATTTGGACGTGCTGGACGGGACTCCGCTGCTCGATATCAAGCCCTACGTCCCCGAATTCGATGCCCGTACGGATGTCCGCGAGGGATGGCTGGCGGCAGCGCGGGACCGGGTCAAGAACACATCCTCGGACGATAGGTTTACTTGAGTCCGGACTCCAGCTCACCCCGATACGCACGCGCGTCGTCTTGGGGATTTTGCTGTGTATCAAAACCCGGGAACCCGGGTTTGCTGCCGCCCTTACTTTGGAAAGCCCCTGTCTGAGATCTCTCGCCGCAGCGGATTGCTCTCCTCCGAGGTAATCTAAAGCTTGCCTGGCTGATAGATCATCGATCCGCTGATCACAGGTTCTCCCGAAAGAACTCGACCGTGCGCAGCATAGCCTGATCGAAGTAGGGCGAGACCAGGTTGTGGCCGCCGCTGGGATAGATGTAGAACTCGTATGGCTTGCCGTGTTCCTGCAGTGCGGCCACAAGCCCCTGCGAGTAGCCGATCTTCACGACCGGGTCATCCTGCGCGTGATGCAGCTGCAGCGGGCGCTCGAGGTACTCGAGATTCGCAGTGAGTGAGACCGCCTGCCAGTAGGGATGGCCAGACCCGGGCCGGCCGTAGGCATCGAAGATCTCCTGCGACCTGCGCCGGGGTTCGGATCCTTCCTGCGTGGGCGGCGGCCGGTAGGTGTTGTCATCGATGCCGTACTCGGCGAAATCATCATAGCTGTACACCGCTCCGGCCCAGATCACGCCGGCCTTGACCTCCGGTTCGATCAGCATCGCCCGCAGGACCAGGTTGCCGGCCATGCTGTGCCCCCACATCCCGATGCCGTCTGGATCGACAACATCGAGCGTCTGCAGGCTCTTCAGTGCGGCGATGGCGTCGATCGTATAGCCAGGTGAGAAGTACGAGCCAGAGGCTTCGCCTTCCGAATCGCCGTGCCCGCGGTAGTCGATTTTGAAAACCACAAACCCGGCCCGCGCCAGGTAATCCACATAGGCGGTGTAGCGTGCTGTCGTCCGGTATGTATCGGGCGGGATGTAGCCGTGGTTAAAGACGATCGCCTTGAAACCGGTTTCAGGCGGCTGCATGATGGGCACCGTCAGCAGCCCGTAGATCCTGTTTCCCTGAGAGAGATAGCTGGCGAGGTACTGACGGTAGTAGAACGTCGCCGGGAGCTCGCGCTCGAAGGTGATCTCGCTGCCGGCGATCTCAAGCCCGCGCAGGTAGTCGATCGTGAGATCTTCACCTATCTCGAAGCTGATCTCGGTCGCCGTCGGCGCTGGTGTGGTGGTGGGGGTGGCGGACAATGTCGCCGTTTGCGCTGGCTGAAGCAGAGCCGTCATTTCGGGCGTGGCAGGGGCAGAAGCCGTGGGGGGCTGAAAGCTCCAGCGGCCAGCGCCGGGCAGATTGCAGCCGGCAGCCAACGGCAGAGCGCTCAGCAAGAGCATGATTTTTACTGCTCGGAAAGACATACCAGCACGCACTCCACGCTTGTTTTGCATACCATAACCCAACCTGGCTATTGTACCTTCATCTCCGCATGCAGCACCTCTCCTGCACGCCGGTTGGCAGTATGCCTCCAAGCCATTTCGGCGTATAATCCAACCTCTACTAAGGAAATACTTAATATGGAAGATTTCCAAGAGCTCCAGGCATTTTCTGCAATCAAACTGCTGAGCGATGAGCGACGCCTTGCAGTTATTCAGCTCCTCATGCTCGCCCCGGCTACGCTTACCCAGCTCGGAGAGCAGCTCGGGATGAGCGCCGCACGCGTGCGTCACCATCTCAAGATCCTGGAATCTGCGGGCATGGTCGAACTCGATCACACCCAACCCGCTGGAGGCTTTACCGAGAAGTACTATCGCGCTTCAGCGGGTGCCTACTTCATTCATCGCGCGATCCTGCCGCATGCAGCGCAAGGCGAGACGCTGTTCGTCATCGGCAGCCATGACCCGGCGCTGGAGCTTCTGGCCATTGAGATGGGCACGGATGCTCTTCTTCCGGAACTTCGTCCGATCCCGGTCGGCAGCCTGGATGGTTTGGTCGCCTTGAAGCAGGGGATGTGTCAGGTGGCCGGCTGCCATCTCTTCGAGCCGCGCAGCGGAACCTACAACACATCCTTCGTCCAGCATTTGTTCCCCGGCCAGCCGATGGAGGTGATCACGCTCACACACCGCGTGCAAGGGCTTGTCGTTCCCCCCGGCAATCCGAAGCAGGTTCAAGGTCTGGAGGATCTGCCGCGCGCGGATCTGAGGTTCATCAACCGGCGACCTGGCTCGGGCACACGGCTGTGGCTCGACTGGCAGATCCACGAGCACGGCTTCGATCCAGCGTGGCCAGGCTGATTTCGGACTGGCCGTCTCAGCAGTGGTCCGGGCATCCGGTCTGGATTTCATCCCGCTGTTTGAGGAGCGCTTCGACCTGGTCCTGGCCGAGACGGCGCTGGCCGATCCGCTCGTCGTCCGATTACTCGACTCCATCGCCAGTGCGCCGGTCAGAAATCGCATCGCCAGCCTCGCCGGCTACCGCACCACGGAAACCGGCAATCAAATCCACATCGTGTAAGCGGGACGGAAGAAGGAGAAGTCTGCTCCATCATGCGCAGGGTTCTTTGAATCGAAGAAAAGCTCCACACCGTCGAGTCACTGACATCTAAGGAGTATTGAATCATGCCTCGGAAACACACCATCCTTCTCGTGCTGAGCATGATCCTCGCTTTGAGTCTGGGGGCTTGCAGCTCCGCAGCTGTCGAGCCGACAAGGGTACCGCCTGAGAACCCAACCCTCATCCTCGCGACCACGACTTCCACTCAGGACTCCGGGCTGCTGGATGTCCTTATCCCCATCTTCCAGGAGAAGACGGGTTACATAGTGCAGACCGTAGCTGTGGGCACGGGCGCGGCGCTTAAGATGGCGGAGGAGGGCAATGCCGACGTGCTTCTCGTGCATGCGCCGGCTTCCGAACAGGCGCTAATGCAGGCTGGCTTCGGCAAGGATCGCATGCTCATCATGCACAATGACTTTGTCATCACCGGACCGGCTTCCGACCCGGCTGGCATCAGAGGGCTGGCATTTGCGGATGATGCTTTTAGCCGCATTGCCGAGTCGCAAAGCACATTCGTCTCACGTGGCGACGATTCCGGCACAAACAAGAAGGAGCTCAGCATCTGGAGCGCGACGCAGTTCGACCCCGCGACCGCCAAGCCCTCCTGGTATGTGGAGAGTGGGCAGGGCATGGGGGCGACGCTGATCATCGCCTCTGAGAAGAATGCCTACACCCTGACCGACCGCGCTACCTACCTGGCCAATCAGGAGAACCTTGATCTCGAGATTCTGGTCGAAGGCGATCCTGTCCTGCTGAACGTCTACCATGTCATCACGGTCAATCCCAGGGAATGGCCGCAGGCGAATTACGATGGCGCGATCGCCTTTGCGAAGTTCATGACATCACCGGAGATCCAGGCGGTGATCGGCGAATTCGGGGTGGAGCCGTTCGGCCAGCCGTTTTTCTTCCCGGATGCGGATAAAACCGATGCCGATCTCGGACTTTAACCAGTACCCGTTCTGCGCGGGGTTTTACGCACCTGCCGGAGCTCTACGATGACTTTTAACGCCGAGGTTTTCCAGATCACGGTTCTGTCGCTGCAGATCTCAGCCCTGGCCACGGGGTTGAGCTTGCTGATCGGGCTGCCGCTCGGTACGCTGCTGGCGCTAGGCAGGATCCGCGGCCGGGCGTTCCTGCTCAGCCTGGTGAACACAGGCATGGGCCTGCCGCCGGTTGTCGTCGGGCTGTTTGTGGCGATGACGCTGTGGCGGTCGGGTCCGCTGGGAGACCTGCGCCTGATCTACACGCCAGCCGCCATCGTCATCGCCCAGGTGATCATCTCCTTCCCGATCGTGACCGGCCTTACCGCCGCCGCTCTGCAGTCGCTCGATCCGCGCATGAGGCTGCAACTGTACGGGTTGGGCGCCTCACGCCTGCAGATGGTCTGGGCGCTATGGAAGGAAGTGCGGCTGCCGCTCCTGGCAGCGCTGATGGCCGGGTTCGGCTCGGTGATCTCGGAAGTTGGCGCCTCGATGATGGTGGGCGGCAACATCCGCTACCAGACCCGCGTCCTGACGACGGCGATTGTGCTCGAGACGAGCAAAGGCCGCTTCGAAACCGCCCTCGCGCTCGGCATCCTGCTGCTCGTCATCACCTTTGCCGTCAACTGGATATTCACCTCCATCCAGCAGCGGAGCGCCCGCCGGTGAGCGCCCTGGTCGAGCTCTCGAACCTGCTGGTATACCGGGGGGAGCGACCGGCGCTCGAGCTCGACCGACTCGAGATCCAGCGCGGCGAAGTGCTGGCGGTCGTCGGACCAAACGGCGCCGGCAAAACCTCGCTGCTCCTGACGCTGGCGCGGCTGCTCGAACCGCAGCGCGGGAGGATCCTGTTCAAAGGGCAAGCAGCCGATGCTTTGCCAGCGACGGCATACCGCCGCAGGCTGGCGCTGGTGATGCAGGAGCCGCTGCTGTTTGACAGGACAATCTTCGAGAATGTGGCGATAGGTTTGCGCTTCCGGGGAGTGCCCAAAGGCGAAATCCAGCGGCTGGTACCTCGCTGGCTTGAGAACACCGGCGTGTTGCACCTTGCCGACCGGCATGCGGGGGAGATCTCAGGCGGTGAGGCGCAGCGCGTCAGCCTGGCACGGGCGCTTGTGCTGGAGCCGGAGCTGCTGCTCTTGGATGAGCCCTTCGCTGCGCTCGATCCACCGACGCGGGAGACGATCCTGCAGGATCTGGCCTCGCTGCTTGGTGAGACAGCAATCACAACGGTTTTCACCACGCATGACCTGCGGGAGGCGGAGCAGCTTTCCGACCGCTTGGCGGTCATCATCGGGGGGCGGCTGCGGCAAGCAGGAACGGCGGATGAGGTATTCGCTTCACCAGCAGATGACGAGGTCGCCCGGTTCTTGAATCACCGCGTTGCCAGGTCGGCGTAGGTCTGATGCCGCATCTGCAGGGAAGACGGCTGGTAAGAAGGTATATTTGGTGGACAAGGCTCCGTGATCGGGCCATATTCGTCACGATGACCTCCGCTCGAAACAACCGATCTGGATTTCCCGATTTCAATCACGCAAGCTGATCTGACCTCTTCGAGCTGTTATGGTCGAAGGCGCCAGTTCGCAACTTACGCTTGGTTATCAGCGCTCCGGCTGAAGTCCGCGAGCTGCGGGCTAAATGCGCAAGGTTCCCTTCTGTTTTTGAGTTAAGTTGCTGTTCCTGGCAGATGCATCTTGGGGACATGCGTCTGGTGATCCTGGTAAGCGGTTGCTTGATCCTGGCGGCGCAATTGCACGCAGATGGATGTAAGGGATCTCTGCACTGGCAATCTCTACCGTATCTTCTTCAAGCGGACACCTGTCTCTTCCCTGCCAGGCGGGGGAGTTCTTCTTGCCCACCTTATGATGAAGCCTGCGACCAGTACCCTGCTCTTGCATGAAATCAGTCCCTTGCTCTGAAGTTAGAGCTTCGTAAGATTTACTATCCTCACGTGATCCCAGCTAGAGATTTCCACACTATACATTGATTGTGCTGATCAGGATGGCAGCTTTCTGATGGGTTGGAAGCAGAAGATGATCGATCGGACACATATTGGCACCTCCGGTTGGGTGTACGGCCATTGGAAAGGCCGCTTCTACCCCGAGGACCTTCCACAGGAAGCGTGGTTAGGCTACTACGCCCAGCAATTCGACACGGTCGAAATCAACTATAGCTTCTATCAGTTGCCCTCTGAGAAAGACTTCCGGACCTGGGAGGAGCAGGCGCCGGAGGGGTTTCTATACGCCGTCAAGGGCAACCGCTACATCACGCATATGAAAAACTTGAAAGCCTCGTCCAAATCAGTGGAGAAATTCACCTCGAGGGCGCGGTTATTGAAGTCACACCTGGGTCCGATTCTGTGGCAGCTTCCCCCGCACTGGCATGCCAACCCGGCACGGCTCGAGGCCTTCGCAGCCCGCCTGCCGGATGATGTCCAGCATGCCTTCGAGTTTCGTGATCCAGATTGGTTCGACGATGAAATCCGCAGCATTCTTGAGAGACATGCCTTCGGGTTCGTCATCTACTCAATGCCCGGGGTTGAATGCCCGCACTGGGTGACTTCCGACCTGATCTACCTGCGGTTCCATGGCGTCCAGGGCTCGTATTCAGGGGCGTATGGTGAGGAGCGGCTCAGACCCTGGGCGGAAGAAATATCGAGCTGGGCTGAAAACGGCCGGACAGTTCATGCCTACTTCAACAACGATCCGGAGGCCCACGCGGTCGAGGACGCCCGGACGCTGATTAGTCTGCTGGATCCATGATCCCGGATCCCGCAATTTTAAACCGAAGCCAGCGGAAGAGTGATCGTGTGCGGCTCATCAGGTCCGATCAGGTGTGCATCTGCGTCCTATCTGAAGCGGTAAATCTCGGGAGGCTTAAACGAGGGAGGTCTAAACCCTGGAAAATTGAGCTAATTCGTCCTTAATCTGAACTTAATCGGCGTCGAAGAACGGCATTGATATGATGGAATTGTAAAGAATCGAGGTGTTGCGCTCAACGTGATCGTAATCGCTCCTGGCTGACGCCAGCCGTAGGTGGAATGTATGGGCTGAGAAATTCGAGCCTCGTACTGCTTCAGACCAGTATGCGTGATCTTCAAGCAGGCTTGTTTCCCCGAATCAACTCAACCGCATCAGATGCAGACGCTGCTGGCGCTTCCTGCAAGAGACATCGACGGAGCTTCAGTTGGAGCACTTTCATTCGTAGTTGGGCACTGAACGTTCTTTTATCAGGCAGGCGAAAAGATACATTGAGTTCACGAGCGAAATCACCGCAGGGGACTGAAGACGCAGAAAAAGGCTCTGTCCTTTCCGTACGGGGCAGCGTTGTCATCGGGTATTTCCCGCATAACCTTCCTCCGGTCCACACCGAAATCCTGGCGGGCGCAGGCCAGGAGGTAGTGCTTGAGGTGATCAACCACCTCAGCCCGGAGCGGGTGCAGTGCATCGCGCTGACCCGCACCCAGGGCCTGGCGCGCGGCGCGCCTTTGTCCAGCAGCGGCCACCCATTGCAGGTGCCGGTCGGAGAGAGGGTTCTCGGCCGGGTTTTCAACGTACTGGGCGAGACGATCGACCGTAAGGAAGCGGTGACGGGAGGCGAGTGGCGCAACATTCACCAGCCGGGCGTACCCCTTACGCAGCAGGCTGTTCGTTCGGAGGTTTTCCAGAGCGGCATCAAGGTAATCGATGTGCTCTCACCGCTCGAGCGCGGCGGGAAAGCCGGCCTTTTCGGCGGAGCCGGCGTGGGTAAAACGGTCTTGATCATGGAGCTGATCAACAATATGGTTGGGCAGTATGAGGGGCGCAGCGTTTTTTGCGGTATTGGCGAGCGGATGCGCGAGGCCGAGGAGCTTTACCGGCAGATTCAAGATGCGGGCGTGCTCGAGAACACAGTCATGGTCTTCGGGCAGATGAACGAATCGCCCGGAGCCCGCTTTCGGGTTGGGCATGCCGCGCTCACAATGGCCGAGTACTTCCGCGAGGATCTGCAGTCGGACGTGCTTGTCTTGATCGATAACATCTTCCGCTTCGTACAGGCGGGATCGGAGGTCTCGGGGTTGATGGGCCAGATCCCTTCACGGCTTGGCTACCAGCCCACGCTGGCTTCCGACCTGGCGGAGCTGGAGGAGCGCATTTGCAGTACACAGAGCGGGGCGATCACCTCGGTGCAGGCAGTGTATGTACCAGCCGATGATTTTACGGACCCGGCTGTCGTCCACACCTTCAGCCACCTCTCAGCAACCATTGTGCTCTCGCGGGATTTGGCCAGCAAAGGCCTCTACCCGGCGATCGATCCGTTGCGCTCCGATTCAAATATGCTCAACCCGGCCGTCGTCGGAGAGCGGCACTACGACATCGCCCGGCGAGTACGGGAGACGTTGGCCAGTTATGAGGATCTGCAGGATGTCATTGCCATGCTGGGCATCGAGGAGCTCTCGCAGGAGGACCAGCGCACGGTAAACCGTGCTCGGCGGCTGCAGCGTTTCCTTACGCAGCCGTTCTTTGTTACCGAGCAGTTTACGAGCCATAAAGGCCGGCTGGTCGATCTCGATGATGGTCTGGATGGATGTGAGCGTATCCTGAACGACGAGTTCGCCGACTATCCAGAACAGGCGCTTTACATGATCGGCGCGATCGATGAGGCGCAGAAACCATGAGGCTGAAAATCGCTCTGCCCACCAGGATCGTCTACGACGGTGAAGTATCGAAGCTCAGCGCTGAAGCGATCAACGGCTCGTTCACTTTGCTTCCACACCATATCGACTTTGTGACAGCCCTTGTCCCGGGCATCCTGTATTTTGATACCGCAGGAGAGAAGAACGAAGAGATCTTCTTCGCAGTCGATGAAGGCATCATGGTCAAACGCGGCGCAGATGTATTCGTATCGAGCCGCAACGCGGTCTGCAGCGATGACCTGGAGACACTGCACAGCACCATTCATGATCACTTTGAGGTGCTCAACGAACGGGAGCGCAAGGCGCGTTCGGCGCTCGTACACTTGGAAGCCGATTTCATCCGGCGCTACTTGAAGATGGGGAGAGAGGTATATGGCTAGCGGGGATCACGAGCGCCAGCGGGAGGACAGGCCGGACGGCCGCGGACGATTGGAAGTCGAAATTGAACAGAAGCAGAGCCGTAAGCTGCATGCCCGCCGGTCTCGCGAGAAAGGCGTGTGGTTCGGGCTCGGAATGATGGGGACGGTCGGCTGGTCGGTGACCGTGCCCACGCTGCTCGGAGTCGCGCTGGGGATCTGGATTGATCTGCATTGGCCCGGACGCGTTTCATGGACACTGGTGCTCCTTTTCGGCGGGTTGATCCTGGGCTGTTTGAACGCGTGGTTCTGGGTTTCTCGCCAGCAGCAGGAGATGGAGCAGGAGAAGGAGGAAGGGAATGATGAATGAGTGGGCTCCACTCGCGGCAGCGCTTGTGATTGGCCTGGCCACTGGCGTGTTCTATTTTTGGGGATTGTGGCTCACGCTGCGCTCTATTTCCCGTCTCCGCCGTCCCGCGCTTGCCGCGGCCGGAAGCCTGGCCTTCCGATTGAGCGTGGCGTTGCTCGTCCTGTACATGTTCAGCAAGGGTGATCCGGGGTGGATCGGCCTGTGGCTGCTCGGCTTCCTGGCCAGCCGCGTGCTGCTGGTTCAGTTGTCAGGCGATCGCCTCCAGGCAGCGCAAGGAGACTGAAAGAAGATGGAACTCAGCCCTGATCAGATGATCTTCTGGCAATGGGGACCGGTCGTCATCAACGGGACGCTGGTCTTCACGTGGATCGTGATGGCTGTGCTGGTGATCGGGTCATGGTTGATCACGCGCCGGTTATCCACCAAACCGGAGATGTCGCGCTGGCAGAACGCGCTCGAAACGATCATCGGCTACATCCGGGATCAAATCGGCGATATCGGCCAGCGGGATCCCGGCCCTTATCTGCCCTTCATTGCGACCCTGTTCCTCTTTATCTCGTTTTCGAACTTGCTCGCAGTCGTTCCTTACATTGAGCCGCCGACAAGCTCGCTTTCGACAACTGCGGCGCTCGCGCTTTGTGTGTTTATCGCCGTACCGGCGTACGGGATCAGTCAGGATGGGCTGCTGACGTATCTGAAACACTACCTCGAGCCGACTCCGTTGATGGCCCCATTCCATGTCATCTCCGAGCTTTCGCGCACCCTGGCGTTGGCTGTCCGGCTCTTCGGTAATGTGATGAGCGGCGGGTTGATTGTCGGCATCCTGCTTTCGATCGTGCCTTTCTTTCTGCCGGTCATTTTGAACGTACTGGAACTGCTCATCGGCCAAATTCAAGCCTATATCTTTGCTGTACTGGCGATGGTTTACATCGCCTCGGCAATCAGCGCTCATACGCAAGTGGCGCGTGCCGCGCAGGATAAGGACTAAAGGAGATACCTATGGATCAAACTAGCTTGATTAGCCTGGCTTCGATCGTCATTTCAGGCCTGACCATCGCCATCGGGACGCTGTCGACAGCTCGCGCGCAGGGGGAGGCCATTGGCCAGGCGCTGCGCTCGATCGCTCAGCAGCCGGACGAATCTAACACCATCACCCGTACCCTGTTTGTCGGGTTGGCAATGATCGAGTCATTCGCCATCTACTGCTTCGTAGTTGCGATGATCCTGATCTTTTTCAATCCGTTCTGGAATCACATCACGCAGGCGGGAGGGTAGGCGGTGCAGATCGACTGGTTCACGCTGGTAGCGCAGATCGTTAATTTTCTGATCCTGCTCTACCTGCTGCGGCGCTTCCTCTATCAGCCGATCCTCAACACGATGGACCAGCGCGAACAGGACATCGCCGACAGGCTCAAGCAGGCTGAGGACAAGCAGGCCGAGGCGGAGCAGCAGGCTGAACGCTACCGCCAGCAGCAGCAAGAACTGCAGGAAACACGGCAGGAGAAGCTGGCCGAAATCCAGCAGGATGTCGAGGATCAGCGCAAACAGCTGCTGGCAGAAGCGAGACAGGAAGTCCAATCGAAGAAACGCGACTGGCAGGAATCACTGCGCAGGGAGCAGGAGAGTTTCCTGCAGGACCTGCGCCTGCGGATCGGTCAGCAGGCGGTTGAGGTCGCCCGCCATGCGCTGAAGGACCTCGGAGATGCCGAGTTCGAAGGCCGGATGGCAGGGCAGTTCATCACCCGCATTGGGGATTTAGACACCGCTGCCAAGGACGAGATCTCCGATTCGATCCGCAAGTCCGATCAGGGTGCCGTGGTTCGCAGCAGCTTTGAACTATCGGATGAACTGAAGAGCCAGATCACTGCTGAACTGCAGCAGCAGCTTGCCGGGAACACGGAGTTCAAGCCCCGCTTCGAGAGGTCCCCCGACCTGATCTCAGGCATCGAGCTTCAGGTCGCGGGTCACAGGGTGGCCTGGACGATCCGTGACTATCTGGATGGTATTGAAAAGCGGATCGCCCAGGTGCTTGAACGCGAAGATGGGCAACCAGATGAGGCTGATGATGGGGGATAAGGGACCACTGCAGAACGTGCTGGATAATGCCCAGACCGCGGTCGATCATGCGCTGGGAGAGCATACAAATCCGCTGACCATTCAAGAGACAGGCAGCGTGCTTTCTGTCAGCCAGGGTGTGGCGCTGGTCGACGGATTGCCGCGCGTACAATCAGAAGAACTGGTCCATTTCGAGGCTGGGGTGGATGGTATGGCCTACAACCTCGATCCATCCCGGCTGGGGGTTATCCTGCTCGGAGAAGACCCCCGGCTCGAAGCGGGCCAGGGTGTGAATCGCACGGGGCGCGTGCTCGATACCGTTGTGGGTGATGGGCTGCTCGGCCGGGTCGTCAATGCGCTTGGTGAGCCTTTGGATGATGGCGGAAAGATCGATGCCGTCAAGCGGCTTCCTGTTGAGCGGCCAGCTAAATCGCTGATGGATCGCGCGCCGGTGGCGGAGCCCCTTCAAACTGGCATCAAGGTCATCGATGCCCTGATACCGATCGGCCGCGGCCAGCGGGAACTCATCCTCGGCGACCGCCAGGTTGGCAAGACGGCGATCGCGCTCGACTCGATCATCAACCAGCGGGACAAAAATGTGATCTGTGTGTACTGCGCGATCGGACAACGTGATGCGGCTGTTGCCCGCTTTGTTGCCGAACTACGCCGGTTCGAGGCGCTGGAATACAGCGTGGTCGTCGTAGCAAGCGGTGAGGATCCACCGGGAATGCAGTTTGTCACGCCCTACGCGGCCACAACCATGGCCGAGTACTTCATGGAGCACGGTCGGGACGTGCTGATCGTCTACGATGACCTGACGCGTCACGCGCGCGCGTACCGTGAGCTCTCACTGTTGCTGCGTCGCCCTCCCGGGCGTGAAGCCTATCCGGGCGATATTTTTTATGTGCACTCGAGGCTGTTGGAGCGGGCCACGCACCTGAGCGAGGACTTGGGCTCCGGGTCGCTGACTGCGTTGCCGATCATCGAGACCGAGGCTCAGAACATCTCCGCTTACGTTCCCACAAATTTGATCTCGATCACGGACGGACAGATTTATCTTTCGCCCAAGCTCTTTCAGAAGGGCATGCTCCCCGCGGTGGATGTGGGACTTTCCGTCTCCAGGGTGGGGGGGAAGGCTCAGCTGCCGGCTTACCGGGCAGTGGCCGGGGATTTACGCCTAGCTTATTCCCAGTACGAAGAGCTGGAGGTGTTTTCGCGCTTTGGCACTCGGTTGGAGGAAAGCACACAGCAGCGGCTCGAACGCGGCCGTCGTGTGCGGGAAGTCCTTAAACAGCCGCGTTTCGAACCGCTTCCGGTCGCGGAACAGATCATCGTGTTGCTGAGCGTGACGGAAGGTTTGTTTGATGAATTGCCGGTCGGCAAGATCCAGGCCGCAGCGGAAGATTTGCGGAAGGCGCTGCGAAGCCGTCTGCCGGTCCGGTACCAAGACATTCAAAACGGTGCCCAGCTGGATGAAGTATGTCGCAAAGACCTGCTTGACATGGCGCGGCAGGTGCTGGATCTCCCGGCGGAGGCAGGCGATGACACAGACGCTTGAGGCACTGAGGCACCGGATTCATAGCGTGCAGGAGATGCAGTCGGTTGTGACGACAATGAAAGCGATGGCGGCGGTGAACATCCGCCAGTATGAGACGGCGGTTAAATCGCTGGCGGAGTACAACGACACCATCGATATGGGGCTCCAGATCGCGCTGCGTCATCGTCCGGAACAGATCGTAATCGCAGGTTCGGTGTTGAGCGGACCATTGGGGGTGATTGTATTTGGATCGGATCAGGGCATGGTGGGACAGTTCAATCAACAGGTGACCAATCAAGTGAACCACATGCTCGCAAGCGATGGCCTGCGTGGGCGTGAATGTACGGTGCTGGCGATCGGCAGGCGTGTCGCTGGCCGCCTGATCCAGGCTGGGAAGCGGCCGCAGGCCGCCTTGCCCATGCCAGGCTCGCTGGCAGGGGTCACGCCGATTGTTCA
>JARRJK010000050.1:0-15406 GCA_037379555.1 Anaerolineales bacterium | reverse complement strand
CGGTGCTTAGAGCCCTCAAGGGGATTTGAACCCCTGACCCCGTTCTTACCAAGAACGTGCTCTACCGCCTGAGCTATGAGGGCCTGAACCACAGCCTGGATCCCAGCAAATCGAAGGCACGGCTGAGTGGGCGGTGAAGGATTCGAACCTCCGAAGGCGTATGCCAGCTGATTTACAGTCAGCCCCCTTTGGCCACTTGGGTAACCGCCCTTGGTCGCCCTGTTTGTTCCCGCTCCATGCACTGTTATGGCGCTCGTCGGCCGGCCGGGAACTCAAGCCGACGATGGGAGTCGAACCCATAACCTACCGCTTACAAGGCGGTTGCTCTGCCTTTGAGCTACGTCGGCATGACAACAAAACGCGCCTCACCTGCACGGCGCTGAGTGATTATACCAGACTCCAATGACCGACCTAGCGTGGCGAGTTTACCAAGATTCAGGGGTAGCGTCAATGTGATTCGATCCCTGGCGCTCCCGTGCGGCATAAAGCACGAGTGAGCCCGCTACGGCGGCGTTCAGCGATTCAATCCGGCCATACATCGGAATGCCCACCAGAAAATCGCAAGATTCGCGCACCAGCCTGCGCATGCCGCTGCCCTCGCTTCCGACGACAATTGCCAGATTTCCTCCCAGCGGCGCGTCGGCAAGCGGCCGGGCTTCTGGAACCCGCTCCAGACCTGCGATCCAGAATCCGTTTTCCTTCAGCGCATCCATCGCCTGGACCAAATTATACTGAGCAATGAGCAAATGCTCACTCGCCCCGGCCGAAGCCCGCACGACAGCCGGGGTCACACTCGCGCTGCGGTGGCCGGGCATGATCACACCGCAGACATTCACGGCTTCTGCTGTACGCAGAAGCGTTCCCAGATTTTGTGGATCTTGCAGTGCATCCAGGAGCAGAACCAGGGCATGTGGATCGGCATCTCCGGCTCGTTCAAGGATCGCTGCCAGCTCAGCATAGGGATAGGGCGACACGACAGCGGCAATGCCTTGGTGGTTGACCCCAAGCTGATCGAGTTCGTCCCGCCCGATGTTCTCGACCGGGATGGAATGAGCCTGAGCAAGATCGATCAGATCCGCCAGCGTCCCGCGCACCTCCGCTCCTTGCGCCAGCTGCAGTGCCTCAACGTGCCGCCTTCTGGCTTTCAATACCTCCAGCACCGGATTGCGACCGTAAATGACTTCGTTGCGTCCGGCATTCATCAGCGTCTGTGTGGTTGCGGCTCTTCGTACGAACCCCGGCACTCAACCCGCGCGCCAGGTCGTGCCGCTTTTGCTGTCCTCGATCGCCACCCCTAGATCGGTCAGACGGGCGCGAATACGGTCTGCCAGCTCGAACTGCTTCTCCTCGCGCAGCGCCTCTCGAATCTCAACCAGCAGATCGATGAACGGGCCAGCCCCGGTGTCAAGCTCCTCGGTAGCCAGACGCAGACCGAACACGTCTGTCATCTCGCGCAGCGCGGCTTGTGCCCCAGCCAGACTCTCTTCATCAATGCCAGCGGTACGGGCTTCGTTGATCGCCTTGACGAGGTCGAAAAGCTTGCCCAGCGCTCCGGCACTGTTGAAATCATCCTCCATAGCCTCGATAAAGCCATTCCGGGCTGCCTCAACGGCATCCTGCAGCGAACTCGCGACACCGTCCGGCACGTCATCGATTGGAGTCGCCGGGCGGAAGGCACCCTTCAACCTCTCCAGCGCGGATTCCGCCTGCCCGATCACATCCTCGTTGAAGGTGAGCGGGCTGCGGTAGCTTGCGTTCAGCACCATCAAACGCAAAACGTCGGCATCATGCTCTTGAAGGAATTTCTCGACCGTGAACACGTTGCCGGTCGACTTCGACATGTCAATGCCGCTGAGCTGCATCATCCCGTTGTGCACCCAATAGCGGGCAAAGGGCTTGCCAGTGTAGCTTTCGGATTGAGCGATCTCATTTTCATGATGCGGGAAGATGAGGTCGTTGCCGCCGCCGTGGATATCGATCTGTTCCCCCAGATGATGGAGGCTCATCGCCGAACACTCGATGTGCCAGCCCGGCCGCCCCATGCCCCACGGGCTCTCCCAGGCCGGTTCGCCGGGCTTGGCCGACTTCCAGAGGGCGAAGTCTGCTGGATTCTCTTTGCGCTCGTCCACTCCCAGGCGGGCTCCGGCCTGCATTTCCTCCAGATTGCGATGCGATAGGCGCCCGTAGTCATCATCACTGGCCACCCGGAAGTACACATCACCATCGATCTCGTAGGCATGTCCCTTATCGATCAAGCCCTGCACCACTTTGATGATCTCGTCGATCTCCTCGGACACGCGCGGGTAGACGCTCGCCGGTTCGACGTTGAGATCATGGAGATGCCGGTCGTACTCCTCGATGTACTTCTCGGCGAGCTCGAGCGGGTTGACGCCGAGATCCCGGGCGCGCAGGATGACCTTGTCGTCGACATCGGTATAGTTCATGACATGCCGGACTTCATAGCCGCGATACTCGAGGAAGCGCTTGATCACATCAAAGACGATCGACGACATCGCGTGGCCAACATGCGCCTTGTCGTACACAGTCGGCCCACACACATACATGCGGACCTTGCCCTTCTCGATCGTCTCTAAGGGTTCCTTGCTGCGTGTCATTGTGTTGTAGATGAATATTGTCATGCCGGCTTACTCCGTCGCTCCACTGTTCTCGGCGTCGGACATCGGGCGGGCGAAAATCATCCTCCCGGCAGCCGTCTGTAAGACCTTGGTTACCGTCACGGCCAATGTCGAATCGATGAAATCCCGCCCGTTTTCGATCACGACCATCGTCCCATCGTCGAGGTATCCCACCCCCTGCCCTACTTCCTTCCCCTCCTGGATCACATTCACCTTCAGGGTCTCTCCGGGCAGGAACACAGTCTTCACGGCGTTGGCCAGTTCGTTGATGTTCAGGACCGGCACGCCCTGCAGCTCGGCGACCCGGTTCAGGTTGAAATCGTTTGTCAGCACCCGACAGCGCAACTGCTTCGCCAGCACGACGAGTTTGTCGTCAACCTCCCGCACGCCCTCCACATCGAGATCGACCACGCGGAAAGAGATATTGGGATCTTTCTGCAGGCGATTGAGGATGTCGAGTCCACGCCGGCCGCGCTGGCGTCGCAGGCCATCTGAAGAATCAGCAATATGCTGCAGCTCGTTGAGCACGAAGGAGGGCACGAGCATCGGACCGGCGATAAAGCCGGTGTGGGCGATATCGGCGATGCGTCCGTCAATGATGACACTCGTGTCGAGCAGGACGCTTTGGCCCTCCGTCTGCGAAGAGGATGAGTCAGCCGCCGGTGCGGCCAGACGCGACCCCAGAAGGTTCAGGATCTCGTTCTGGCGGGTGATGAATACGGCCACGCTCAGGTAGCTGAAGAGCACAACACCCAGGAATGGCAGGATCTGACTGAAGGGCGAGGGAAGCAACGAGAGCGGGAAGGCGACCAACGCGGCGACGATCAAGCCGACGATCAAGCCGATCACGCCGGCAATGATCCCGCGCGCTGAAAGGCTGGCGATTTGCGAGCGTATCATGCGCACCGGTCGCGTGGTAATGAAGGGCGTGACCACGATACCCATCAACGCGCCGACGAGGCCGAAAACGCTCGCCCAAAGTACCGGCGGTTCCCCGGCCGATTTCGCCAGCACCGTTCCGAGATAGATCCCTCCGACGCCGAAGGCGACCATCCCGATCAGACGAAAAATGAAATCGATGCTCATTACACATTCCCTTTAAACAAGTGCGTGGACGCCCGGTGCCGGCGTCCACATCGTGGAGTGCCCCATCCCCTCTTCTCGCTGACCTGCTGTCCTTCAACCGCCAGCCTCAAGCGTTCGGCGGAAGCTGGACGAAGGTAACGAATTGTGCGGATGATACCGGGCGGAAGGAGCGCGAATAAAAGTATGAACAAACTCCTTCTCGACGCCATGATATCACGGCCCATGGAGCCCGTCAACGAACCGACGGTTACCTTAAAAGATAAGAAGCCCGCCGGGGGGCTTCTTATCAGCTGGAATCCTGCGTGGAGGTGTCAGGCTCAGGGCAACACGCCCACCACCTCGAAGGTATTCAGGATCGTGTCTACAGCATCCCAGTCGGCTTCGTTCACGATCGTCGCCTCCAGATGAATGATAAAAGCGAACTGGTCTTCAATCGACACCGCTGCGAGCTGAAACTGCGTCGCTCCGCCAGGTCCGCCGCACTTGGTAAACAGGTCGTACTTACCCCGGTAAAGGGCGTCCTGGTAATCGTACCGGCCCTCATACTCACACTGGTCGAGGTACGTTTCCGCGAAGTAATCCAGCAGCTGCAGGTAGCCGATCTGGCGGGCATAATCGTCCGATGCACTGAACGAGACGCCAGGGACATCCCAGGTCGAGCTGTAGCCGTTCAGATCAGGTGAGGCGCTGATCCCGCCGCCCACGACTTCATCGTCGAAGTCGTACCACGGGCTGCCATCGATATCAACCCATGTGGAGGGCACCTGCATCCGGATCGAATTGTAGTCGTCATAGACCCAGACGTAATCGCTGTAGCCGCCGCTGCTTGAGTCACTGAAGCTGGTTGCCGCTTCGGGCAGCGGAGCGATGATGTTGAAGGAGTTGAGGATTTGGTCGAGCGCGTCCCAGTCGGTATCGGAGACAATCTGCACGATAAGGCTGACGACGAGCGCCGACGGGTCATCGGCTGGCACGGCAGTCAATACCAGGAGCGCGCTGTTTGTACCACCGCAGTTGCCGTACAGTTCATAGGAACCGGTGAAGACGTCGTCGGCATAGCTGTTTACTTCGTCGAGCGAACACACTTCATCCAGCCCGTTCGCAAGCTGCGCCAGGTAGGCTTCCGGGCCACCCACACTGGCGGCATTGGCGACCGCTTCGAACTGCACACCGGGTGTGTCCCATGAGTTGTTGAAATTCTCGATCGAGGGTGCAGCCCAGATCGAGTTCCAGTGCAGGCCGGCGTCATCGTTGTAGGAGGTTCCGTCGATATCGGTCCAGCTGTCCGGAATAGAAAGCATCAGGACATTCTCATCGTCGTACACCGTCATGTAGCCGGGAGCCGAGTCGGTGCTCCCCGTGCCACCGCCAGGCTGGCCGGCGACAGACCCGGCCGAGCTCAGCTCGCGACCATTAATCTGGCCATCGAGAAGCTCGCCGGTCGCGTATCGCAACACTTCGATGCTCAAGGTGGCGTCGGTTCCATGCGTGCGCAGGATGTCGCAATAGTCGGCCATGCTAGCATCCGTCGCCAGCACCAATCCTTCCATCGTGGTGATAATATCGCCGGGTTTGATTCCCGCCTTGTCGGCCGCTGAGCCCGAGGCCACGGAGGAGACCCAGATTCCGCTCAGCGAACCATCATCGGTCAGAATGGCCACGCCATTAACGCCGATCGAATCGACGTTCTCACCTTGCCGCAGCCGAGCGATGATCGGTTGCGCGTCTGCACCCTTGATTGCGAAGTACTGGTTGTTGGTTGAGATGGCTTCCGCGTAGTTGACGCCGACAACACGTCCGCTTGAGTCGACCAGCGGTCCACCCGAGTTGCCCGGGTTGATCGTGGCATCGTGTTCAATGACTGCGTCGACCGAAGCCCAGGATGATTCGCCGTCTGCTTTGGCTTTCGAAACGATGCCCTTGGTGAGGGTGAACTCGGGATCACCGAGCGGGAATCCGGCTGAGTACACCTCAAGCCCAACGTCGACATCCCCGGGATGCCATTCCAGGTATGGGTAGCCTTCACCTTCGATATCGATCACTGCCAGATCAGAGCATTCAGAGGTAGCCAGAATGCGTGCGTTGCGCGGCTCGTCCTCTCCTGCCACCCACACCTTGAGCAGCGCCGCGCCAGTAACAACATGATTGTTGGTTACCGCGATTCCAGAAGGATCAATGATAAAACCGGAGCCACTCCCGGCTGCGTTCACCATCATCCCCATCTCGGGATCGACGAATGTCCCGGTGGCTTCAATCAAGACCGTCGCTTCCCGCACGTCCTCCAGGCTGCTGACGGCGCCGGAAACGGTTGGCACCGGAGCTTCGGTGGCTGGGCTTGTCGCCTCCGTAGGCTCTGTTCCGGAGGAGCATCCAGCCAGGACGAGAACGATGAGCAGCACAGAAAGCCTGGTAAATCGGTTGGAGCGGATCATGGTTGGTATCCTTTCTGAGGTAAGAGGAACACATTCCTCGCAGAAATGCGCCTTGGGTTCAGCGTGGATATTGAAGCATGAACTCATGACTGGGAAAAGTTTTCGCGCAAGCAATTTCCCTCCAATATATGAACTGGGATTTCGTCATCACATCGCTGGTGATGCCATGCTTTTTGAGTATATGTGAATCCGCCCGAAGCCAGCCTTTCGTTCACCTATCAAATGGGATCATGCTGGTTTCCAAGTACGGTACAATCGCCCGGCGGAGGGAATGTCCAACATGCATATCCTGATCACGAACGACGATGGAGTTCAAGCGCCGGGGTTGCTTGCGCTGGTGGAAGCCTTTCGAGCGCTCGGGCATGTGACGGTGCTCGCGCCTGATCGCAACTGGTCGGCCTCTGGCCATGCGAAGACAATGCACCGTCCGCTGCGTGTGTACGAAACCAGCCTGGCGGACGGCTCGCCGGCTTTTACGAGCGATGGCTCACCATCCGACTGCGTCGCGCTTGCGCTCCTGGGTTTCATCAAGGAACCACTGGACCTGGTCGTCTCGGGCATCAACCCGTTGGCCAATGTCGGGCATGACCTGACCTACAGCGGCACAGTCACGGCTGCGCTCGAGGCAGCAATCGGCGGCCTGCCCGGTTTCGCCTGTTCAATCGATCCACCGGATGGCTTCAGCGGACAGGCCGAATACGGCATCGCAGCCGGCATCATCGCCAGCCTTGTGCAGCAGGCGATGTCCAAGCCGCGCCCGAATCCGCTCATCCTGAACATCAATGTCCCTCTCGCCCCGCGCGAGAACATCAAAGGAGTGGCGATTACGCGCCAGGGGATGCGGATCTACCGCGATGAGCTCATCGAGCGCACAGATCCACGCGGCCGCAAGTACTACTGGATCGGCGGGGAGGCTCCGACCGGGATAGCCGATTCCGGCACCGATTTCTGGGCGCTGGCGAATGGCTATGTATCTGTCACGCCTCTTTCCCTCGATCTAACCGCAACCGCGATGCTCTCCACATTGGAAGCGTGGGATTTGGGACTAGGATGAGCAGCAGCGGAGCGGTCAGGCTGACCGCTCCGCTGCATTTCCCGCTCCTCGCCCGGAACTGAGCGGTTTAGCTCACGACCGCTTCTTCAACCGGCTCGATGCGCACGGCCGATACCTTGTACTCGGGGATCTTCGCCACCGGGTCGATGTTCTTCGTGGTAAGCAGGTTGGCAGCCGCTTCGGCATAGTGGAATGTCATGAAGACCGTGCCCGGCGGTGAGCGCCGGGTGATCACCGCCCTCGCCTCGATTGACCCGCGGCGTGATGTCACCACAACCAGCTGCCCTTCCTCGATCCCGTAGCGGTCGGCATCCGACGGGCTGATCTCCACTTCCGGTTCGGGCGCAAGGCCTTCCAGCTCCGGAGAGCGGCGTGACATCGTCCCGCCGTGCCAATGATAGAGCACTCGTCCAGTGGAGAGGATGAGCGGATAGGTCTCATCCGGAAGCTCGGCGGCTTCCTTGAACTCCACGGCGCTGAACAAGCCCAATCCGCGGGCGAATTTTCCGACATGCAGGATCTGCGTGCCCGGATGATCAGGGGTGGGGCAGGGCCACTGCAATCCCCCTGCTTTAAGCCGGCTATGCGACATGCCGGCGTACTGCGGTGTGAGGGAGGCCATTTCATCGAAGATCTGCGCCGCGCTCTCATACTGCCAATCTGCGCCCAACTCGCGCGCCAGCATGGTCAGGATCCGCCAATCGGCAAGCGCATCGCCATGCGGATTGATTGCCGGCCGGATCAGCTGCACGCGCCGTTCGGTGTTGGTGAAGGTGCCCGATTTTTCGGCGAAGCTCACCGCCGGCAGCACGACATCCGCCACCAGCGCAGTCTCATTCAGGAAAATATCCTGCACGGCGAGGAACTCAACCTGTTCGAGCGCCTCCTGCACGTGTGACAGGTTCGGGTCTGAAAGCAAGGGGTTCTCCCCCATGACGTAGACTGCTTTCACGCGTCCGTCCAGCACGCCGTCCATGATCTCCGTCACCGTCAATCCGGGCTTCAGGCTCATGCTTTCCGGGTCCACCCCCCAGCCTCTGGCGAATTTCTCACGCACCGCCGGATCGCTGACCGGCTGGTAACCCGGGTACACATTGACCAGCCCACCCATATCGCATGCGCCCTGCACGTTGTTCTGCCCGCGCAGCGGGTTCAGTCCGGTCCCGGGGCGCCCTACCTGGCCCGTGAGCAGCGCCAGGTTGGCGAGCGATTTGACGTTATCCGTTCCGGTCGTGTGCTGGGTGATGCCCATCGCCCAGAAGATTGCCGCGGCGGGGGCCGTGGCGTAAAGCCGGGCGGCCTGAATGAGGTCCGCGGCCGGCACGCCGGTCACTGCCTGCCCGCGCTCGGGCGTCCACTCCTGCACCGCTTTCTTGAAGTCTTCAAAGCCCTCGGTGCGGTTCTCGATGAAGCCGCGGTTCTCCAGCCCTTCCTCAAGGATGACGTGCGCCAGGGTGTTTGCCAGGGCGACGTCCGTTCCCGGGACCTGGCGCAGGTGCAGATATGCGAAATTGGCAAGTTCGATCCGGCGTGGATCAGCCAGGATCAGCTTTGCCCCGCGCTCCCGCACGGCCCTTTTCATCTGCAGGCTCAACACCGGATGCGATTCGGTCGTGTTGCTGCCGATCACGAGCAGCACGTTCGCCTCAACGATGTCGGCGATCGAGTTGGTCATCGCACCTGAACCGAGCGTAGTGGCCAGACCGGCCACGCTACTGGAGTGTCAAAGACGGGCGCAGTGGTCGACGTTGTTCGTCCCGATCACCCCGCGGGCCAGCTTCTGCATCAGGTAGTTCTCTTCGTTGGTGCACTTGGCAGAGGTCAGGAACGCAACGCTGTCGGGTCCGTACTCATCACGCAGCGTCTTCATGCGTCCAGCGATGCTCGAAAGGGCATGTTCCCAGCTCTCGGGCCGGAACGCCGCCTTTCGGTCGGCGCGCATCAGGGGTGATGCCAGCCGGTCCGGGGCAAAAACGTAGTCATACCCGAAGCGGCCTTTTACGCACAGGTTGCCGAAATTCACCTGATTGTCATAGCGGCCGCTTACGCGGAAGATCTGGTCATCCTGCAGGTGCAGGTCCATCTGACATCCGACGCCGCAGTATGGGCAGGTTGTATGGATGGTTCGTTCGCTCTGCAGCATATCACTCTCCTCGGTCGAGGTGTGGGCCCTTGCGCGAGCGTTTCCCGACCCCGCGCATTCTGGTCTCTTCAAAAATCTCATCCGGTGGGATGCCCTGCTCGAAAAGAAATTCGCGCTTTCCTTTCAGCGCGCCGGTAGGGCAAACGCCGATGCACTGGCCGCAGAAGACGCAGGTTGTTTCCGGCATCGGCTTTTCGAAGAACGTGCTGATCTGGGTGCCGAAACCGCGCCCGCTGAAATTGATCGCATAGGTGTACTGCGCATCCTCGGCGCAAACCTGCACGCAGCGCCAGCAGAGCACACATTTTGCATAATCCCGGATGTAGGCCGGATTGTCATCAATCAATGGTGGCTTACGCTTGACTGCTCCGTTGAAGCGCTCCGGTTTGGCGCGGTAATCCTTCATCATCTCCTGGACCGCGGGCGTTTCCGATAGGTCGACGCTGGCAGCCAGCATCTCGAGAATCGTTCGCCGCGCCCGCTCGACACCTTCCGAGCGGGTGTGGACCACTGCGCCATCTCTTGCCTCGGTGACACAGGAAGCCTGCAGACCGCGTGCGCCGTCGATCTCGACCACGCACAGCCTGCATAAACCATTGGCCGTGGTGTGCTCGAAATAGCACAGCACCGGGATGTCGATCCCTGCCTGGCGAGCCGCCTCAAGAATCGTGCTGCCGCGCTCGACCTCGACCGCCGTTCCATCGATTGTGAGTTTGACTGTCTCCGTCACAGCCTGACCACCTTCCTGCTGCCCACTCGACAGCGCTTGTTCATCCGGTCGCCCGGTATCACCGGGCTGTATGCCGGGAATTAATTCACCCGCTCCACATGAGTGTAGACACGCATACTCGTCCGGCGCACGTACCCGATGAGCGTGATGTGCAGTTCCTCCGCCAATTCGACCGACATCGAGGTCGGCGAATTGCGCGAGGCAACAATCGAACAGCCCATGCGGGCCGCTTTCGTAAGCATCTCGGACGAGATGCGGCCGGTCGTCAAGAGCATCCGCCCTTCTGTCGGAATTCCCTTCTGCAGGCAGAGCCCCGCTACCTTGTCGACGGTATTATGCCGCCCGACATCTTCAGCCACCGCCAGTATATGCTCCCCGTCCGTCACGCCGGAAGTGTGAACTCCCCGCGCGCGGGCATACAGGCTCTCCGCACCCTGCAATAAATTAAAGATCTCATGCAGTCGATCGGCATTGACCCTGACATCCGAATGCAACGGATCGATGCCCAGCTCCTGGTCGATGAATGTGACCCCACCCCCACAGCCAGAAGTGATCACGCGTCGTTCCGGGATCGCGACCGCATGGCGGGTCCAGATATCCACGCAGCAGGACGCCTGGCTTATGTGTACGTGATCGATCGCGTCCATGCCCATAATCAGGCCTTCATTCGTCAGGAATCCGAGCCCAAGCGCATCAAGCTGCAGCGGCGTAGCCATAACCGTCACCAGCTCGTGTCCATTCAGGTAGAGCGTGACGAATGCCTCTTCTATGACCTCTCCATTGACGCGCTGGATCTCGTTCCCGATCTCGCGCCATTCAAGCCTCACCGCACCAGCCGACATAGGACCAGCTCCGGAATCAGGTCGCCAGGTCCGGCCAGCGATCCAGCGCCGAAAGCACAGCCGTTGCGGCGGTCATCCCCAGGCCGCACAGGGAGGCGTTGGTCATGGCGTAACCCACATCCTGCAGCACCTGAAGATCTCCCTTGTGCAATCCGCCATTCGCCATCCGGCTTAGAATTTCGAGCTGGCGCTGAGTTCCGAGCTGGCAGGGGTAGCACTTACCGCAGGATTCATGGGCGAAGAAATGGCCCAAACTCAGCAAGAACTGGCGCAGATCGCGCCCCTGATTGATCACCGTAACAACACCCGATCCAAGCGGAAGGCCCGCCTCGCGCAAGTCCTCGAAGCTCATTCGCAGCCCGAGGTGTTCAGGGCCTGCAAAGGCTCCAGCCGCACCGCCCAGCAGGACCGCCTGCAGCTCGCCGTCCACGCCGCCAGCCAACTCGATCAGATCTCCCAGTGTCGTCCCGAAGGGGACCTCGTAGACGCCCGGCTCACGCACGTCGCCAGAGAGACAGAACAGCTTCGATCCGGGGGAATCTTCGGTCCCGATCGAGCGGTACGCGTCGGCACCGTTGCGGATGATCCAGGCCGCGGTGCACAGCGTCTCGACGTTATTGATCACAGTCGGCTTCCCGAACAATCCATGCGTGGTTGGGAAAGGCGGCTTGATGCGCGGGAAACCGCGCTTGCCCTCGATCGACTCGAAGAGCGCTGTTTCCTCCCCGCAGATGTACGCTCCCGCGCCCGAACGAAGCTCGATCTCAAAATTGAAGCCTGACCCAAGTATTCCCTGTCCGAGATAACCGGCCGTGCGGGCGGCTTCGATCGCCCGGGTCAGTATCTCTTGAGCGCGTGGATACTCGCCGCGAACGTAGATATAGCCGTGCTCAGCTCCAATCGCATACCCGGCAATTGCCATCCCCTCCAGAACCGAGAAGGGGTCGCCTTCCATCAACACACGATCCTTGAAAGTCCCGGGTTCGGATTCGTCGGCGTTGCACACCACAAAACGTGTCTCGCCTGGTGCGCCGGCCGTGTACTCCCACTTCATACCTGTTGGAAAAGCCGCTCCGCCGCGTCCCACCAGGCCGGAATCTTTGATGCTCTGGATCACCTTCTCCGGCGTCATCGATTCGAGCGTCTTGCGCAATGCGGAGAAACCATCCAGCTTGAGGAAAGCCTCCAGATCGGTCGGTTCGATCTCTCCGCAGCGCGCGCTAAGCCAGCGTGGTTCTCCACCCACCACGCCCAGTCCGGCAGATTGTGGAGCCTCGAGCCAGCTTGCCGCCGAATCCGCTGACAGCGGTCCGACGGGCGTATCCCCAATCAATGCCGCCGGGGCGTGATCGCATAGTCCCAGGCAGGGCGCCTCCTCGATCATGAATCGGCCATCTTCGGTGCGGCCGCCGGGCTCGAGGCCAAGGTGATCAGCGGCGGTCTGCAAGACATGCTCACCACCCAGCATCGAGCACATCGGACTGGTGCAAATGCGGACCATTGTTTTTGCCGTGGGATGGGGGTAGAGCATGGTGTAGAACTCAATCACACCATAAATCTCGGCCAGCGGAACGTGCAGCGCCTTGCCGACCAGGGCAACCGCCGGTTCAGGCAAACTGCCCAGCGCGGCCTGGACCTCGAACAAGACCGGAAGCAGCTGCGAGCGGTCCTGGCCGGAATAACGTTCCAGGAGCGGTTCGATGAGTGTCAGATCAAGCGATTCAGATTCCATGCGTCATCTCCTGGCTGTAAGCTAACGCCGCCGCGGGATGCGGGCAAGGGTCGATTATCACACTCCCGAGTCTACTTCAGGGCTGTCTTTATCCTTCAACGATTATAACCCCGGGAAAGTTGCTTCCACGATGCTTGCTAGCATACAATGCGGCCATGCCTCTCTCTCCTGGCGACGTGCTCCGCGACCGATACCGCATCGAAGGTCAGCTCGGCAAGGGCGGGATGGGAGCTGTATACCTGGCGCATGACCTGACGCTTGACATCCCTGTCGCGGTTAAGGAAAACCTCAATCTCAATCCTGAATCGGAACGGCAATTCCGGCGTGAGGCGCGCCTGCTGGCCGAACTGCGCCATGCAAATCTACCGCGCGTGACGGATCACTTCATCATCGATGATCGGCAGTACCTGGTTATGGATTACATCGCCGGAGTCGATTTGCACACGCGCTCCATCGAAAAGCCGCCCACGGTGGACGAAGTCGTGGCCTGGGGATCCGCGGCCTGTGATGCGCTCAGCTACCTGCATCATCTCAATCCGCCGATCATACACCGGGACATCAAGCCAGCGAACCTCAAGCTGCAGCCTGATGGCCGGGTGATCCTGGTCGATTTCGGAATCGCCAAGGTGTATGACCAGGCACAGACCACGACCGGGGCGCGCGGCCTGACTCCGGGTTTCTCACCGCCGGAGCAGTACGGCGACCAGCGAACCGACGCCAGCAGCGACCAGTATTCGCTCGCAGCCACGGTCTACGCCTTGGTCACTGGCCAGCGTCCGGCCGACAGCATCCAGCGCATGCTGGGCAAGGAAACTCTGCGCCCGGCGAGCAGCTACAGCCCCGCCATTCCAGCCCACCTGGACGCGACGCTCGAGCGTGGGATGGCGCTCGATAAGGACGACCGCTTCCCGAGCATCGACGAATTCCAGCGGGCACTGCGCGGGGACCTGCAGCTCGAGACGATTCGTGCGCCCTTGAAGGTCGAAGCGCCTGCTGCGAGCGGCAGCAGGCGCGGCCTGTGGATCGGGGGAGGGGCTTTCGCAATACTTCTGGTAGGCGCCGGACTAGCGCTCGGTCTGAGCGGCCGGCTGCCCTTCGCGAGTCCCGCCGCTAGCCCTACGCCTGTGCCTTCCGCGACGCTTCTCGCTGTCCTGCCAGCCGCTACCGCCACACCCAGCCCGCTTCCAACGCAGACCGCAACCGCTGAACCCTCGTCCACGCCGACAGCATCTCCTTCGCCGACGGCTACCCCGGTCTTGCTCGGCGGCGGAGCCCGGATCGCGTTCGTCAGCGATCGCGAGGACAGGCGGACACTGCAGATCTGGACGATGAACGCCGATGGTTCTGACCTGCGCCAGATCACCTTCGGGCCGGGCGACAAAGGCCAGCCGCGCTGGTCGCCGGATGGCCTGCGCCTGCTCTACACTGCCCCGGGTGGCCGCGATTTGTATGGGAATGAACTCGGACGGGATATCTTCCTGATTAATCTTGATGGATCCATCGAGCCGGTCAACCTCACGCAATCGATCGGTGACGACAGCGACCCGGCCTGGTCCCCAGACGGCGCGCGAATGGCGTTCACCAGCACGCGGGTCGGAGGCCTGCGGCAGGTGATGCTGGTTGACCTGGACTGCCAGCCTGCTCCAGGCGGCTGCAGCCTGTCCTCCGAGCCGCGCAACCTGAGCGCTGGCTACGCCGTGGAGTACTTCCCGGCCTGGGCACCAGACGGAGAACGGCTGGCGGTTGCAGCCTCCATCAATCAAGCACCCGCTCGCATTCTGCTGCGGCCTGCGAACGGTGACCCCCCGGTGCTGTTCGACCTGCAGGATCGGATTCGCGGGGCTGAACAGATCGCCTGGTCCGCAGATGGTAAGTTCCTGGCGTTCAGCTGGCTCGTTAAACGGGGTAAGCAGGAGATCTACATCGCCTCGGTCGACAATCCCGGGCTGGATCCGATCGCCCTGACGAACAGCCTCGGAAACAAAGAGCCAGAGTTCTCACCGGACGGGCAGTGGATTGTCTTCACCTCCACCCGGGACCAGAATCCAGAGATTTACATCATGACCAACAACGGAACAGGGCAGAAGAATCTGACGAATCATCCCGGGCGCGACCTGCAACCTGATTGGCAGCCGCTGCCTGCGGTGCAGTAAGCAGACACAGAACGACCTATTTGAAGCAGTACCCAGGGATAACACGCGAGAAGCAAGACCAACTTCAAGGAGCGAAGGCCCCACTCTTCCATCCGCGCTTGCCAGTTGGCCTGGCATCATGGTGACACAGAGGACATATATGTCACAAAAGGACTACAAAGCCCGTTATCAATGTGAAACCAGATCGCAATACGCCCGACATGGAGGTGTCAAGATGAAGCGCAATTCTCGAATGCTGGCCGTCCTCATTCTCGCTGCCCTGCTGCTCGCCGTCGCGGCCTGTAACCGGCCATCGGGTGCGGAGGTCAATGTCGATCAGGCGGTGACCCAGACGCTGCAGGCGCTGGCGACGATTGCCCAGGCCACATTACAGCCCTCCGGCGGCGGAGGTGGGGAAGCCCTCCCAACGGAAGCGGCCGCCACGGAAGCACCGCCTGCCGCCACGCCGACGGTGACTCCCACCATTGCTCACGTCACCATCCCCAGCGGACCGGCCGGCGTGGCCAGTTTCATGACCGACCGCTCGAGCGCGGCGCTCGCCTCCGAGCGGCGGGCGATCGCCGACAACTTCGAGATCAACCTGCTCGAACGCCCCTGG
>JARRJK010000049.1:0-29135 GCA_037379555.1 Anaerolineales bacterium | reverse complement strand
TCGCGCGGCTCGATATGCGTGAAGACTGTCGCCGAGGGGACGGCGGCGCGGATGTCGCGCTCGACTGCCTCTGCCAGATCATGGCCCTGCTGGATGCTCCATGCCCCGGGCACCTGCAGGTGAAGCGAGACGAAGCAGCGGGCGCCGGCCTGGCGTGTGCGCAGCGCATGATAGGTCACACCCTCCACCAGGTGCGGATCGATCGCGGCGTGAACTGCCGCCAGATCCTGGGCCGGAATGGCGGTATCGATCAAACCCAGGGCCGAGCGGCGCAGGATGCGGTAGGCGTTGAAAGCGATCCAGGCGGCGACCATGAGCGCTACGATCGGGTCAAGCGGCTCCCAGCCGGTAATCGCCACCATCCCGACTCCGACCAGCACGCCGATAGAGGTCCAGACATCGGTCATCAGGTGCTGTCCGTCGGCCTCGAGCGCGATCGAATCCCGCCTGCGCCCGACGCGCAACAGTACCTGGGCGACCCCGAAGTTGATCAGCGAAGCGCTCGCGGAAAGCCCCAGGCCGAATCCGAGGCGGTCGATCGGCTGGGGCTCGATCAGGCGCTGCACGGCGGTGATGGCGATGGCGAGCGCCGCCAGCGCGATCAACCCGCCTTCGGCACCGCTTGAGAGGTATTCGACCTTCTGGTGGCCGTACGCATGCTCTTCGTCCGGCGGCTGGGCTCCGATGCGCAGCGCGGTAAAAGCCGCCAGCGCCGCGACCAGATTGACGCCCGACTCGAGGGCATCGGAAAGCAGCCCCACCGAGCGCGAGACGAGAAAGCCGCCGACCTTGATGCCAATTGTCAGGACGGCAGCCGCGATCGATAGCCAGGCGAAGCGGATCAGGTCGCTGCGGTCACGCATGCTGTCGATTGTAACATCCACCGCCCGAGAAGCAGGTCACAGGTTGTTCAGGATAAACAGCGCCAGCATGCCGCAGGCGATCGTCAGCCAGGCGCTGCGTGTGCGCCAGGCGACGACCCAGGCCAGGGCGCCGGCGACCAGACGTTCATTACCCAGGGAGAGATCCAGTGAGCCGCCCGGGAGCAGCAGCTCGGGTGTGATCAGGGCGGCCAGAACGGCCGACGGCACCAACCGCAGCGAGCGGCGGATCCAGGCCGGCAAGCGTTCATAAGGAACGAGCAGGATGAACGACAATCGCGTGGCGTAGGTGACAACCAGGCCGCCGAGCAGGATCAGCCACAGGTCCATCCGGTTCATGTGACGATCCGTCTACTGGCGATACGCTGGTCGAGCCAGNNNTCGAGCCAGGCCCCGGCCGCCACGCCGATCACCGCCGCCAGGAGCAGTCCTAACCGGTAAGGAAGGCCTGCCAGGAGCAGGGATGTAATGGCTGCGACCAATGCAGCGGCATGCGCAGGCCGATCCTCGAGCGTCGGCGCGAGCAGCGCCATGAAGGTCAGCGGCAGGGCGAAATCGAGCATCCAGTTGGAAGGAATCAGCTCGCCCAGGGCGATGCCGGCGGCCGTGCTCAGCTGCCAGGATGTCCACAGCGCCAGGCCGGTGCCGAGGAAGAACCAGTGCGCCAGGCGCACATCCGGCCGCCGGTAGCGCAGCGAGCCGACCGCGAACGCTTCATCCGTCAGCAGCCAGGCGAGCGGCAGCTTCCAGCGCAGCGGGAGGGGTTGAAAGTGAACCGCCATTGTGGCGCTGTACAGCATGTGGCGCAGGTTGACGATCAGAATAGTGAGCACGACGATCAGCGGCGGGGAACCCTCGGCCACGAGTCCGATTGCGATGAACTGCGCGCTGCCAGCGAACACGAGCAGCGAAAAGCCCTGCGATTCGGCCGGCGGGATGCCGGCCGAGCGCGCCAACGCGCCGAAGATCACCCCGAACGGCACCACGCCGAGCAGGATCGGCAGCTGGGCACGCACGCCGGCGAGAAATTCCGCTCCGGGTTTGGCTCTCATCCCGGCCAGCCCTCACGGAGCCAGCAGATAGGCCAGGATCAGGCGGGTTGTGCCCTCCAGCGCCTCGCGGTGCGTGCGTTCGTAATTGTGCGAAGCGTCGACGCCGGGACCGATCAGCGCCAGGGCCACATCACCTCCTGCGCGCCAGTACGCCTCGCCGTCCGAGCCGTAATAAGGGTAGGTATCGACCCGATAGGGGATACCAGCTTCATCCGCCAGCGACCGCAGCCGGTTGCTCAAGCCCTGATGGTAGGGACCGCGGCTGTCTTTGACGCAGATCGTGACGTGGAATTCATCCGAAGCCTGGCCCGGTCCGACGACGGCCATATCGACCGCCACCAGTTCCGCCAGATCCGGGGGAAAGCCGGATGCCGCACCATGCCCGACCTCCTCGAAGTTGCTGAAGTGCAGCGTGGTCGTCTGAGCAGGTTTGAGTTCCGCCGCCTGCAGCGCCTCGGCGGCTGCCAGCAGGCAGGCCGCGCCGGCCTTGTCGTCCAGGTGACGCGAGCGGATGAAGCCCGACGGACCGAGCTCAACGCGCGGGTCGAAGGCGACGAAGTCGCCGACCTGAATCCCGAGCTCCAGTGTCTCGCCGGACGTGTCAGTGCGCTCATCAAGCCGCACTTCAAGCGTGTCCTCGTCCCTTTCCGTGCTGCCAACCTGCTCCCCGAAAATATGCCCGGAGGCCCTGGTCAGCAGCAGCGAGCCGCGGATCGCTTTTCCATCCTGGGTGAACACGGTGCAGCCCTCGCCTTCGACTGTGTTCCAGGCGAAGCCGCCGATGGGCGTGAGCTTCAAGCGTCCGTTGTCTTTCACTTCGCGCACCATGGCTCCAAGCGTGTCGAGGTGCGCCGTGAGCCCGCGCGCTCGATCGCTGGATTCGCCTTCAAGGGTTGCGGTCAGGACGCCTTTGCGCGTGATCTGCGGCTCGATATTGAGGTTGACGAGCTTCGAGTGGACGTAATCCACCGCACGGCTGGTGCTCCCGGTGGGCGACGGGATCTCGAGCAATTCGACCAGCGTCGCGACCAGTCGTTCCATGCTGAAATCAGGCAGATTCTTCAAGCCGGTCCTCCTGTGAGAGCGGATCTCGCGGCCCGCCAGATTCAAGACAGCCCGGCCGAAGCGCGGGCTGCCGGGGATGCGCTCTTCGGCTGCTGGCGGGCGCTAGTGTGTAAGGATCTGTGAAAGGAAGAGCTTCGTGCGGTCTTCCTGCGGGTTCTTGAAGACCGCGTCCGGCGTGCCGCTCTCGATGACAAGCCCATCGTCGAAAAAATACATGCGGTCGGCGACTGCACGTGCGAAACCCATCTCGTGCGTCACGACGAGCATCGTCATGCCGCTCTTTGCCAGTTCGATCATCACGTCGAGCACCTCTTTGATCATCTCCGGGTCAAGGGCAGAGGTGGGCTCGTCGAAGAGCATGATCTTGGGCTGCATCGCCAGGGCGCGGGCGATGGCCACTCGCTGCTGTTGGCCGCCGGACAGCTGGCCAGGGTACTTCTCGGCCTGCTCCGGGATGCCGACCCGCTCCAGAAGGTCGTGGGCGACCTGCTCAGCCTTTTCCTTCGGCCACTTGCGGACCCAGATCGGCGCCAGGGTGACGTTCTGCAGCACGCTCAGGTGCGGAAAGAGGTTGAACTGCTGGAAGACCATCCCGATCTCGCTGCGGATGGCGGCGATGTTGCGCACGTCATGTGTCAGCTCGATCCCGTCGACGATGATCGTGCCCTTCTGGTGCTCCTCCAGCCGGTTGATGGTGCGAATGAAGGTCGACTTGCCCGATCCGGAAGGCCCGAAGATTACGATCACCTCGCCCTTCTGAACTTCCATGCTGATGCCTTTCAGCGCCTGGAAGTTGCCGAACCATTTATGGACGTCCTGGCAGAGGATGATCGGATCGCTCATGATGCGCTCCTGTTTATGAATCCACGACGCCGAGCTGGACCTCGAGGTGCCGGCTGGCAAGTGACATGGCATAGCTTACCACGAAGTAGAACAGACCAGCGAAGAGATAGATCTCGCGCACCGCACCGAGGTACTCCCTCTGCTTGATGACGCTCTGGCCGACCGCCAGCAGGTCGAGCAGGCCGACGATCGCCACCAGCGAGGTGTCCTTGAAGATGCTGACGAACTGGCCCATGATGGGCGGGATCACCGCCCGCAGCGCCTGCGGCAGCACGATCAGCACGGTGACGAGCACCTCGCTCAACCCGAGGGCGCGGGCGGCCTCGACCTGCTCATGGCGGACGGCTTGCAGGCCGCCGCGCACGATCTCGGCCAAGTAGGCGGCGGTGAAGAGCGTCATGCCCGCCATAGCGCGCACGCCCCGGTCGATCGTGAGTTCGAGCGGCAGGAAGAGCGGCAGCATCACCTGGGCCATGAAGAGGATCGTGATCAGCGGCACGCCGCGCACGAGCTCGATGAACAGGATGCAGAAGCCGCGCACGACCGGCAGCTCGCTGCGCCGCCCGAGGGCGAGCAGCACTCCGATCGGGAAGGAAGCCACAATGCTCACGACCGCCAGCATCAGGGTGAGCATGATCCCGCTCCAGATGTTGGGCGGGATGATCGGCAGCGCCTGGACCGGCGCGACGCGCGCGACGCCGACATCGAAAGTGGTCAGCAGGATCACCACCAGGATCAGCGTGACGCCCCAGATCCACGGCAGCCACCGCCGTAGCCCCTCGATGCTTGACAGGGAACGACCGACCGCACTGCCGATCAGGAAAGCCAGCAGGATGTTCACCGCCAGCGGCACGATGATCGGGACATTCAGGCCGAAGAGCCAAGGTTCCATCTGCAACCCGAGCGGGAGCAGGAAGAGCAGCATCAGGCTGCATGCGGCCAGGCCCAGGAAATGAGTCCGGTTCGTCAGGTAGCTCCAGGTGATGCCGCCCAGCAGGCCGACCACAATGCATGCTGCGCCGGCACGCCAGTTCTCCTCCAGCAGCGGCAGCACCTCCGGACGGAAGAGGTAATAACCCAGGTTGTTGCTGATCGTTGCCGGGGTGGGGAGCGTGATGCCGCGAATGAGCACCGCCAGCGCCACCGGTGAGAGCGCCCAGCCGACCAGCAAGCTGCGGCGCGCGGGTGATTCAGGCCCCCGGCGCCAGAGCCACCAGGTCAGGCCGCCCAGCACGGCCAGGATCAACACGCTCAAGCCCAGCCGCCAGACCTGGCCTTCCGGATAGCGGCCCCATGTGAGCACCTCCAGGTTGCCGGTCACGGCGCCCCAGTTGGCCTGCGTGACCGCCCAGGTCAGGATCGATCGGCCGGCGAGAAACAGGAATGCGGCCGAGACGATCGTAAGCAGCGTATTGCCCACACTGCTGAACAGGTTCTGGCGCAGCCAGCCCAGGACGCCGACGCTGGCGACGGGGGGGCGTTCACTGGCAGGGACGGGAGAGGTCGCCATCGGATGGCCCTAGCGTTCCTTGATCTGCAGGCGCGAGTTGAGGTAGTTCATCACAACCGATATCACCAGACTCATCACCAGATAGGTGCCCATCATCAGGCTGATCACCTGGACCGCCTGGCCGGACTGATTGAAGATCGTCGACGACACGTTGTACAGGTCCGGATAGCCGACACCGACCGCCAGACTGGAGTTCTTGGCCAGGTTCAGGTACTGGTTTGTCAGCGGCGGGATGATGACGCGCATTGCCTGCGGCAGCACGACCAGCCTCAACACCTGCGATTTGCTCAGGCCGAGCGCTGTGGCTGCCTCCTGCTGGCCCTTGGCTACCGCCAGGATCCCGGCGCGCACAATGTCGGCGATGAAGGCACCGGTGTAGAGCACGAGTCCAATCAGGATCCCGGCGAACTCCGGGGAGAGCGAGGCGCCGCCCTCCATGCGCAGCCCCTGCAGCGAGGGGTAATCGAGCGCCAGGGGGTGCCCTGGAACGAGCAGCCAGACCACCAGCGGCGGACCGACCAGGATCAGGCCAGACCAGAGCGCCGGCCGGGTCTCGGTTCCCTGCTGCACCCGCCGCTTGATCAGGACGCGGTACAGCACGATGCTCGCGATCACGGCGGCCGCCGTCACCGAGATCCAGAGCGTGAAACCCGACTCGGGGATGGGCCTGGGAAAGTAGAAGCCGCGGTTGCTGAGAGAGAATGGGCCGAGCGTGATGCGTTCCTGCAGCGAGGGAAGTTTGAGAATGATTCCGAAATAAATAAAGAAAAGCTGCACCAGCAGCGGCGTGTTGCGCATGACCTCGACGTAGGCTGAAACCAGTGAACGCAGCAGCCAGTTGGGCGAGAGCAGCGCGATCCCGGCCAGGACGCCGACGATCGTCGCCAGCAGCAGGCCGATGCCGATCACGCGCAGCGAGTTGTACAGCCCAATCAGGTAGGCGTACCAGAAGGTATCGGTGCGCTCCATCGGCAGGCCCTCGCCGACGACAAAGCCAGCTGTGCGCCGGAAGAAGTCGAAGCTCAGGCTGAGGCCGCGCGTCTGGATCGATTCAAGCAAGTTGCCGATCAGCCAGCGGCCAGCGAGCAGCACCAGGATTACGAAAACAACCTGGGCGAGGGCCTGGAGAAAGCGCAGGTCTCGCAGGAAGGCGAAGGTGGTGTTCTTCGGTGAAGGAGCGCCCGGGGCGGTTTCGTTCATGCTGGATTTTTGGGCGGTGCAGCCCATATTGTGCAGGCTGCACCGCCGTTTGAACCAGATTCAGCGTGAGAGATTAGCGCCACGGCGGAGCGTAGAGCAGCCCGCCGTCGGTCCACAGCGCATTGAGCGAACCGGCACGCGGGATGTCGGTCCCCTCCGGTCCGAGGTTGCGTTCGTAGATCTCGCCGTAGTTGCCCACAGCCGAGATCACGTTGACCATGAAGTCGGGATCGAGGCCAAGCAGCTCGCCGAAGGATCCCTCCAGGCCGAGCAGGCGGCGGACTTCCGGATCCTGCGGATCCCCGCCGGCGACATCGGTCACATTGGCTGCGGTGATGTCCTTCTCTTCGGCGATGATGATGCCGTTCACGACCCAGCGCACCAGGTCGCCCCACTGCTGATCGCCCTGTGCCCAGACGGGACCGAGCGGTTCCTTCGACATCGTCTCGGGCAGGATCTTGTGATCGGCTGGGCTGGTCATCGTCGTGCGCAGGCCGGCCAGCTGGGACTTGTCCGAGGTCAGGCCGTCGCAGCGCCCCTCATTGTAGGCAGCGGCCGTCTCATCGGACTTATCGAAGACGAGCGTGTCGTAGGTCAGTCCGCGTGAGCTGAAGGCGTCTGCCAGGTTGAGCTCGGTCGTTGTGCCGGAGAGCACGCAGATTGTGGCGCCCTCCATGTCGTTTAGCGAATCGAAGCCGCTGTCCTTGCGCACCATCATGCCCTGTCCATCGTAGAACGTGGTCGGGCCGAAATCGGTACCGAGTTCAACGTCGCGCGTGAAGGTCCAGGTGGTGTTGCGGATCAAGACGTCGATCTCGTTCGTCTGCAGGGCGGTGAAGCGCTCGGCTGCCGTCAGCGGGCGGAACTCGACCGCAGTTGGGTCGCCGAAGATAGCAGCGGCGATGGCGCGGCAGAATTCGGTGTCGAAACCGACGAAATCACCCGATTCGTTCAGGAAGCCGAAGCCCGGAACACCGGAGTTCACGCCGCAGCGCAGCACGCCGTTGGCTTTCACGGCGGACAGGCGCTGTGATTCCATCTGGAACTCGACCGGCACGTTGACCTGCACCTCCTGGGTTTCGACGACTTTCACCTCCTGGGTCTGGATCTGCGTGATCACCTCCGGCTCTGCCGGCTGGCAGGCGCCGAGCGCGATCAGCAGGATCGCAACGCCAAGCAGGGCGACGAACACTCTACTTCTTCGCAACATGTTCTTCTCCTCCTCAATACATAGAACGATTCAATTGGCGGATTGCTTAAATCTGGGGGTATGTGATCCAGGGACAGGCCTTCGCATCACCTCCTCTACTCCACAAGGGTGGATTTTTGTTCAATTGTTGCAGCAGGATGACTGCGCGCTAGGCAAACAATACTTTGGCGTTATTGTCCACGCATCGCAATTGAGCGAGGTTTGCCTATCCTAGGGTATCTTGCAGGCGGAGTCAAGCGTCGAGCGGAAGCGGCCGCCGGGTCTGACTTTTTTCCCCTTTTGCGCAACGTGGGGCGCGTGGTAGCCTTTGCGGGGAGGAATGCTTGACCTCATTGATCGGAACCCGGCTTGAGCACTACCTGATCAAGTCGCAGATCGGCCAGGGCGGTATGGCGACGGTCTACCGCGCGGTCGATGAGCGTTCGGGCGCACAGGTGGCGGTCAAGATCCTCTCCCCCACGATCAGCGGCGATAGGCGCTTCATCAAGCGTTTCCGCCGCGAGGCCCAGCTCGTCACGCAGCTCAAACACCCCAACATCGTCCCGGTCCTGGCCTACGGCGAATCGGAGGGCTTCGTCTTCACCGTGATGCCGTTCATCGAAGGTGAAACGCTCTTTGGGCGCATGACGCGAGCCCCCGTCAGTTTTGAGGAATGCGCGCGCTGGATCGGCCAGGTGTCGAGCGCGCTGCATTACGCCCATCAGCAGGGGGTGGTCCACCGCGACATCAAACCATCCAATATCATGCTGCGTTCCGACGGCCAGGCGCTGCTGACCGACTTCGGGCTGGCGCGGGCGATCGAGGGGCACAGCAGCCTGACCGGTTCGATGCTGATGGGCACGCCAGCGTATGTCTCGCCGGAGCAAGGCCGGGGTGAGACGATCGACGCACGTTCCGACCAGTATTCGCTCGGCGTGATCCTGTACGAGCTGGCGATCGGCAAGTTGCCCTTTGAATCCGAATCGCCGATGGCGACGGTCATGGCGCACATTCAGGAGCCTGTCCCGCGGCCGCGGCGCTTCAAGCCCGATCTACCGCTGGATCTCGAGGTGGTGATCTTGAAATGCCTGGCGAAAAAGCCCGAACGGCGCTTTGCCAGCGTGGCCGAGATGAACGAGGCCTACCAGGCCGCCCTCGCTGGAAGACCGCTGCCGGACTTTGAGCGGATCGGAGCCGCTCCCACGCAGTACATGGCGCAACCCGGCCGGCGGGAGCCCCGGCCTGCGGCGGAAGCGCCTGCGCCTCCGCCATCTCCGGTGCGCAGGCTGGGCTGGCTGGGTCTGCTTGTCCCGGTTCTGGTCGGGGGTGGCTACCTGCTTTTTCGAGCACTGACCTCCGGGCCTCTGTTGGCCGGGACGCCACCGGCGGCGACTCAGTCGGAACCAACACAGGCATTCACGCCGATCGTGCTCGGTGCGGGTGGGGGTGCAACACAGCCAGCGGCGCCCCCCGCTGCGACTCCGATCCAGTCGACCAGCTGTGGTGGCTTGTGGCTCTACCCGCTGCAGATCAGTGAGAATGAGGCCTCCTGGCTGGTCGACAACCAAAGCGTTCAGCCGCTCGAGCTGCTGGACATCGACCTGGCTGACTGGCCGACCGCCAACGGCATTCCACAGCGCGTGACGCTCGGCGGCGATGTGCTCTGGGAAGGGGAATACGACCCGCAGGAGCGGTTTGCGTTCAACCTGCAGGCTGAGAAGACGCTGCCGGCGGGCGTATCCTCGATCTTCACGATCGCCTTCCGCTATCAGGCTGGAGCCCAGGGGTATCTCCTTGAGTTGCGTTTTGACGGCGGCTGCTCGGTCGGCGGAGCTTGGTAAGGCAATCCCCACTTCACGTCATGGGGTTGAGGTACTCTCACTGCCAGCGTCGATTCATGAGCCGGGCGGACCGGCGAGGCACCATGGGGGTCCCTCGGTTGCGCTCGGGACGACACAAGAAAATGTGTCGATCCAACAGGGGATTCCAGAGACATTCCTTAGGAATACCCCGCATATGGCCAGTATCCAGGCTGCGGCTGCCAGGCAGCCGTAGATTCATGAGCCGTGCCGCCAGGTGAAACATCTCGGGTATCCCTCGGCTGCGCCTTGGGATGACAGAATGTGTCATCCCAAGCCCCCGGGCGAGGGAACCCCGGTACATCGCGGTAGGCGCCCGGCTCATGGTGAGAAAGCCGTTCGGCGTGCGCGTCTCCTGGCGGCAAGGCACACGTAGGCAGGCTTCCCTCGCGGCTGTATAATCCCCGGACTTGAACCTCAGATCTCCTGTGTGGAGTTGACTCGAGGCGATGCCTGAGGCCGAGCAGATCAGGCCACGGCTCGTGGCATCGGGAGACAAGAATCAGACCTCATCGGCTGGGCTGTGATCCGCTGCGTCGACAGGAGCCGTCAAAGCCGGGTAAATGGAGTTTTTTCGGTTTCTGGAAACCGAACACTGGAGTGCTCCTGCAGGAGGGCGCGTAAATGGACGAACGAACAGCCAGACTGGCTGAAATCCTCGTGATGTATTCACTCAAGGTCCGCCCGGGCGATAAAGTTGCGATCAGCGGATCAACGTACGCCGAACCGCTGATGATCGCAGCAGCGGAGAATGTGCTGCTGGCTGGCGGCCATCCCCTGCTGAATCCCCAGTTTGATGGTTGGAGCTCTCTTTTCTACCGGCAGGCCTCGGATGAACAGCTCGCTTTCATCTCGCCGGTTCAACGGGCGGTGCTGGAGGAGTTCGATTGCTGGATCAACTTGAAGTCGAGCGTCAACACGCGCGAGATGGAAGGGGTCGACCCGAAGCGGCTGGCGGTCCATGCGCAGGCGATGCGTCCGCTGCATGACCGTTATCGCGAACGATCCGGCACTGGCGAACTACGCTGGGTGATCTCGGTCTACCCGACACCGGGCATGGCTCAGGATGCCGAGATGTCCCTGCGCGAGTACGAGGATTTCGTCTACGCGGCAACCTTCGCCGACCAACCCGACCCGGTCGCCGCCTGGAAGGCAGTTCATGACCGCCAGCAGCGCCTGGTGGATTGGCTGGAGGGGCGGCAGGAGGTGCACGCCGTCGGGCCGAACGTCGACTTCAAGCTCTCGATCGCGGACCGCAGGTTCAAGAATTCGGATGGCGACCGTAACATGCCGAGCGGTGAGATCTTCACCAGTCCGGTCGAAGATTCAGTCGAAGGCTGGTACCGCGGTTCGTTCCCGGCGCTGAACCGCGGCCAGGAAGTCCTTGATCTGCAGCTGCGCTTTGAGAACGGCAAGGTGGTGGAGGCGCAGGCGGAGAAGAACGAAGGCTTCCTGCATCAGATGCTGGCGCTGGACGAAGGATCGAGCCGGTTGGGGGAGTTTGCAATTGGCACGAATGCCGGGATTCAGCGTTTCACGCGCAACATCCTGTTCGACGAGAAGATCGGCGGCACGATGCACGTGGCGCTGGGTGGTGGATTTCCGGAATTGGGCGGGCAAAACAAGAGCTCGCTGCACTGGGATATTATCACCGACATGAAGGACGGCGGCAGGATCTTCGTCGATGGCGAGCTGTTCTACGATTCAGGGCAGTTCAAGGTTGTGGATCCGGGGTAATCCAGCCCTCACCTGACCCTTCTGTGCAGCGCGAGCTGGCTTATGCCTCGGATGCCTCCTGCTCGAAGCGATGGGCGGTTTCGATGCGCTCGCGCAGCGGCGGGTGCGAGCCGAACAACAGCAAAACCCAGCGCGGTGGGTTGGCGTCGGCCAGGTTCTGGTTGGCGAGGCGGGTCATGGCCATGGCGAAGGCCTGCGGCAGCCCGGTGCTCTGCAGCGCGAAGCGGTCTGCCAGGCGTTCACGCCAGCGTGAGTACGCGTTGCCCAGCGGCATCGTCATCAGGCCGAAGAACCCGAAAAGCAGCGCCAGCGCCGGCAACCCGGCCGGGGCGAAAACGCCTTCTAACGGCAGCCGGGAGGCAGCCCACTCCAATCCCAACGCGGCGAGGTAGAAAAGCACGAAATTCAACCCGCTCTGGATCAAGATGCCGAGCGGGATGTCCCCATGAACGTGGTGGCCGAGCTCATGCGCCAGCACGGTCTCGATCTCATCCGGATTGAAGTTCTCAAGCAGCGTATCGCCGAGCACGATGCGGCGTGTGCGGCCGAGTCCGACCAATGCGGCATTCGCCGCGACCGTCCGGCGGCTCATGTCCATGCTGTAGACGCCTTCGACGTGCGTGCCATGTCGCTCCGCAAGTGCTTTCAGGCGGCCAGCGAGCGCCGCGTAGCCTTCATCGAGCGGTTCGAAGTGGAAGAAGATCGGCATCAGGAGCACCGGTGCCAGGGCGGTCAGCACGACGGAGACGAGCGAATACGCCCCGGCGGCGACCACCCACCATAGGCCGGGAAGCGCCCGCATCAACGCATAGAGCCCGAGCAGGAGCGGGATTCCCAGTCCGGCTGAGAGCAGGCCGCCCTTCAGCTGGTCGGAGATCCAGTCGCGCCGCGTCTGGGTTGACAAGCCGAAGTGGTGCGGAAGCACGAAGCCCGAGTAGTATGAGAGCGGAAGGGTGAGTGCAAGCCATGGCAGCCCAAGGGCAGCCGCGAACAGCAGGAGCTGGATCGTCCAGCCCGGGCTGAAGGGCAGCGCACCGCCTGCCGCGCGCGGCGCGAGCGCCGACTGGAGGTCGAGCGCCCAGCCCGTCCACAGCCACAGCGCCAGGTAGAACACCCCGGCGAAAAGCTCGAGGATCGTCAAACGGCGCTGGATGCGGGCATACCGGCGCGCCTGTGACTGGCGTTCAGGATCCAATTGAAGCTGATCTGTTTCGCCCATGTGGATGATTGTATCGCGCGCGGGAGGTTGAAAAAGAAAAACACGGCAGCGAAACGCTGCCGTGCGATATGCCCGCGGCTGCGATCAGCCCTGGCCAGTATACAGGCCGAGCTTGTTGCCAGTCGGGTCGCTGAAGAGGGCGAACCAGCCCATACCGGCGATCTCGGTTTTGGGCTGCACGGTCTTCCCGCCGGCCGCTTCGATCTCAGCCAGCGTGGTCTCGATATCATCGGTTCCGATGTAGACGACGACATCGCCCGGTTCGTTGCCCTCATTTTCGGTCGGGTTGAACCCGCCGCCGAGGCCGCCGCCCTCGTCGAAGGTGATATAGTTCATTTCAGGCATTTCCTGAGTTTGCCAGCCGAAAACCCGGCGGTAGAACTCGGCCGCGGACTGCAGATTGTCAGCCGAGAGCTCGATATGGACGAACGCATGCTTTCCCATCATGACCTCCTCCAGGCGATGAAAGATGTGCCGATCATAGCACAAATGTTCTATTGCGTCAAGTGGGAAGCCACACTGCCGGTCCGTCGTGCCAACCCTTCAGGAGCTGGTCGATGCGCGTTGCCATGAACGCCCTGGCATGGCGTGCTGAACCGGCCAGCGTCGAAGCGCTGCATATCCAGGAGACGGTATACCTGGCTGCACGCCAGCCTGAGATTGACCAGGTCATCCTGTACCAGCCCGCATCCTGGCAGCGGATAGAAGCCGATAAGCTGTACATTGTTCGGCTTCCTGAGCCAGGGTCCGCCCTGCGTGCCGCGGCCCTCGAGCAGTGGAGCCTGCCCCGGCAGGCTCGCGCCCGGGGCGCACAGCTGCTGCTCAGTGCGTATCTCCGTCCGTCGCTTTTCACCCGGTTGCCCCAGGCATGGTTGGATTCTCGCTTCGATTGCCATCCACCGGACCCTGATTCGAGCCGCCTTGGCAGGGCATTCGACCGCGCCGTCTCGGAAAGCGGCGCAGAGCGACTGGTCTCGTCCGACCTGCCGGCTGGGCCAGCCCCGGGCATCACCCGGCTTGCCCCCTGGGTCGACAGCCGCTTCCGCCCGGAGCGTGGGGCAGACGATATGGTAGCGCTGGCGGGGCATGGCTTGAGACCAGGGTACGTCCTCGTGCATGGCCTGAGCTCTATCGGGGTGGCCCGGATCCTGGCGGCGTGGACCTGGGTTGAAGGCGGGGTGGGCGATACCTACCCTCTGGTAGTCATCGCGGCAGCGCCGGAAGCAGTGCGAACGCTCAAGACCGCTGCGGAGCAGGCCGGCTTGAGGAGCGAGATCATCGTGCTGTCTGCATCCCGGCTCGATGACCTGCCTGCGATCTACCGCAGCGCAGCTCTCTTCTTCCAACTCGAGCGTGTACGCAGCGGACAATCACTGCGCTGGGCGCAAGCGAGCGGCCTGCCGGTGGCCGGGATCGAAACCGCTACATCTGCCAGCATACTCGGGGAAGCCGGCTATCTGGCGCCGGCGAACGATGGGCGAGCGTTGGGCGCGGCCTGCCTGACCCTGCTGGTGGAGGAAGAGCTGCGGCGGGCTCTTGCGGCAAAAGGGCTCAGGCGGGCTGAAAGGTACCGATCGGACGCCGGGGAGCTGGTTTCGCGGTTAGCTGCGATCCTCAACGAGCCAATGCGATGATCTGTTCGAGTTCATCCCGGGTAAGCTCGATCGGATTGCCCTTCATGCTGCTCGATTGGCGTGACTTCTCTATCAGATCCTCGACCTCCTCCGGCAGCAGTCCGAACTGATCCAGGCCCGGGATTGCGAGCTCCTCGCACAGGTTTTGCAGCCAGGCTACCCCATCCGCGGCGGTCGCCTCCTGCCGGCCGGTGAGCAGTTTGCCGATCTGATCGAAGCGCGTCCGCAGGTCTTCATCGGCGCTGCGGGCTTCGATGGCGGCCAGGTTGACCTGCATGGTGTAGGGCAGCAGGGCCGCGCAGATTGCGCCGTGCGGCGCGTGGTACATGCCACCGAACGGGCCGGCGAAGCCATGTGCGGCGCCCAGCCCGGCGTTGGCCAGCGCCAGCCCGCCCATCAGGCTGGCGACGGACATGTCCACGCGAGCAGTGATGTCCTTCCCGTCTTGTGCCGCCTTTAGCAGCGAACGGGCGGCCCGCCGTATGCCGACTAGGCAGAATCCGTCCGTCATCGGGTTGCGCCGGCGGGAGATGTAGGGCTCGATGACCTGGGTCAGCGCGTCCAAACCGGTGCGCGCGGTGACCTCGGGCGGGACAGTCACGGTGAGGTCAGGGTCAATCAAAGCGACGTCCGGGATCAGCATGCGGCTGCGCAGGCTGACCTTGACACGATTTTCTTTCGACGCCAGGACGGCGTTGCGGGTGACTTCGGTCCCCGTACCAGACGTCGTCGGAATAGCCAGGTACGGGATCGGCCGGTTCGACAGCGGCTGACCTTCGCCGATCACTTCCAGGAATGGCCTCGGATCTCCGCCGTTTGTGAGCAGCGCGGACACGGCCTTGCCCGTGTCGAGCGCGCTTCCCCCTCCGAAGCCGAGCACAAGGTGCGCGCCATACGCGGCAGCACCGCTTGTGGCTTCTTTCGCCAGGGCGACCGTCGGTTCGCTGTCCACCGGGAAGGTCATGGAATGGACGCCATGCGCCTCCAGGATCTCCAGCAACGGCGCGGCGCGATCCGCATCCTTTCCGGTAACTACGAAGGCACGCGTGCCGAATTCCTTGGCGATCCCGCCGATCACTGCCAGCTGGCCGCGGCCGAAGATGATCCGCCCAGCGGTCGAAAATTGGAACTCTTCGACCATCACCAGGCCTCGTCCGGGGGCCACAGGCTGTCGTGCTTGACCCCGCGCCGCGGCTCAACCATCATCCCCTCCACCGTCTCTCGCCATTTGAGATAGTGAGCGGTTTCCTTGTGTCGGGCCATGGCAGCCTGCTCGCGATAGGCTTCGATCAGCACAAAACGGTTCGGGTCATCCTCCTGCTGGATGAAATCAAAGCGGGCGATGCCTGGCTCGTTGATGCTGTTGCGGGCGTTCTCTTCTGAAGCGGAGATGAAATCCTGAAGCGAATCGGGTTTGACGTGGATGTGCACAAGCACGACGATCATTTTGCTCCTCCTGCCAGCGCATCCAGCCCGGAGCTGGAGCGGTGAAACTTGATCGGTTGAAATTCGGCTCCTACTGCATCTCCGCTGTCGAGCGATTGGTAGAGAGCGCTTCGCAGCTGCTCGACCGCACGCCGCAGGCGGGCGAGATCGAGTCCGCGGCAGCTATCAGGCAGCGGATCCAGCCAGCGGTGGACGCGCATGAGCAGCTTGGCCGCTCCCGCCGCGTTGCCGCGTTCGAGATGCAGGTGGGCGACGCTGACCTGCAGCAGGGCGCGATAGAGATAGCCTTCGTGTTCGTCGGCCTCCATCCAGGCGTGTTCCAGCTCCTCATGCGCCTCGAAGTAATCGCCCTGATTATGGAGCTTGATGCCATGGGATGCCAATTGTGACACACGGCCGCGGCAGGCCTTCTGCAGCTGTCCTGCAATCGGCGGCTCGGCCCAATCCTGCAGGATGTCGGCGAGTTTGGCCTGGAATTGGCCGCGGGTGAAGACCTCGTCGGCCCCGGCTGCGCGCGCGGAGGACAGGTCGCTCTCGTTCACGTGGGGTCCGAAAGCGATCACGGGCAAACGCCGGCTGGCGGCGGAGGTCTTCAGGACCTGAATCCAGCGCCGCCAGGGCAGATTGCGCGCGGTCGTATCGAAGAGCAGCAGCGCCGGATGCGTGGCGCTCAGCCAGCGGATGAGAGCCGAATCGGGGCCGCTCAAGGGCTCGGTGAGTGCCATCCGCTCGCCGGAGGGTGAGTCGTCGGAGCCGAAAACCTGCGCGCTTTCGATGATCTGCAGGTCGAAACCAAGTCTGTGCGCCGTGTCCTGCAGGCGGGGTTGCAGGAACAGATCCTCGGTGAAAGCCAGGATCAGGCGGCGATGGGCGTCAGCGGATGAATCTACAGCTGTCATGACGTCATCATTGTAGCCGATCGGCAAGATCGAAGCCCCTGCACCCACCCCGGCCAGCGCGATCGAGGTCGGGGGTTGCCTACCTGGGTGGTCAGGCGGCTTTTAAGAGCAGCAGTTGTGGGAGGCGGACCGGTTTACAAGCGCGGCAGGACGATCTTGTCCTGCTTCTGGTACTTGCCTTTTTTATCTGCATAAGAGGTGGTGCATTGCTCATCGGCCTCGAAGAACAGCACCTGGGCGATGCCCTCATTGGCGTAGATGCGCGCCGGGAGAGGCGTGGTGTTCGAGATCTCAAGGGTCACGAACCCCTCCCACTCGGGTTCGAAGGGCGTCACGTTGACGATGATGCCGCAGCGGGCGTAGGTCGACTTTCCGACGCAGAGCGTGAGCACGCAAATAGAATTCGTAGGCTACAATGATGTCATAGCCGTAGGATGAGACGCCGTACGAGAACACACCCAGCCGGACCTGACCCTCCTCAAAGGGTTCGATCATGCGTTCCTTGCGTGCCATCTTTGCGATCCAATGATCCGGTTTTAGACCCATTCGAAACCTCCAGAGATTAAAAATCCAAACTCGATTGGTGCTGGTCAGTCCGGGCGGTGTTCGTCAGCACGCCGATCCCCTCGATCTCCACCTGCACCTCGTCGCCGTCGAGCAGCGATCCCACTCCGGCCGGCGTGCCGGTCATGATCACGTCGCCGGCTTCGAGCGTCATCACGGACGAGATGAAGGCGATCAGGTGCGGGATATCGAAGATCATGTCGCGCGTCGAACCCATCTGCCGCATCTGCCCCTCCACGCTGCATGTGATCAGGGTGTCGGCCGGATCGAGTTCAGTTTCGATCCAGGGACCAAGCGGACAGAAGGTGTCGAAGCCCTTGCCGCGCGTCCACTGCCCGTCGCTGCGCTGCAGGTCGCGGGCGGTGACGTCGTTGCCGATGGTGTAGCCGAGGATAAATGCGGAGGCCTCCGCACGCGAGATCCAGCGTCCTGTACGCCCGATCACGACCGCCAGCTCGGCTTCGTGCTCTACCTGTTCGGACTGTGGCGGGAGCAGGATTATCTCGCCCGGTCCGATCACGCTGGTGGGAGGCTTGAGAAAGATCAACGGCAGGTCGGGTACCTCGGCGTCGTGTTCTGCGGCATGGGCGGCGTAGTTGCGCCCAACACAGATGATTTTGCCCGGCTCGATGGGGGCGAGCAGCTGCACTCTGGACAGGGATTCGCGGGCGGCGTTGCGGCGGAAGGGTTCAAAGGGCGAGGCGCTTAACCGGCCGATCTTCTCCCCATCGACCCAGCCCCACTGCGGTTGGTCTGATTTTCCATCCGTGAAGCGAATCAGTCTCATGTTCTTCCATTCCCTTAAACCGGTCGGGCTGCAAGCAAAGCTAGCGAGCCCATCCGAGTTAAACGCCGCTCATTATACCGGTCATCAACTCCGGCGCTCACGGTTTGCGGGCCCATGCCAGATCGTAATCGACCTGCCAGGGGAACACTTCCACATCGGCCAACCCGATCGACCGCAGCACCTCAGCGAAACGCTCGCGGCTCCACGTCTTGCCCAGGATCCAGCGCGCTTCCGGCCCAACCCGGTTGGTGACCAGCATCCAGCCGCCCCTACGCAGCACGCGCGCCATTTCCTGCAGCGTCTCCCGTGGGCGGGGCGTGAACTCGAGCATCTCGAGGCTGGCGACGAGGTCGAAGGTCTCGCTGGCGAAAGGGAGCGGGACGGCCCAGCCGCGCAGCCATCGAGTCCATCGATCCGGCGTATGGCTGCGGCCGAGATCAAGCATGCGGGCCGAAGCCTCGATGCAGACCAGCCGCGCAGCGACTTCCGGAAGTTGGAACAAACTGCGGGCGAGCCGGCCAGTGCCAGCGCCGACATCGAGCACAAGCGGGTCAGCCATCGAACCCAGAACGACGGCAATCGGCTCACCCAGGAAGCGGCGTTCGAACATTGTGTCGAACTGCTTGATGCCGTCATAGCGTCGCGCGGCCAGATCGTAGAGCCAGATGACGAACCGGCGGCCGAGATGGGTGCCCTCGCAAACCCAGAGCTCCCAGTAGGCCAGACCGAGCAGCAGCAGGACGGGGATCAGGATCCAGAACTTCGACACCTGGCGTTTACCTCGCGGGTACTGGGGGAGACTATAGCACACCACCGGCGGCTGGGCTGAGCGCGTTGACCGCATTCAGGCTGGAAGCTATAATCGACCCGCGGGCGGATAGCTCAGTTGGTTAGAGCGCTTCTCTTACACAGAAGAGGTCGCAGGTTCGAGTCCTGTTCCGCCCACAGGTTCTGGGCGCTTCGGCGCCCGGACTACGTTATGGCCTATGATCCGTAAACAGCTTCTTCTCCTCCCGATCCTTCTGGTCACGGCTGCCTGCGCGCCGGCGGGTCCGGTTTCCAACACACCGGGTAGCAGCCTGCCGCCGGCCACGGTGGGGCTGCCCCCCGCCAACACCGCCACGTCCAGCCCCGAGCCCTCGCCGACACTGCGTCCAACGCCTACGCTCGTTATCGCCGATCCTGCCCTAGGACTGCGGCCGGAGTTCAGCGGCGACATCGAGCGATTGGGGCCGCTCACGAGTTACGCGATTGAGGTGAGCGTCGACATTGCCGAGGGTGGGCTGAGCGCCCAGCTCGAAGGCACCTGTTTGATCCAATTTCAGCACGACGATCGTCAGCCCCTGCGTGAGATCGCGCTCATGCTGTGGCCGAACAATCCGCAGTATCAAGCCGAGATGATCGTGGAGAGCGTACAGGTAGATGGGCGCAAGGCGCAGACCCGCAGCGAGCTTGGCGGGCTGGCCCTGATGGTCAGCCTGCCGCGGCCGCTCGAAGCCGGCCGGACGGTCGAATTGTTCGTCACCTATCACATCGACGCGGGGGCATTCACACCCTCAACGCCGATGCGTTTCGGGCTCACAAACGGTGTGCTGATCGCGCCGACTTTCTACCCGCTGATCCCGCCGCGGGTTGATGGCGAATGGCAGGTGGAGACGGCGCCGCCCGGTGGCGATACGACCAACTCCGTCACGGCTTACTACCAGCTGGCGGTGAGGGCCGATCCCGAACTGAGTGTTGTGGCAAGCGGGGTGGAGCTGGTCGATGCCGGTGGAGCAGGCGGCGAACGGCGCGTGATCAGTGGTCCGATGCGTGACGTCGCGATCGCCGTCGGGCCGCTTCAGCGGCACGCCTCCAATGTAGGCGATGTGCTGCTCCAGGCATGGCTGCTGCCGGATCATGAGCAGCAGGCGGCGCAGGTGCTGGAAGCCGCCGGCGCCCAGCTCGAACTGCTGCAGGAATTGATCGGCCCGTACCGTTATGCTGAGCTGGACCTGGTCGACGCGCCGGGCGCCTTTGGTGGGATCGAGTACCCCGGCCTGGTGTATCTCGGCACGATCGGCACCGGCTGGATGATCGAGCCGATCGTGCATGAGGTGGCCCATCAATGGTTCTATGCCCTGATCGGCGATGACCAGATCCTGCAGCCCTGGCTCGACGAAGCTTCGGCGACGTACATGACCGCGCTGTACTATGAGCACGAAGTGGGCCGCGGCCGGGCGACCGGTTACCTGAGCGACCTGCGTTCTCTGGTGCGCCAGCAGCCTGATCCGGACCTTCCGATCGGCCTGCCGGTGGAAGCCTACGCCGACGAAAACGCCTACGCCGTGTTCGTGTATTTCAAGGGGGCGCTCTTCTTCGATGCGCTACGGAACGCGCTGGGCGATGACGAATTCGAGGCGTTCCTGAAGGCGTACTACAGGCAGGAGCTGTACCGCATCGCCAGCGCAGCCGATTTCCAGGCTGTTGCTGAAACGACCTGCGATTGCAGTTTACAATCCCTCTTCGACCTGTGGGTTTACGACGGGGGTGATGTGCCCGGTCTGGAATGACGCCCGAGTAAGCTTGCGTGCCGCAGGGCTACTCTTATTCCTGTGTCTCGCTTTCGTTCCTTTTCCGCTGACCGGCGGCAAAGGCAGCGCCCAGCGCTACCCCCTCTCCGATTCCGATCGCCCAGTTATCCAGGGCGATGCCAACTCCGATCCCGAGAATGATTCCCAGGATGAAGCCCGACGTTCCGTTGGTTTGGGATTCCTGGTTGTTGTCTGTCACGTAATCCCTCCTGAGTGAGCCCGCCCGCTTTATACCATGAGCCCTGCAATGACCACAGGAAGCGTGCATACTGTTTCGCTAAATGGCTCATCTGTTCATGTCAACGCGATCGAAGCGAATCAAGCCTCCTTTCCACGGGAGAACTGATTTTGGTGGCACGCAACCCATGTGAAGGGGAAGATTGCCACGTCGCCTTACGGTGCCTCGCAACAACGGAAGGATCATCCTCCACTGCCCACAGGGGCGTAAGGAGGGTCATGCCGTCCGAGGTGGGGCTTTCTCAAGGCATCCCGGGCGCACACACAGGTGCGCCCCTGCCTTTGGTGTCGTCCCGAAACGAAGCCGAGGGATCCCCGATACGACTCAATCATCCTCCCCGGCTCATAAACGAACGCATTCGTAGCTCGACCGCTCTCGGTGAACGAGGAATCTTCCTCCATGAACTATCCACTCTCACGTCACGCCACAGGGTTCCCTCGACTGCGCTCGGGCAGGCACGGCGGTTGGCTTCCCGGTGAACTCGATAACGCTGGTGGACGTATTCGTATATGATGAAGGTGTCGGCACTATCGGTCCGGGCGCTGGAGGACAGGAGAGGAAACCATGGCGATCAAAGAGCAGTTACTCCGAATTCTCGAACAAAGCAGGCAAGCCGAGCTGGCATTCATCGCAAGCCTGACGGCAGCCAACAAAGAAGAGCAGGGGACATTTGAAGAGTGGGCCGCCAAGGACTTCCTCGCCCATGCCAACTACTGGCAGGATTTCCACATCGAGAGGATCGAGCGTTGGCAGCGCGGTGAGGAGCTCGGCCCCGACCCGCAGTTCGACGAAACCAACCGCGTCGTCTTTGATCGGTTCGCCGGCATGCAATGGGATGAGATCGAGGCTTTCGCTGGAGAGACCGATAGGAAAACGCAGGCAGTGCTCAAGACGCTGGACGAAGAAGCCTTCACCGGGCCGTCGGTCGGATCGGAGGGGATGAAATTCTGGCAGGCGGTCCTCGGCAATTTCTACACTCACAAGCTCCTGCACTACTCCGATTTCTACATGAAGCACGATCGTAAAGAAGAGGCGGGCCGGCTGTGGGGTGATTGGGCGGAACAGGTCGAGACACTGGATCCCGGTGCGGAATGGCAGGGCGGGGTGCACTACAACGCAGCCTGCAGCCTGGCGCTCAGCGGCGACAAGGAGGGCGCGCTGGAATCGCTGCGCAAGGGGCTCGAACTCCGGCCCGGCTTGAAGAACTGGTCCAGGCATGATGCGGATCTGGCGATCCTGCACGACGACCCGCGCTACAGGGAGCTCTTCGCGCCCGGTTACTGGTGGCAGGCGCTTGAAACCGGACCGCAGGTCGAGGCGCTGGCTGACCAATTCCTGCGGGCGCTTACGATGCTGCGTGCTGCAGTGAACACCTGCCCGGAAGAGGAATGGAGGCAGGGCGAGAGCCTGTACCAGCGCCCGGCGGGTCTCGCTCTGCACATCGCCCAGACGATCGACCTCTACAGCACGGTCAAAGCCGGAGAGGGTTCAGGGGATCCGCTTGCAAACATCAATTGGGAGGAGCGTGAAGCAGAGCGCTTCCCACCCCAGGGCGAGTTCCTGAGCTACCTTGACGTAGCCGAGGAGCGGCTGGCGCGGTTCCTCGCCGGCTCGGATTTGCTGGCAGAAGAGTCGCTCTTCCCCTGGACCGGAGCCACGCGGCTCAGCCGGGCGCTGTACACGCTGCGGCACACCCAACACCACCTGGCGGATTTCGCCATGGAGCTCAAACGCCGGGGTTTGAGACCCCCAGAATGGCAGTGAAGCAAACGAAGGGGATGAATAGCCAGCCGGCTGGTGATGCCTGTCCTTGACCTTCGCTTGAAGGCGGCACTACAATCACATTGTCTGACAATGCCACGTTCCGCGCCCATTCCCTGGACGCGGCATTCACAGAGGAGCTCCATACCATGCCCGACATGCTCTTCCGCGGCGCGCTGAACGACCTCGACCCCGAACTCCAGAAGCTGGCTGACATCGAAGCCGAACGGCAGTACCGGCGCCTGATCCTGATCCCCTCCGAAAGCAGCGCGCCGCAGGCTGTGCGGGAAGCGCTCGCGACCCATTTTCAGAATATCTACGCCGAGGGGTACCCGCCTGAGGGGACGCGCCGGATGAGCGAGGACGAGATTCTCGACCTCGACCAGCGTCTGGCGGAATACCGCCGCTACTCGGACCCGCGCTACTACAAAGGCGTCGAGTACGCCGACATCGTCGAAGCGCTCGCACGCCGGCGCTGTGCGGAAGCGTTCGCTACACCGGAGACCGGACCGGACGAACTATACGTCAATGTGCAGCCGCTCTCCGGCGCCCCGGCCAACAACGCCGTCTACCAGGCATTGGTCGAATTAGGGGATACGGTGATGGGCATGAACCTGCTGCACGGCGGGCATCTGACGCACGGTTCCTCGGTCAACCGCTCGGGCAAGTTCTACCATGCCGTGCACTACAACGTCGACCCGGAGACGGAGCGCATCGACTACGATGCCGTCGCGGCGCTGGCGCTCGAGCACAAGCCGAAAATGATCATCGCCGGCTACTCGTCCTACCCGTGGAAAGTCGATTGGGCTCGCTTTCGCGCGATCGCCGATTCGGTCGGCGCCTACCTGATGGCCGATATCGCTCACGTCGCCGGCATGGTCGCCGCCGGCATCTATCAGTCGCCGGTGGGGATCGCGGACGTGGTCACATTCACGACGCACAAGTCGCTATGCGGTCCGCGTGGAGCGGTCATTCTCACCCATAAGCGGGGGCTGGCGCGCAAACTCGACCGGGCGGTGTTCCCCGGCGAGCAGGGCGGCCCGCACATTAACACCATGCTGGCGCAGGCCGTGGCCTTCAAGCTGGCGAGGACCGAGCAGTTCAAGCAGCTGCAGGTGAACGTGATCGAGAACTGCATCGCCTTCACCGACGCGCTCGCCGGCGACGGCTTCCGCATCCCATTCGGTGGGACAGACACGCACCTGATGAACCTCGACTGCGGCTCGGTCGTGGGACCGGACGGAACGGCGCTCTCCGGCGACATGGCGGCCCGCATCCTCGATCTGGCCGGCATCGTCGTCAACCGCAACACGATCCCCGGCGACCACTCGGCGGCCGATCCCTCCGGTATCCGCATGGGCACCTCCTGGGTTACCCAACGCGGTTTCAAGAAGGAACAGGTGATCGAGCTGGCGACGCTGATCAGCCGGCTGCTCAAGGCCTGCACGCCGTATTCCCTGGCCGGCCGCAAGGGACCCATGCGGCGGGCGAAGGTCGACCCGCACGTGCTGGGCGAAGTTAAGATGGCGGTGCGCGATCTGGCAATTGAAGCCGGGATCGATTTCGAGCCGGCGGACTACGGCTACCCCAACTTCTACTATCCGGACGACCCGCTGCCCGAGGAGCCCTTCACCGTGATCGCGCTGGAGGGCGAGGCCGAGCCGCTGCTGCGCTGGGCGACGTCGGCCCGGACGGATTCCCTGGACGCCGGCGAGCGCGTGCAGACGAGCCTGGCGCTGGCCGAGGGCAGCTGTCCGGCGGTGATCGGCCGGGAGGCTGAAACGGGCTGGCAGCTGGTTGTGGCACGCGAGCACGCCGGACGGGCCGTGACCTGGCTGCGCGATCTCTCGGATGGTTTCGTTGCGCTGGGCGAGGGCGACCTGGAGCGCAAACTGCCCGGCCCGGTCGTCGTGAAGATCGCCGGCGGAACGGATGAGATGCCCCCGGCGGAGGCCGATGGCGGCGGCGAGCTCAAGCCGTGGTACCTGCGCATGGAACCGAGCGGCGCGGATGCGCTGCCGTCCTTTGAATGGCAGGAGCCGGAAGATCCGCCGGTCAAGGAAACCGCGCTGCACGAGACACATAAGGAGATGGGCGCCAAGATGGTGCCGTTCGCCGGCTGGGATATGCCGGTCTGGTACAGCTCGGTGCTGGAGGAGCACAACGCAACGCGCCAGGCGGCCGGGCTGTTCGACGTCAGCCACATGGGTGTCTACCAGGTGGAAGGGCCTTCCGCCTGCGCATTCCTCGATTCGGTCGTCACGAACGATGTCGCCAGCCTGGAGGTGGGCGAATCGCTGTACGCGCAGTTCCTCAACCCCCAGGCGGGCGTGATCGACGACACGATGGTCTACCGCCACGGCGAAAGCGAATTTCTGGTCGTGGTCAACGCCTCCAACGACGACAAGGACTGGGCCTGGTTGAACGCTGTGCTTGCCGGCGAAGTATGCGTCGATGAGGAACGTCCGGGCGCGCAGGCCTACGGCCTGGACTGCACGCTGCGCAACCTGCGCGATCCATCTGAAGGGGAGGCGATGCGGGTCGACATCGCCCTGCAGGGACCGAAAAGCCGCGAGATCCTGCTGGCGCTCAAGCCGAATGCGGACGCCGCCGAGCGGTTGCGCGGGCTGCCCTGGGCGGGCGTGATGCATGGTGAGTTCGCCGGGCTTGACCTGATTGTCAGCCGCACCGGCTACACCGGCGAGCGCGTGGCGTACGAATTGTTCGTGCATCCGGAGAAGAGCGTGAAGCTGTGGCAGGCGCTGCGGGAGGCCGGCGAGCCCATGGGGTTGAAGCCGGTCGGACTGGGGGCGCGCGATTCGCTGCGCACCGAGGCCGGGCTGCCGCTCTACGGGCACGAGATGGCCGGCCCGATGGCGCTGGGCGTGGGTGACGCCGGGTTCGGCGCCTACGTCAAGACCTACAAGCCGTGGTTCATCGGCCGGGCGGCCTTCATGGCGCAGGAAGAGGCACGGAGCGGAGAGGTAGTCCGTTTCCGTTTTGACGAGAAGGGCGTGCGCATGGCGCACTACGGTGACCCGGTTGTGGACGCGCGCGGGAAGGTGATCGGTAAGGTCACTTCGTGCGCGGTGGACTCAGAGGGTTACCTGCTGGGGCAGGCCTATCTGGAGCGCAAGTACACCGAGCCGGGCACGCCGCTGGCCGTGTTCCAGAGCGCCAGCGACAAAGCAGGCAAGGCGCCGGCCGCGCTCGAGACCGGCGACCGGGTGGCGGTTCCCACGCCGGCGACGGTGCTCGCAGGCGAGGGGTCCCTGCGATGTGACGAGAAACCATTCGGCTCATGCAGGAAGATTCCTCGATCGCCGGGATGGGCTGAACCGCGAATACGTTCGTTCATGAGCCGGGGTGAAGAGTGGAATGTATCGGGGATCCCTCGGCACAGTACGCCTCGGGATGGCACAGGTGGGCGGGTAGGGGCGCACCGATGTGTGCGCTTGGATTGTGAATGGCTGGGATCAATCCGTCTCGGGCAGGGAGCTGGCGGGTGGTTTGGACCGGCGGCCGAGCAACATGCTCAGCATCATCAAAACCCCGAGCGGGACGACGCCCAGCAGGGCAACGAGCAGCGTTGCAAGCTCCGACAGGGTGCTCCCTTCGCGCGCCGGCCGCCCGCGCAGGCGGCTGACGAGGGCATCGAAGGTGTTGCCGAGCAGGTTGCCGAGCGTGATCATGTGGATCGCAGCCTGGATGCGCGCCGCGCCTCGCCCCCCGTATTCATCCTTCAGCCGTGCGTAGGTCTGTGGGTCATGATCACCGCGTGTTTCGGCGAAATGCTGGGCATAGGCCAATGCGACGGCCTGCTCCGGCGGACAGGCGGCGAGATCCCCCTCCAGCAGGGCGGCGATCTCCTCGCGCGGCACGCCGGCGCTGAGCGCAGCGCGAGCGTGACCGTAGAGGCAGTAGCGGCAGGCGTTGACCTGGGATACGGCCAGCATCACGCGCTCCAGGAAGGTGTGATCGATTGCGCTCTCAATGCCGTGCGATCGCAGGTCCGGGCTGGTCCTCACGATATCCGCCATCAGGTGAAGAAGCTCGAGCGGCCCGCATGTGCGGCGTTCGAAATAGGGCGAGGGCGTAGCAGCTGTTGTAGATGATGAGGCCATTGGCGGAGCCAGTGATGTTCCAGGGTCCGTGTGAGGTTACCTCAACCGCCTGCACCCGTCAGGTGACAGATGTCACGAGTGATGAGGGTTGAGGCTAAATTTCTGTGCCACCCCGAGCGCAGCCGAGTGGTCCCTGCGGCGTTCCGTGAGAGCGGAGGGCTCATGGTGGAAGATTTCTCAATCGCCGGGATGGGTCGAGCCGCGCATGCGTCCGGTCATGAGCCGGGGTGAAGAGTGGAATGTACCGGGGATCCCTCGGCTTCGCCTCGGGACGAAACAAAAGGAGTCCTCACTGATCAGGAACTTTTCCATCGTGTGGAGCGGACGAGATTGTCGGGGGTGTGGGGGATTCTGGGCGCTGGCAGAGAGTTTCGAGAGCTGGAATCTGCACAAGCTAGACTTATGCATCAGGGATCCCTCGCTGCGCTCGGGACGCTACGCGCTGGTCCCCCCACCGTCCCCTTTGGGGGACTACAGGGGGTTAAGTACAGGACGAAATACCAGCGCTCGGGACGGCACCGGGAGGAACAGTCCGTGCCCTGGCCTTTCAGGAAATCGAGACTGTCGGGGGTGTGGGAGAACGAGATCTTTCTACGTCTGTCACATGCTTCAGGCATTTCGTGGCTTATCCCATGGATCATTCGCCTGTGGCAGTGGATAGAATCCCAGGACCCTATCCGAAGATAGGGCCCTGGACCTTGGAGGGAGAGTAGTAATCCAGTCCGGATAGGGTTAGATGTTGGTCACGATGTTGCTGAATACGTTGCCGATGGCGGGTCCGAGCAGCGCCAGGATCACGATGACAACGACTGCGACCAAAACGAGGATCAGTGCGTACTCTACCAGACCTTGTCCCTTTTCCTTCGGTGCGAACAACATTTGCGTGGCCTCCTTTCCTAGGCTATTCCCGGATATCGCTCCGGGTGAGCGAGCGGTTGTCGATACCTGTCCAGCTCAACCAAGTTCAGCATAACACAGGCTCACCGCTTCTGACCTTACAAGGAGCTTGCAGGTGGATCGCTCCCTCTCCGGTCAGCCTTTCCGGGTCTCGTTTTGGGCGTGCGGCTTCCAGCTGTATGGGAGGGCTGGAGGCGAGCCTGCGGCGGAGGGGCCGGACAGGCTGAGCGGTGGGCACGCGCGCCCGCAGACGAAACCACTGGTATCGCGAATAACGAAGCAGGCCTGCGGCTGTTACGCCGCAGGCCCCTAACCATGGTACTAGTGTGATTCGCAATGTTCGCGATCAGAGTGCCGTGCGCGCGGCCTCGAGCACGGCCTCGTAATCGGGCTCCATGCCGTTTTCGGGCAGGTACTCGACGTAAGCCAGCCTGCCTTCGCGATCGACGACGAAGGCTGCCCGGCGCAGCAGGCGCATCTCCTTCATCAAGGTCCCGTACTTGGGGCCGAACTCGCCCAGGGCGTGATCGGAGAGTGTCGTCACGCGCTCGACGCCGGCTGCCGCGCACCAGCGCTTCTGGGTGAGCGGCAGGTCGTGGCTGATGGCGAAGACGTGCACGTCCTCGCCCAGGCCGGCGGCGCGTTCGTTGAAGGTGCGCGTCTCGCGGTCGCAGACCGAGGTCTCGAGCGAGGGCAGCGCCAGCAGCACGCGCACCTTGCCGTCGTAGTCGGCGATCGGGTTCACCTCGCTCCAATCGTTGGCGATGGCGGTGAACTCGGGGGCGTCCTGCCCGGCCTCGAGGTCGGTGCCGACGACGGTCTGCGGGATGCCGCCGAAGGCGATCAAAGCTTCACGTTCCAGCGTCATAATATGTGCTCCTCCTTGGCGTGGAGTTTACTCGGGGGCTATCGCCTCCGTCGTACCCGGTTGATGGGGATGAGTTTACCGCGTCCGGGGATCAGGTGATGAGGGCTAAGACCATTGAGGCGATGACGATCAGCGCGATCATGCCGAAGATCGCCTGCTGGACGCGGATCTTGCGCATCTGGCGTTTGGAGACCCTGGATTTCTTCTTGCTCATGGGAAGAATCATACCACGCCGTCCGGCGGCGCGTCCAGCGGAGGGGGAAATCGGAATCATTTAATGCAGGCGTAGGGCAACCGTTGATGGAATTGAGTGCCGCCGATTTGCATTCTGTGCTTTCTGAGGCTACATTATTCGCCCCTTCGGCTGCGTGCCAGCCAGCGGATGGGAAATCCAACTCGAGGGAAATGTTTGCCCACTCGAATCACCGAGGGGATTGACGGGGGTATTTTGCGAACCGCGCAGCGCGCGGTTCGATGCTTTTAACGCGCGAATAGTACTCGAGAAGAGGAGGACAGGAAGATGAGAAATCATAAATCGATCTAAGGAATTCTGTGCATGTCCCTATTTATATGCATGCTCTTATTTCAGGGTTCAGTTCCTGCGAAAGCCGGTACAGCCGTCTTTATCAACGAGATCCATTACGACAATACTGGAACCGATGTTGGCGAAGCGGTTGAGATCGCCGGACCAGCAGGGACCGACCTGACCGGGTGGTCAGTCATTCTCTATAACGGAAGTGGAGGAGCAGTCTACAATACAAAGGGCTTGAGTGGGACGATACCCGATTT
>JARRJK010000048.1:0-18209 GCA_037379555.1 Anaerolineales bacterium | reverse complement strand
GAACAAAGGACGATTGACCGCATCGGCAATGGCAAAATCACCAATGACGTTCTCACTTCCGGTCGTGATCTCACGATAGGAACACCGAGCCGATCGTGCCGCATAAGGCTTCGATCAGGCGTCTATCCTGCGGTGTGCGTCCGACATTGATGACTAGCACGCCGTTCGGTTCGAGATGGTCCATTACGAGCTGAAAGAATTCCTGCGTCGTCAAATGCCAGGGGATGTACGGAAGCCGGTAAGCATCGACACCGATCACCGAATAGTCATAAGCGCTATGCTCTAAACCCCAGCGCCCATCCTCAGCGATCGCATGCAGGTTCTGCTCATTCATATCGAACCATTCTCGGCCTACTTCGATGATGCCGGGGTCGATCTCCCAGCCATCGATCGGGACAGGTCCGAATACTTTCGTGTACTGCTTGGCGATCGTCCCTGCAGCCAGCCCGACGATCCCGACCCGCCGGACTTCGGATGCCTCTTCCGGGGGATTAAAGAACGGCGCCGCGAGGAAATAATCCCAGGTGCCGTATGTGGCTTCCATCGCCGGCGCATAGACGGAATGGATCCCCTGCCCCTCATTCAGCATGAGCTGACGAACGCCGCCAATCTCGACAACCTGTATGTAGTTATAGGCCGACTCGGTCTCGTAAACCTGCCCGGTGCTCGATTTTATCGGACCGCGCAAGCCGATCCACGCCAGAATTATCAGCACGAGCGGCATCCACAGGCTGAGGGCAGCTCCCCGACGATCATGCATCCACCAGCCGACGAATGCGATGAGCAGTAGTGTGAAGCTGAAAATCAGGAACGTGCGCGCAGTGCCAACCGTGGGGATCAGGATCAGCACTGGCAGGAACGTACCGATAATCGACCCGAGCGTGGAAAGAGCGTAGATCCTTCCGGAGGTTCGCCCGGCGTGCTGCGTATCCTGCAGAGCGAGGCGGATCGCATAGGGTGAAACGCATCCGAGCAGAGTAACCGGGATGCTGAACAGAACCAGCACCGAGACAAACGAGCCAACCATCAAAGCCAGCTCGAGCTTTTCGACGGCCATCGCGGCCCGCAGCAGCACCGGCCTCGCAAGCAAGGGGACCAGTCCGGAGGTGAAAGCCCCCCAGGCCACCAGTCGGTAGAAAGCCTTTGGGAAGGGCCAGCGGTCAGCCCAGCGTCCCCCGAGGAAATATCCTGCAGTGAGATAGACGAGGATCAAGCCGATGATGTTGGCCCAGGGGCGGTCCAGCGTCGCACCGTTCTTCATGCTACCCGCCGGCGGCCCGGCCTGAAAGCCCGGGAGCTGAGCGCTGCCCCAATATCATCACTGTAATGTATGACGCGCAGCGGGATAGCGGAAAGCCTGGCTGCCGCAGCAAGTTTCGCGCTGCTCCGGCTGCCCCCGAAGCTCTCATCATCAACCAGCACCAGCACCGGCTGGCGACCAGCGTGGGTCAACCACCGCAGACTATCCACCACCTCAGGGTCGGAAGAAGCGGTGATGATTACAACCGTGGCGCCCTGAGGGATGCGAGGGGCCTCAATCTTGAGCACGTCCGATATGCTTTGTCCACCAACCGGGTTGGCCACGGCCAGGGATTCAAGGATACGCAGCTGCTGCGCCGTCCCGAATTCGGGTTGGATCACCTGGCGTAAGCTGGAATAGGCTATGAGACCGACGGATCGATCACGCTGCAGAAAGTGCACCGCCAGGGAGGCAGCCGCGGTCGCTGCATATTCAAACGTCGAGGCAGGCAGCTGGAAGTGTTCTCCGATGCCGATCTCACGCCCGTCGCCTGGGTCTTCGTATGCATGATGGACAAGCCGCTCGGCATCGAGCACGATCCAGATCTCAGCCAGCGGATCGAGTTCGAATTCCTTTACGACGAGCCTGCGCAGGCGGGCCGTGGAGCGCCAATGGATCCGCCCGAAGCTATCTCCCGGTGCGTAATCACGGACCCCGGATGCGTTGGGGGTAATCTGATGCGTTCGCTGCCGTAAGGCCTCACCGCCCGGCAGGCGCCCGCTGGGGATCGAGAAGGATGATACCGGCACAACCATCGGAAGAACGACAACATGCTGTTGAACAGGGATGTCCTGCAGCGTTGGGAATAGACCGAATGGGTCGCCCGATAGCAGCCGCATTGGGCCGAGACGATAGCGGCCGCGGCTTGTGCACAGTGTGCGCACGATCCAATTGCGTGTTTGATGCGCTGCAAGGCCCGCCAGCACGTTGATCGCACGATGCGCATCAGCTCGCGAGGGTCCCCGCAAACCAAGCCCGATCGCAACCGCAGTAACCCGGTAGCCTGGCAGGTCGGATTCGTCCCGGGCTTCAATCCAGACTTTGGGCAGGCGGCTGTTGTTGCGCAGTTCAAACTGCTCCACAAACAGCTGGCCTACCTGCGCACGGTTCGTCCGTGGATGGCGCTCCATCTCCAGGCCGCGCAGTGAGTAACGTGACCACAGATACGACAGTACGAGCAACCCACCCCAAAAATAACTCAGGTTGACGAAGAGCTCACGCCCGGTGACCAGGGCAGCTGCCACGCAGAGCAGAAAGAGTACTAGAACGCCGCGTGCACGAGTGGACATTATCCGATTTCGCCACCGGGAGCCGGAAGTTTTTCCAGCAGTTCTTCAACGAGATCACGGGCGTCGACTTCTCGGATTCTCGCCGCCGAACCCACGATCAAGCGGTGAGCGAGCGTGGGAACAGCCAGGGCTTTGATATCATCTGGCAGGACGAAATCCCGCCCTTCAGTGGCAGCCCTTGCTTGAGAAGTGCGGTAGAGCGCCAGACTTCCGCGCGGACTCGCCCCAAGATATACCTCCCCATGGGTGCGTGTAGCGTCGACCAGATTGACAATATAAGCTTCGATCTCCGGTGACACTGTGACCTCTCTCACCGCCTGTTGGGCGGCCAGGAGCTCCTCGACCCCGACAACCTGTTCGAGCCCGACGATCGGGTGCACCAGCTGCTGGGATTTAAGCATTTCAACTTCGTCGCTATTGCTGGGGTAGCCGATATCGATCCGCATTAGAAAGCGATCCATCTGGGCTTCAGGCAACGGAAAAGTGCCCTCGTACTCGATTGGGTTCTGCGTCGCCAGGACAAGGAATGGCTCTGGCAGTGGATGTGTCACGCCGTCGACCGTGAGCTGGCGTTCCTCCATCGCCTCCAGAAGCGCGGCCTGGGTTTTGGGAGTCGCCCGATTGATTTCGTCGGTGAGTACGATCTGCGCTATGATCGGCCCCGGCCTGAATTCAAACTCGTTCGTTTTCTGGTTGAAGATCGAGACCCCGGTGACATCACTGGGGAGCATATCCGGGGTGAATTGGATGCGGTTGAATGTGCATCCAATCGATTTGGCCAGGCTCTTGGCGAGCATGGTTTTGCCCGTCCCCGGGACATCTTCAATCAGAATGTGCCCCTGGCAGAGCAAGCCAGTGACAATCAAACTTACGGATTCATGCTTGCCCACAATGACCCTCTCGACGTTCGAGACAAGGCGTTCAGCAAGTGGTTTGATCTCGTTCATGGCGTCTCCTGGTAGATGGAGGAACTGACAGGCCGAATTGTACCGTGAAAAGCAGGAGCGTTGTCTCCGCTTGCCATTATCAAGCAGCCTGACTCACCTGAATCTCCGGGTTATTGGATAAGCAAGAATAGAAACGCGATCCAGAAGTAAGCAAAGTTCAAAGCCCTCTTGTTATGGAATTGCGTGCTGTAAAGGATCAATCCAAGCACCATCCCATCTGCGAGCCTGACGATCCCCAGGGGTTCTCGAAAGGTAGAATAAGGCGTAAAGGCGATCATCAGGGAGTTGATCGATAACGCAAGTGCATCGCGATGGAAAGACCTCTGGCGAAGAAAAGTTCGGATCGAAGCGATAACGCCCCACAGGGACGGCAGGACGATGGTCGGAATGAGGATCAGCGCAAAGAGCAGCAATACCCGCCATCCATATGCGCCAATCTTCCATAAGCCCATGTAGGGGATCAATTCAAACCCCGTCGCCATATCGCCGCCGCTGCCAAGCCCAGGGGATCCAAAAGTCACCCACAACCAACCCTGCCACAGCATAAATATGGCCCCGCCGCAGGCAAGCCAAGTACGCGATCGAGTCCAGCCGCGCGAGGGTTCGGCGGCGAGCAGCGCCAACCAGAAAAGCAACGTGGTTTCCTTGGCGAAAAGAGCGAGGCTGATGGCAAGAGCGGCTGGACCGGCTTGTCTTCTATCTGCCAGCACGAACGACAGTATAACCAGCGCATAGGCTAGAGGTTCATGCAGATCGAGACCAACAGGTGCGATTACCCCAACCCACAGACCGTAGATTAATGCATACGCGGGCGCGTACCCCCGGCCGGCGATCAGCCCGGCAAGCAGCCGGGTACCCGCGAACAGCGCCGCCAGGTTAATCAGCAGGAGCGTCCACGGGATCAGTCCGGGCTGGGCAAATGCCAGCAACCTGGCGGTTATCGGGAGCAGGATGCGCTGGTAGCGATAGGCGGGAACGTCAAGGTGCGCCGCGACCTGCTGCGGATCAGGCTCAAGCGCAATGAAGAGCGTAAACTGCCCGTCATAGCCTGGTTCAGCATCCGGCTCGAGCTCGGCATAGCGTCCCCCAACCTCGGCCAGCGTGGTGGGGTCGAATCCTGATGGTGCCATTCGGACTCCCGCCCAAAGCGCACCGATCAGCAAGGCCAGGAGGGCAGGCCACCAGAGCCTCAATCGACGTGCCATCGCCAGTACAGCAAGCCCCAGAGAACCCACCCGATCAGGCTAAGCATGGCACCGGAGTAGAAAGACACCGGAAGATACGACAACTCGACCTCATGATCACCTGGGGGGATCCAGGCTCCGCGAAATGCCACAAAAGCCGGAAACATTTCGGAGGGTTCGCTGTCAATGAAAAGCCGCCAGCCGGGATACCAGCTATCCGCCAGCACCAACCAGGTCCCTTTAGGGGCATCAATCGATAGCAGGACCCTGTTTGGGTCCTGCTGCTCGTGCAGAACTGCATGAGCACTCCCTCCGTAGTTGGTGGCTACGTCAGCCGGAGCTTCGACCAACGCCGATCGCAGCGGATCGATCGTACCGGTTCTAATCAATGTCAGAGCCCGGGCCTCCGAATCCACCACTATCGCCTCGGGCATCAACCACACACGCTGGCTGCCCCGCACTTCACGGTACTGAACGCCAAGCGGTCCTTCCCCGCTGTCAAACGCACTCCACTTAACGCCAGCGAGCGCCAGCAGGCGAGCGCTCGTGTCCTGATCCGCGGATTCTACCGCCTCGATGAAGAGCGCATAGCGGGAAGGGACGAAGGGATCAAAATTGTTCAGAGAGGGTATGTCCTCCAGCAGTGGAGTGTTCGGGATCCCTGCCTCCCGGACAAGGCGCCACTCGATACCCGGATCGAAGGTCTCGAAGCGGTGGCTGCGTTCGAAGGTAGCAGTGTATTCGACCTCACTGGGCATGAACAGGCGCTGCGTGTCCTCTCCGGAGATGAGTTCCTTCAGTGTGGTCTCCCCTTCATATACAGAGGTTGGAAGCGAAGGGTTCAATCCCCAACCGGCCCAGACCAGATCCAGTAGAAGGAAGCCTCCCAATACCAGCTGCATGCGTGGGCTGTAGTCTTTCGGTAGAAAGAGGGTGAGAATGCCTGATGCGGCGAGCAGCAAACCCGCAATCGCGAATGAGCGCACGAAACTTGCTTCGATGTCGCCCAACCAGCGGAAGCCGATAAAAGCTGCCAGTCCGATGATCGCTGCTCCCACGGTTCCAAGCCGCGTCCAATACAAACCGCGACCGCTGGGTGTGGACCAGCGGTCGATGCCCAACCCGGCTAGCAGCGCCAGAGAAAAAACGAAAAGCAGATTCCAGCGTGCCGGGGCTTGAAATAGGCCGAACGTTGGCACATGGCGGAAGAGGAATGGGAAGAAGGGGGTGTTCTTCCCCAGAGCGAACAGCAGCGTGACCGCACCCACGACCAGAAGGAAGCGGACCATCCGGCCCGGCGAGTCTTTTGCGCGCAGCTTCTTCAGGACAATCGAGAGCGCCCCAAGCAGCGGCAGGACACCGATGTAGATCGCATCCTCCCAGTAGTTTCCATATCCCCAGAAATCACCATGGGCTGGCGAACCAAATAGATCTGGCAGGAGCATACCCAGGATGCGCCATGGCCAGAATGAATAGGTCAGCGCGTAGTCCATATCGATGGCAGCCGCACGCGAAGTCTGCATGAGGTACTCAAGTGTCGGCAGGAGCTGGACTGCAGCCATGGCAAACGCCAGCCCGCACGCTCCGCATATCAGACCGATCGCCTTGAATTGAAGTCGCCGTTCCTGCCAGGAGATCACGCGCCATAAGAACCAGGAGACCATGAGCAGGAGGGTGTACCAGGCAGTCTGTGCGTGTCCTGCCAGCCATTGCAGCCCCAGCGCCACGCTGAGCAGCGCAAGCGGTCTGATCCAGGAACCGGCATGTTGATCCTTCCGAACGGCCTCGAGCAGGTTTTCCAGACTCAGGATGACCCAGGGCAGCCAAGCTGCAGTGTGGTTGATGCTGATGAACCCGGCCCGGGCGATCATGTATCCGGAGAGGCTGAAGGCGACTGCCGCGACCAGCTGTCCAGCGTGTTTGATTCCGACCCGGCGGGCAAGCCTCTGCATGCCTAATCCGGCAAGAATGAGATGAGCGCAGACCAGCAGGCCGTGGCCGTATTCAGGTCCAGTCAGGAGGAGCAGGAGATTCGGCGGGTAAAGCAAGGCAGATTGGTAGTTCGCCAGCAGCGGAGCGCCAGCCCCAAGCAGTGGATTCCAGAGAGGGATGTGTCCGGCACGCAGGATTTCGATGGCGTAGCGGTGCCATGGCACGAACTGGAGTAACGGCGTTCCCCAGAACAGCGCCTCGCCGCGCAGGAGCATCGGCCCGAACAGTATCAGAGGTCCCGAGATGATCATGAGCATCGTGATCAGATCGAGCCGGCGTTTCACTTGCCACCTCCAACTTCGTAGATGCGATAGTCAGCGTCCGAGTAGCGCAGTATAACCGGAGTGTCTATCCCTGGACGCCAGTCGCCAATTTTCGCTTCCAGCGGGCCCATCACAATCCACTTGACCCGCTCGCGGATGAGGAATGACTGACGCTCGTCTGTGCTCATCCCATCATTGAAGAATGCCTCAATCTGGGGTTCAAGCTGCTCGTGATATGCGCTTTCCGGTCCCAGTCCGATGAGCACCCGCACGGGCGTCCAGGCCGGCAGGGCATTGCTCGTGCCATGCGACGCCAGGACAATACTTCCTGGATCAGCGTGATCCCCCAGCCAGGCAAAGGCTTGCTCATCTGAGTGGGTGATAAAGGCTGGCCGCGCCGGATCGCTGGCAACACCGGTGGAACCGATCACCAGCGCCAGCGAGCTCAGCGTGGAGAATCCCACCAACCCCGGGCGAAGCCAGCGCATCAGCGATCTGTCACGAAGCCAGTCGAATAATCCGGTGATGGCGAGGATCGAAAGTGCGACCCACACCCCCTCCGGAAGCCGCCGCTGAACAGGATAGGGAAAATAGGCCAGGATGGGCAAGATAACCACCCAGCCAACAAGCAACAGTTCTGGCGTGCTGGCGGTGCGCCAGGCTCTTACAGCTGCGAGCGCAGCAAACGGTAGTACAAGACCATACGCCAGCACGTAATGCAGAGGATGGGGTGATGGAAGCTGGTTCTGCGCAGCCCACACCTGCAGATAGGGATCGGAGATTGAGCTCACGATGTAGTAAAGCAACAGGGGCAATGAAGGTACTACCAGCCGCCACAGCACAGGCAGCCATCGAGCTCGCCAGCCAAGGAGAAATTGTCGGCCGCTGCGCAGCCAGAGCAGTATCTGATGCGTAGCAACGACCGCGAAAGCCGTAATCGTCCCGAGCGGCTGCACCAGCGTCGAAAGCGCAAGCAGGAGTTCCGCCGTCCAGCTTTTCTGTGCCTGCATCCCGGTCGTAAGATAGGCACCCAGTGCAAAGAGCAGCAGCGCCCGCGTTAGGATCAGGTGTGGAAGCGTCAGCATAGCAAGGAAACCGAAACTCTCGGGGGAGATGAAATCCAGCGGCAGGCTGCCCAACCACCCTCCGGATCCGGTAAATGTCAGCACCCACCCCAAACCACCACCGGCCGTTCCAAGAATCGTTGCCCAGCGTCTAGAGCCAGTCGTAGCGAGGAATATGCTTGCGAGCCGATACACGGCGATCACAACCACGGGGATCATGGCTATACGAAAAAGGTGGAAGAGCAGCACAAGCTGCAGATGAGTTTCCGGTGGAGCGGCCAGCTTGCCAAGCAGTAAATACGGCAGAAATGCGATCACGCCACGCTGCGGCATGGCAGTGTAGGGAGAACGGAACAACCATGCACCCGCGGCACCGAGCTGCATCTTCGCAATGTAGGAATTTCCGTCCTCGACAGCGAATAGAAAACCGCTGAAACCCCACTCGCTCCCTGCGTGGCGGAATGCGATCCACACCGGCAAAGTGGTCGCCAGGACCAACGCCAGGGAGTACGCCCCACACCAGCGGCGCTCCGGCCTGGTCATCGGCGCCTCACCACGAAAAACAGCACCACAACCGTCAGCAGCGAAATGCCCCAACCCGTGAAAACCATCCATGGCTGGAAGACAAATTCAACATTGTGCTCCCCGGCTGAGAGATCCACGGCCCGGAATATCCCTCGCTCGACGACCATGCTTGCCATCTTCCCGTCGACGCGAACGTACCAACCAGGATAATATATCTCGCTCAAGACCAGCCTGCCCGGGCCCGTGGTTGAGAGCTCGATCCGGTTCGGTGACCAGGACATCGACTCAACAGGCTGCCAGCCCTGCTCCCCTTCCCCTCTGGGCTCCAACCACGCCCGTGGTCGTGCATCGGCAAGCCGGTACTGGTATAAGCCGTCGACAACCTCCTCGTGAACGAATTTGGTTGCCGGCCATGGCGTGTCCCTGACAATCTGCTCAATGTTCAACAGCTCAAGCAGCTCAATATTCAAGCCGTTCACAGACAAGGCGGCTCCTCCGTCGACGACCGGAGGCAGGGTCACTGAATATTCACCAACCGCGAAACCAAGAGCTCGAGCGAGATAATCACGATAACTTCGCAACTGAAGCGGTGAAACGCCTTCGGCAAGCTGCAGATCATAGGTCGCGGCTTGAAGCGCGCTCACGCTGAAGGAAGGCGACAGGATCCTGAATTCTCCGGGGACGCTTTCGGTCAGGTTTGAAATGCCCCTGTCGGTTTTGAAATCGGCGAGAGGCCGGGGTTTCAAGATCGACACATCAACCCAGAATAATTCAAATGCTGCCAGGAACAGCCATGCCAGCATGAACGTCCGCCGGTTGTCGATCATTTTGCTCCGGGCTAAAACGAGGCTCAATGCGATCAACCCTGCCACAAAGGGGGCCGTGCTGACAGCCGGTGCGAACCCACGCGTAAGAAAGAGGGCCCCATTCAGGATCAAGACCATACTGCAGAATGCGAACAGGACCATTCGGATGCGTGAGTTCGTTCCAGTCTCTGGTTCAGAGATCGCTTGCAGACCTTCTGCGGCCAGCAGCGCCAGGGCGAGAACTGTGATGAAGAGAAACCTGGCCGGCACACGCAGCAAGCCCGCGCCCGGAATCAGCTCCTGAAACCATCCGTAAACTGGCGTGGAGGAGCCCAGGGTCAGCAGCACAGCAACAAGAGCAACCCCCGCCCAGAACCGTACCGGACGCTTGCTTTGCAGCAATCCGACGATCGAGAGGGCCAGACCTGTGATGCCGAAGTAGACGAACTGCTCGGGTTCACCGCTGCGCAGCACAATCGAGCCAAGCAGATCAGTCGGGGTCAGTGAGAAGAGGTCCAGCTCTGAGGATGTGATCGTAGCGCGGGTGCTCAGCTGTGTTAATTCTGCCAATGGCATCAGCAGACATGCGCTGATGCCAAGAATGAATACCACCGCCACAACTGAGCGACGAAGGGTTTCTCCGATGACAAGCCGCTCCTCCCGGCTCTGCAGCGTGAAAAAGCCGTAAGCGACAGCGAGCAGGACTGACGGAAGAAACCAGCGCGGATCGGCAAGGAAGGTCACGCCCAGCACCCCTCCCGCAAGTGCCGACCTGTATATCCAGCCGCCGCGATCTTCCGCAAACAGCTCGCGCCACGCAAGCAGCACCCATGGTGTCCAGCTGACAGCGCTCACCAGCCCGACATGGCCCAGGGCAACATGGGTTGCGAATTTCGTCCCTGCAGCGAATAGAATCCCGGCCGCATAGGCAGCGATGGAACCTACACCCTGAGCCCGTGAGAGCTTGTACAGCCCAACGCCCGCCCACGCTAGATGCAGGATAAGTAAAAGGTTAAAAGTCAGCGCGGATGGCATAAGTACCGCCAGCCAGTTTGGGGCGTAGGCGAGACCTGCAAGTGGATCGGCGGCCAGAGGAGTGCCCGAAAGGATGGTGGGATTCCACAGCGGCGCTTGATGCCAGGTGAACAGTGCGTCATGTGCAATGAGCGTATTCGGAAGATGTGAGATCAAGAGATCGCTGTACTGGGCGCCCGGCCAGAAGGCGACCGAACCTGGCTGCAAGACAAGCGGGGCCATGCTCCCCAATGCCAGGAGTAAAAAAACTGCAGCCGGGGCTGAGAAGGTCTTCCTGATCACGGTCATTTCTCAGGCACCTTGAACAAGGTGATCTCCCCAAAGCTGGCGATAGGTGCGATTTGATCCAACCAGGATGGATAGCCGAGCGCACGTTCGTCGGGTCCGTAGTAAACATACTGCACACCCACAGCCCTCAACGCCTCAAGCCCCTCCGCTCCCCGCGATTGCTTGAATAACGATGCGACCAAATCCAGCGCCTGATCAGCCTCCGGCGTTTCGAAAGGATGGCCGTAGAGCACGCGTACGTCGGAAAACGCCGGGAGACGGTTCCCGATCCGGGCGGAAGCCAGCACCAGCGAGCCGGGCGGGATATGGTCTGCGGCCCAGGCGTACGCTTCAACCTCTGATTCCGTGTAAACCAACTCGCGATCGCCAGCTGCCACGTTCGCCAGGCTGGCACCGACGACAAGAAGATTGGAGGGGATCGCCAGGGCGACAGCAAACAGCGCCAACCGAGGCAGCGAAAAGCCTCGCGAGCGAAACCAGAGCAGGCCCGAGGCAGCCAATGCGCTTATCGGAAAGAACAACCCCAGCGAAAGTCTGCGCTGAAAAGCGACTGGGGCGTACAAAAGGATACCCCCGACTCCTGCCCAGAGAAGCAACAGTACCCATACCCCCCGGCGCTCACGGTTTGATTTCAACAGACCAATCAGGGCAAGAAGCGACAGGATCCCAAACCCCAGGATGTAATCCCACACAGGCGGCGATGGCGTTTGATTCTGTGAATTCCATGCCGCCAAAACGGGATGGACCCGGCTCAACCACAAATCGTAGACCGCCCATGGAATAAGCATTAAAAGGAAACCAAGGTACGGGACCAGGCTGTTTGTAAACCAGGGTTTGACCCGGTTGGAAACTGGTGCATCAGCTGGCTTTAAGCGTTGATAGATCACGAATATTCCAAGCACAACCGCCGGGACGACAGCCGCGAACGGGAGCACTGCACCCAGAATAAAGCCCGCCAGGGAGCCGCCAAAAAGCCTGAAGGAGAAGCGCAGTCCTGGCACGGCAAGCGCCAGTACGGCGGCGAGAGTAGCGATCAGCGCCAGCGGAAAATGCGCATTGCTCAGCACGGCCAGAAAGGGTATTGATTCTGGTATCAGCATATCGCTGACGGGGTGGTTAAATACGAGTGTCGTCACCCATCCGAAGCCAGAACCCAGTAGGACGAGAACCCACGCGAAGCGCCGGGTCAGCTGGTCCTGCACCGCCCACTTGAGGAAAAGGTAGGCCAGCGAGAAAGTCCCGAATGCCCCCAACACTCGCGCGGCATGATAGACAGTGAGTGGCGGCAACCTGGACCAGGCTGAGATGTGACCAAGCAGGATGTGGTAGACGTAGAGAAATGCACCGGGGCCGGGCTGTGAGGCATAAGGCAACGTGAAGAGCCAGCTCCCGCCTGCACCTTCGCGCATCTTGGCCAGATAACTGAATCCATCGATCGGGTTGATAAGGAAACCCGCGAAGTGCGTTCCGTCTGGCGCCAGGCGCACGGCGAGAAGGTAAGGCAGCAGCGTGAGGCCGGCGACCGCCGCTGAAATGATCAGGAATCCCGATGATTCGAGCTTACGAGCCATGGCGCCGCCATTTTACGTCGAGCCCAGGATGTGTGCCATGCGTACCTTGATCTCACGTCGTGCAAACCTCTATAATCTGGCTATGAGCCGTGCGTCTAGTCTATACCGATTGCAAGAGCTGGACCTCGAGATCGCGCGAACGAACGCCCGCATCGCCGAAATCGAGGCCGCACTGGCTGACGATGAGGAACTGAAGGCGGCCGAGGAACGGGTACGGGAATTGGAGGAAGAGCTGTCCCAGGCTCGTGCGGACAACCTGAGCGCCGAGCATGCGGTCGCTTCCCAACAGGAGAAGATACGCAGCTCAGAAAAAGCCCTTTACGGCGGCTCGGTCACCAACCCGAAAGAGCTTCAAGACCTTCAGCTGGAGGGGGAATCCTTAAAACGCTACCTTGAAACCCTGGAGGACCGGTACCTGGAGGCGATGCTGGAATTGGAGGAAGCCCAGGCTCGCTTCGATAAAGCAACTCAAAACGTGGACGACTTGCAGGCGAAGCGCATCGAGGAGACAGCACGTCTGCGAGGCGAACTCTCCTTGCTTAATGAGGACCTCGAACGGCTGACGATCGAGCATGAGGCCGCTCTTGGAGATGTCGATCATGAGGATCTGGAACTGTATGAAGAGTTGCGCGAACGCCTGGGTGGGCTGGCAGTCGTTCTCATGAAGGGCGGAAGCTGCTCGGCTTGTGGCGTGGACCTTGCACACTCCCAGCAGCAGGAGGTGAGGAACAGCGATGAACCCTTCCGCTGTCCACAGTGTATGCGATTTTTATACGCCGGGTGAGTACCTATGATCAACTTCATACGCAATCTCTGGATCTCTTTTTTCGGCAACTTTTTCGACACAGGCGAGTTGATCCTGGGGCTGATCCTCGGCATTCTGCTTTCATGGCTGTACGGGCGCCTTGAGCCCATCCGTGAATGGATATCGAACTGGTCCAACACCCGGCTGCAGCTTGCCAACCGCCGCCAGCAACGCGCTGCGCTGGATGAATACCGCATGGACCTGGTGAAGCGGGCACAGGTAGCGCATGCAGCGGGACCAATCTTCGCCCTGGACGAAATTGCCATCACTCCGAAAGTGCTCGCGCCCCCAATGCCGGCCGATGAGAATGACCGGGAACGGATGCCCGAGGATACGCTCTCCGTGCTCCCCAACCTGCCCGATTGGAAATATCTCTCGGCGGTCTATCAATCTCCAACGCTTGACCTGCATTACGCGCTGCGCGATGGCGCCAACCTTCTGCTCACTGGGTGGCCCGGTTCAGGCAAGAGCACCGCGCTTGCCTACCTGGCGATGCTGATGGCCCTCCGCGACCCTGCCCTGGGTGATCTCGCATCTTTCCTGCCGGTTTGGATCCATGCCGCGGATCTCGTCCTCGATCGGGCTGCTGAGAAAGATCCGTTGAAACCCATCGAGAATGCGATCCTGAGCAGTTCAAACGGAAGCGGTTCCAATCGGATGGTCTCGCAGGTTCAGACAGCGTTCAAACGAGGCGAGGCGCTCCTGCTGCTCGATGGGCTCGATGAATTCAGCCCATCCGAGATACCACCAATTGCCGCATGGCTTACGCAGCTGCAGAAGAAATACAGCGGCGTTCGAATGATCGTCGCTGCCCATATCAACGGCTATGATGGCCTGACCGAGCTTGGACTGACGCCGATCCCAATTGCACCCTGGACGGACCATGACCAGCTTCTCTTCCAGCAGCGCTGGTCCGCTGCATGGACCGAACACGTCGCGCCCGCGTTGCCAAGGAACCGCATCTCCGACATTGATCCGGCGCTTCTAACTGGATGGATGGTTGGTTCGATGCGGGGCAAACTCCCACTGGACATCACGCTCCACACCTGGGCTGCCTACATCGGCGATGTGCGCGGCAATCGAAGTGTTGACAGTCTTGAGTCCTATCTCGCTCGCTTTCTCTCGATCAATGAACGCAAATCCGCCCAGGCCTCCGCTTTGGCCTGGATACAAACCGGCTCAGGACTTTTCAGCGAACGCATCATCAAGCGCGGCACACCGCTGGCGGAAATGGAGCAGGCTGGATTGGTCCGCCGCCATGTCCAGGGACGACTGACCTTCGCTTCGGCTAATGTGGGTGCCTACCTCGCCGCACGTGCCCTGACAGAAAGCGGTGAAAGCCTGGACCCGGTGCCAATTGGTTGGGCCCCGGGTGAACTTACCTTGCGATACCTGGCAGCAATGGCTGACGTCGGCCCTGTCGCCAGCACGCTCATCCAGCAGGCAAATGATCCGCTGGAAAAGCACCTGCTCGCTGTCGCCCGTTGGCTGGCAGACGCACCTCGTAAGCAGCCGTGGCGTGGCGACATCCTGCGCAAGCTGGCCCAAATCGCGGCCGATGGAACACGAGCATACGGCCTGCGTCTGCGCTGTGTGCATGCGCTCGCCTGCTCGCGCGAAAACTCAGTGGCCATTCTCTTCCGCCGGTTGTTGTCTTCGGATAATCCGACCAGCCGCGTGCTCGGAGCGCTTGGCCTGGGCGGCCTGCGGGACGAGGAAAGCGTCAAACAACTTCTTGAGACGATCCACACCAAGCGCAATCTGCACACCCGTCGAGCCGCCTGCCTGGCTCTAGCCGCCATCGGTACCGACGAGGCACTGGAAGGGCTGGGACACATCCTGCTCGAAAGCGACGAGGGCGTCCAAATCGCGGCCGCGGAGGCGCTGGCCTGCAACCCAACGGAAGGTTTCAGCATGCTACGGGATGCGGCTGAAATGAAGAACCTTCTCACGCGCCGGGCGGCTGTCTTTGGCCTGGGAAGGGTGCCTGAACCCTGGGCGATCGAAATCCTTGAAACGATGCAGATGGATGACGATCAGTGGGTCGTGCGCGGCGCAGCGGCAGAGATCCTCAAACAGTGGCGCAACCCGCCCTGGAAGGTGGAGCCTCAAGAGCGCAGCCTGACGGATCTGCCCTGGTTAAAGGAGTTTGCAAGCAAGGAGGGCATGGCGGTCGCTTCCGACCGGGCGGCTCTCGATCTCGTAAGGCGGGCTCTGACAAAGGGCTCACAGGATGAACAAATCGCAGCGCTCGAAGCCATCGTCTGGGCAGGGGCTGATGATCTTTCACTCGAGTTGAGCCAGGCGCTGTCTTCCCCTCAGCCTCATCTGCGGGATGCGGCGTATGAAGCACTGTACCAGATGGATGCAGCCGGCATTCCGGTACGCGATTTAGTCGGGAAACGAGCCTGACCCATTGAAGCATGCATTCAAAGATATGAGCACGAAAAAACCGGGTGCTTATGTGCACCCGGTTTTGCTGCCCAAGATAGCTGATCACGCTTCATCCGCGATGAATTCTCTCAGCTGACTTTTCAGCCGCTGCTCAGCCTCATCAGCCGGCAATCCGACAACGGATATGATCTTGTCAAGACCGTGCTCCCCAGCCACAATCTCGATCTTGTTCTTGCGGACCCCAAGCGCTTCAGCTAGAAACGCAATCAACGCTTTGTTGGCCTTGCCTTCGACCGGAGGAGCAGCGACCCGGACGCGGATCGTACCATCCTGCAGAACTCCGCCGAACTCGGTCTTCCGGGCGCGCGGCGTGACGCGGATCGTCAGTGCAGCACCTTGCTTGCCATCGTGGAGTTTGAAAGGTCGGGAGGCTTGGGTTTTGGTCATGTGAGGATGCCTCTCAAAGCTCGGCTGATCAAATCCAGCACGATCAATAGAACAAGCGGACTCAGGTCAAGCCCTCCAACGGGTGGCAGAATTCGTTGGATGGGCGCCAGAAGAGGCTGAACGATATTATCCAGGAATCGGCGCAGCGGATGATAGGGATCGAGAAAGTAGCTGACAAGCACGTCAGCGATGATCAGGATCGAGAGTGCGCCTGTCACCAGTGAAATTGCGGCAGCTAAACTGGACAACCTCGATTTCCTTCCCTATCTCTCGCGAAAATACCCGCAAGCTATTTTTGCAGCGCAGGTCATATTGTACCGCACCCCGCAGGCCCAACCCATTCACGCTCCCCAAAAATGGCCCGCCCGATGCGCACCACTGTTGCTCCCTCTTCAATTGCGAGTTCGAAATCATCTGTCATACCCATGGATAATTCGGGCAGCTCCTTGCCGAGGCGCTCCTGCATCAAGTCGCGCAGTTGACGCAAGCGGGAGAACGTCTCGCGCAGCACACGCTCATCATCCACCCACGGAGCCATCGTCATCAAGCCCTGCACGTCCAGCCGCTCGAATTCCAGCACGGGGCGCACTTGCGCAAGCTTGGCCTCCCATCGATCGACTTGCGAGAAATTCCAACCGCCCTTTGTCTCCTCCCCTGAAACATTCATCTCCAGAAAGACCGGCAGCCTGCTTCGCTCCTCCTTCACGAACCTTTCGAGCCGCTGGGCGATCTTCATACGGTCGATGGAATGGATGACGTCATAGTGAAGCGCAGCGTCCTCGGCCTTCCTGCTCTGAATATGGCCGACCATATGCCAGCGAATATCGGGGTACGCGTTCAGTTGAAGCTGTTTTTGAATGCCCTCCAGGACACGGTTTTCGCCGAACTCGCGCTGACCCAGTTCGTAAGCAGCGACGATCTTCTCCACGGGCTGCGACTTCGAGATCGCAACCAATCTCACCTCTTCTGGAGACCGCCCCACACGCTGCGCGGCTGCCGTCATGCGTGCATGTACGGACTTCAGGTTATGCGTAATTTCAGCCCGGAGTTCTCCAGAATCTGGCATCATGGCTCCCTGATGCAAAACAGCACCCCGAAGCGCCCGGTTTGCCCTTTTTCGGCCCGATGCGAAAACCATTCCGAGACGTCGCATGCGGTGCAGATGTCCACCTGCTCCACTGACTCGAACTGATCAGGTCGAGATGGATTTCTCCATCAAAGCGCTGAAGATGGGGATCCGCCTTGCAACCGAAGCTCTCGCGGAAGGCGGAGATGACATCCTGCCCGACTGCATAATGATCTAGCCCGATGGCGGGACCCAGGGCTGCAACTAGATCGGAAGGACGGGAGCCGAAATGCGAGCTCATCGCATCCACGGCGACCCTGGCTGCCTGTCGGACGGTGCCCAGCCAGCCAGCATGCGCCAATCCAATGACCTGCCTGCGGGGATCGTAGAGCAGGATCGGAACGCAATCGGCGAACCGCATGAACAGCGTGACGCCCGGAACGGCGGTCAGGATGATATCGGCACGAACGTGGTCACGCCCCTCTCGCGGGCGGTCCGCTATCGCCACATCGGCCGAGTGCACCTGCCAGACGTCGTATTCAGAACGGGGATCGAGGTCCAGCGCCCGGAAGATCCGCCGCCGATTCTCGGACACCCTCAACGGATCGTCACCGACCGTGCCGCCTACGTTGAGCGCCTCCCAGGGGCTCGGGCTCACGCCCCCTACGCGCGTGAAAACCCCATGGCAGAGTCCGTCGAGCTTGAGCGAGCTAAATTGAAGGAATCTCAGGCCGTTCGCTTCGTGCAGTTGCATGACATCAGTTTATCACGCCCCCGCATTCAGCCCCTGGCGATAAACTCAGCCCAATTCACCTGCCGCTGCCAGTTTGGACGCAACCAGCGTGCGTGTCTCCTGCATCGCGTCCTCAACATAAGGGTAAGCCAGCCATACATTGGCCAGACCGAACATGGTGCCAGTGAGCGTGCGCAGGATGGGTGTGCTCTCGCGAACCGGAAAATCGAACAGGGGAAGCATTGAAAGCAGCTGCGATCCTCCATCCAGCGCGATCGGCAGGATGCCTACCACAAACCAGAGCCAGATGGGGATCGGCTTTAGGCGATGACGGACAAGCGCGAAAATCAGGCCACCGAGCAGGATTGACCCATAAATCGCCACATCCCGTTCGCACAGGGCGACCTTGTACCCGATCTGCGGATCACCGATAAGCAAGCGCGCTGCCGAAAGGTCATATGGTGAGATCGAGAAGACGCTTTCGAACGCCCTACCCCCCA
>JARRJK010000047.1:0-16273 GCA_037379555.1 Anaerolineales bacterium | reverse complement strand
AGGAAGACGATTGTCCAATCGATCCTGCGCTTGCGCATGAGGGTATTCTGCTTTCAGACGAGGAGCGCGTCAAGCTGCCGGTGACAGGAGCTCTTCGAGGGCGGCCGTTAGCGCATTGAGATCATCCTCGTTGTTGTAGGCCTGCAGAGACACCCGCAGCAGATCCCGCCCAGCCCACCTGCGTGCGACAGCCTCGATCCGGTATCGTTCGAGCAATATGCGCTGCAATTCCTCGGGGTTGCATTCGGGCAGCTGCATGCTGAACATCTGCGGCGCTTCCAGTTGTGAGTCGGAGGTCAGCGGATGCAGACCGAGCTTCGCTTGCAGGCGTGAACGCAGACCCTGCATCATGGAGCGGCAGCGTTCTCTGACGGCACGCCAGTCATGTTCGCGCTGGAACTCGATCGCCACAGGCACGGCGAGAAACGCAGCCAGGTCGCGCGTCCCCTGCCATTCCTGCTGGTCGATAAACGCAGAAGGGCCGGGCTCGTCAGGCTCCCATCCCCAACTGACGACAAGCGGCTCAAGCCGGTCCTGGATCTCCGGCCTGGCATGGAGAAATGCAGCGCCCTTGGGGGAGCAGAGCCATTTATGACAGGCGCCGGTGTACAGATCGGCCCCGATCTGTTCGAGGTTGAGCTCGAGCTGGCCAGGCGCGTGGGCCCCGTCGACAATCGTGAGAATCCCGGCTTCCCGAGCGCGCCGGCAGATCGCCTCCACTGGAAAGCGGAGCGCAGTGGGGCTTGTGATGTGGCTGATGAAGATCACGCGGGTGTGCCCGGAGATGCCGCTCAAGAACTGCTCGCGGACCTGCTCGGCTGATTCGCAAGGAACCGGGATCGACCGCTGGACATAGCGGGCTCCAGTCTTCCCGCAGATGAAGCGCCAGGTTCGGTCCATAGCCCCATATTCGTGATCGGTCGCCAGCACTTCGTCTCCCGGCTGAAGATCGAGGCTGCGAGCCACCATGTTGATCGCCGTCGTCGGGTTGGGGAAATACACCAGGTCGTTCGACCCGCAGCCGAGATAGGCGGCCAGCGAACGCCGTGCTTCGGCCATCAGCTCTATGGCTTGTCGGCCGAGGAATTCGACCGGCTCGTGCTCGAGATCACGCTGCCAGCGCTGGTACTCGCGAAAGACAGGCTGCGGACACGCGCCAAACGAGCCATGATTAAGGTAAATCACATCCGGGTTGAGCAAGAACAAGTCCCTCATCATCGCTCCTCGACGGGGCTGGTTTAGGCGTTGAATCTACTACCAACATGGCGGGATCGCCACGCGGAGGCTTATGGCAGATCTACCTAAATGATGCTATGTTGTCACAAACATGCTGCGGCGTGCGTTATCAGAGTGAGAGCCAGTCTCTCCCTGTCGTATTGGCCCGCCCGGGCACGCTCCCGGCGGCCGCCATCAACTGCGAGGAAGCTATGAACCGTCATTCCACTCTCCACATTCTGCTGCTGGCAATTGCTGCACTCCTTCTGGCATCAGCCTGCACGCCCTCTCCGGTCTGTGAACCGGTTTATCTCGTGACCAAAACCGATGACACCAACGATGGCGTGTGCAGCGCGAGCGACTGCTCGCTGCGCGAGGCAGTCGATAACGCCAATGCCTGTCCTGGCGCGCAAACCATCCAGCTGCCCGCTGGTAACTACCCGCTCACCCTGGCGGGCGCTGACGAGGACGCAAATGCCACCGGCGATCTGGACATCACCGATGACCTCTCGATCGTCGGTACAGGGGCGCCGTCGATCAGCGGCGAGGATCAAGACCGAATCTTCGAGGTCTTCAGCCCGGCAGTGGTCAACCTCGAGCTGCTGATCCTGATCAACGGCAACGCGCAGCTTGGCGGCGCGGTGCGCAACCACGGCGATCTAACGATCCTCAATGCATCGATCCACGACAATGTGGCTGCCGTTCCGCTGGGGGGGATTGGATCATCCTCCGGCGGGGGCATCTTCAACGAGGCCGGGACGCTGAGCCTGGAGGGGACGCAGATCTTCGCCAACGAGGCGGATGAGGGAGGGGGAATCCACAACTTCGCCACAGCCGAGCTCAACGCCCAGGATGTGCTGCTCCAAGGCAATACGGCTAGCGACATGGGCGGCGGAATATGGGTTAATTTCGCCTCCAATGCCACGCTCAATGATGTCGAGCTGCGCGATAACGAGGCCGTGAATCACGGTGGCGGCATCTACAGCGACGGTCATCTGGAAGCCAACTGGATCACCCTGGTAGAAAACGTCGCCGGACTGAACGGCGGCGGGCTGTGGAACGGCCCGGATGGGGAAGCATTCCTGTACGATGCGTGGTTTACGAACAACAACGCAAGCGCAGGCGGTGGAGTCTTCAACCAGGGGCTGACCCATCTCTACCGCAGCAGCGTAAACAACAACAGCGCGCTCGGCGGCCTCGGGGGAGGAGCCTACAACGACCTGGCCGGAGCGCTCTTCCTTCAGAATACGACTCTCAGCGCCAACATGATCGTCGCCCCGCCCGGGGCTCCCGGGGGTTCAGGAGTTTTCAATATCGGGGACCTGCGCCTCGAGTTCATCACGGCGGCGTACAACAACGTCGACGGCCTGCGCAACGACGCTGGGGGAACCATGACCATCCGCAGCAGCGTGCTGGCCTACCACTCTGGCGGCAACTGCTCCGGGACGACGCCGATGAGCCCATCCCTGGGCTTCAACATCTCAGATGACGCCAGTTGTGGTTTTGTGGAGGGTTCCGACCTCAACAGCACCGATCCGCTGCTCGCGTTCCTGGCGTCGAATGGAGGCAATGGCCTGAGCCATATGCCGAACCCGGGTAGCCCGGCCATCGACAGCGGCGATCCGGACAAATGCATCTCCGAGGATCAGCGCAGCGTCTCTCGTCCCCAGGGGAGCGCCTGCGACCGCGGTTCGATTGAAGTGGAATCGCCTTCGATTGGTCCGCCTCCCACTCCCACGCCTGTTCCACCGACTCTTGGAACAGTCACCGGTGCGCTGTGCTACCCCTCGGAAGGCATTCCACCGATGGATTTGTACTTCCTTGAGATCGGAAGCCAGGTGGTCACATCGTTTCCGCACCTCGACGGTACCGCCAGCTACAGCCATGATCTCTCCCCAGGCACCTATGTAGCCTACGCGTATCCGCAGGGATACAACATCGGAGGGTCCTATTCACAGGCGGTGCCCTGCGGCCTGACCGTGAACTGCACCGATCATAGCCTGATTCAGTTCCCGATCGTCGCCGGGCAGGTGACCAGCGGGGTCGATATCTGCGATTGGTACGGCCAGCCGGGCGACGTGCCGGCTCCCGATGGAAGCATGCCGGCTACGCCCACTCCGACTCCTGTCCTTCAACCGTCCGCAAAGTTCATCATGAATGCATTCTGCCGCAAAGGCCCGGGGACGGAGTACGGCACCTCCGCCGGGTATGAAATGGGGCAGGTAGCAGGACTTATCGGGCGCAGCGAACCGGGCCGGCCGCTTTGGTGGCTGACGGAGCTGCGCTGCTGGGTCTCGGACTCGACCGTTGAGACGAGCGGCCCGGTCGAGGACCTGCCCCCCTACCCCGCGCCGCCGACCCCGGTACCGGTCACACCGCCGGAAGCTCCGGCTCGCTTCCGCATCAGCGACCGGGTTTGCGATCCCAAGCTCTACACCGTCACGCTTTCCTGGATTGATCAAGCCGGAAACGAGGACGGCTACCGACTGTATCGCGATGGAGGGCTGATCGCCACGCTTGGGGCCGACGCGAATGGTTACGTCGACAGCCCGCCACGCGGGGGCGCCCACAGCTACGCGCTGGAGGCGTTCAACGCCGGTGGGGCCTCACCTCAGGTCACGGCCCAGGACCAGGGCTGCCAGTGAACCGGCAAAGCGCATAGAAACCCACAGGGGCACGGCGTCGCCGTGCCCCTGTCTTGTAATTCATACGCCCCTGTTGATCTCAGGGCAGGAAATTGAGCGGGTTGACCCGTCCCCAGATATCGCTGCGCATTTCGAAGTGCAGGTGCGGCCCGCTGGAGTTGCCGGTCACGCCCATCGTGCCGATCGCGCCACCCTGGAAGACGGACTGCCCGCAGCCAACGCTGATCGTATCGAGGTGGGCGTAGAGCGTCTGCCATCCGGTACCGTGATCGATCACGACCACGTTGCCGTAGCCATAGTTGTTCCACCCGGAATACACCACCACGCCCGAATCAGAAGCCGTGATCAGGTTGCCAATGGATCCGCCGATATCGATCGCCTCGTGCAGGCCGGGTGTGTAGTGATAGCCAGACAGCCAGTGTGAGGAGGTTGGCCAGCTGAAAACGCCGTTGCCGATCGCCCCGCTCGAGACCGAACCGCAGTAGCCGGGGCCGAGGATGCTGGCCGCAGCCGGATTGGCACGGGTGATCACAACCATCTGCCAACTCGGCGGATCGCGCCGCCCATCGGGCACAACGACCAGCGTGCCGGGTTCGATCTGAGGATCGGCAAAATCGATATTGAAACCGAGGTGGTTTCCCGGCCACTCAACAATCTCTTCCGGCGTGGAGTGAAAGAAACTCGCGATGCTGTAGAGCGAATCGCCCTCATTCCATGGATAAAGAACACCATCGACCGGGGGTATGTTGAGTTCCTGCCCCGGCCGCAGCGTGTGCGGGTCGGCTTCCAGCGTATCCCAGTTTCCCCACAACACTGATTGCGGATCAAGGCCGAACTTCTCTGCAATCCCGAAAAGCGTATCCCCCTCTTTAACCAGGTACTTGATGATGTCGAGCCGCGGCCGATCCGGCATATTGGTGTGCAGTTCGATCTGGCGCTGGAGTCCGGGCTTACCGACTACGGGCTGAAATTCAGGCAGGAGGGCGGGGTCTGGCGTGTTGAGTGCGGATGGCTCCTGCGTCAGGGCCGGCTCTGTGGTCGCAGGTGCCGACTGGCTTTCCACCTGACTCGAGCAAGCAGGAGACAGCAAGATCCCCAGAACGATGACCGTTGTGGCTGCGAGCCGAAACCGGGATTTGATCAGCATGTCCGTTGGGGATTTCATATGCGCTCCGGCGGGAGATCATATCAGCCGGGAGAGACGGGGTCAAGGCGAAGCTGGCACTATACTTGCAACCTACACGCATGGTCCCCGGCGGAACCAGGTTTCCTATTGGATCCCGGCCCGACTCGGGGCACAATCGTAGTGCTCGGCATCCAGAGCTAAAAGGCGAGGTGCATGTCCTTCAGCGCATTCCGGAAAACCGTCATTGTGCTCATACCAGCCATGGCGCTGGCATCGTGCATTGTTCAGGCAGAACCTGCAGCAGTAGTGACGAGCCTCCCGGCTCCGAGTGCTACGCCTGTGGCTGAGATCGTCATCGAGAGTGGAGCCCAGGAGGGTGGCAGCCGGCTTGAGATGCAGATCCCCTCCGAGCCGCTCCCGGTCACGTTCCCCACAGCGCTGCCGGTGCCTGACATCGGCTGGCGTCCCCCACCCTACACTGCGCCCTGGTCGCTCGGACCCTTCGATCACTTCTTCCTCTCGCGCCCGATCCTCTCAAACGAGGTCAACTGGCCAAATCCGCAGTATCGCTATGGCAGCACCTTGCTGGGCAAAGAGGACATGCACACGGGCATCGATATCAGCGCCTCGCGTGGAGCTACAGTGGTCGCGGCAGGGTCAGGTGAAGTGGTCTGGGCTGGATATGGACTGTACCGCGGCGTCGAGGACAAGAGCGATCCTTACGGTCTGGCGGTTGCGGTCCTGCATGATTTCGGTTACGGAGGCCAGCCGCTTTACACTGTCTATGCCCATATGGGTTCGATTGATGTCTGGCGCGGACAACGCGTGCAAGCCGGGGACCGCCTGGGAACCGTCGGCGAGACGGGTGACGCGAGCGGGCCCCATCTCCATTTTGAAGTGCGGCTGGGAGAAAACCGCTACTTCAGCACGCGCAACCCCGAGTTATGGATCGTCCCGCCGGAGGGCTGGGGCGTTCTCGCCGGGCGGCTCGAGAACACCTATGGCTGGCCGCTATACGAACAGCTGATCCAGATCACATCGCTCGAGACTGAGCAGCGCTGGGACGTCTGGTCCTATGCCGAGGGCACGGTGCTGCCTGATGATCACTTCAATGAGAACTTCGTCATCAGCGATCTCCCTGCTGGACCCTACGAGGTCTTGATCAACTTTGCGGGGCATGCCTTTACGGCGCAGTTTTACCTCTATCCAGGCCGGGTGAATTACCTCACCTTTGGCGGGCGCAACGGCTTCGTGATCGAACCCACCCCCGCACCGCCCGACCTGAACCAGCCGCCACATTAATCGATCCTTCAGCAAACTTGTCTCCTGCAGCACACGGAAGACGAGGTCGAATTCTGCCGGGTCTTCCTTTTGCTTCTCTGAACGGGAGTGCTTCCCTCAGGAATTCGCGGGTTGCACGGCTCACTCTGTGCGATGCTTAAGGGTTCCATAAACTGCCCACAATCTGTGGATAAAGACAGCCTGTGGCAGCGGCGGGGATAATCATCAATGCGTGCTTGAAGGTTTTACAGGTACACGTGCAGGTATTTCCGAGTTTCTTCAGGTAAAGGAGTGCGCACATGAAAATCCAGAAATTAGCCACCATCAGTCTTGCGATCGTCACGCTGCTTGCTGCTTGTGGATCCTACGGCGTGAGCCCGACGGCAACCCCGACGGCAGCCGCAGCTCCATCCTCGGCCGGCACCGATTGGATGATGCACGGCTTTCCGAATGTCATCGCCACCCAGGATTTCACCCCCGGAACCGCCGCTACGATCACAGCCGGCCCGTACACGGTAAGTGTGCCGGCGGATGCGTTTACCGCACCGGTGACGATCAATCTCCTTTCGGGAGACCCCAGCAGTTTCTCCAGCGACGCGCCCTCAGGTGAGGTGCCCGTCCTGGCTTTTGCTTTCAACGTCAGGGACGCGAATGGAAACCTGATCGTGAAATTCAGTAAACCGGTGACGCTAACAGCCAAGGACGCGCAGATCTACGCCGATAGCCAGTACTTCAATGTGGCACCCAGTGGCAGCTTCACCGAGAACCCTACCGGGCTGCGGGTATCGGCGGGCCAGCTTTCGCACCCGATCGCAGGGACGCCCGTTGGTTGGGTCATCACCACGCCAGCCTCTGAGGTAAGCATGAGCAGCGGAGGCTAGTTCCACAGCACGAAAGCGGACGAGTCTGGCCGCGGTAAGCAGCCATGCCGGGGTCGCCCGCCTTCAATAATTACAGCGCAGGCGGCTGCGGGAATCCGCATCGGAAGCGGTTCCTAAAGGTGCCTGCGCGACGCGTACCGGGCGTGCGCCGCGCTCACTTCCCCTCATTGCAGGTACGGCCAGACGAGCCAGCGCCAGTACAGAACGCGGCATACAGCGTGATGATTGTCACATGCGCTGCCCCCGCCGCTTCTGTAATATAAGGTATACCTAACATATTTTTGGGTGGTGCACCTGTTATTGCACCGAGGAAGGCGCACGATGTCGGAGCGGCATCAATTCGGCGCAAGCGAAGAGATGTATCTGAAGACGGTCTTCGTCCTGGCGGAAACGCAGGACCCGGTTCCGGTCACAGCTCTGGCCGAACGATTGAAGATCACCACAGTTTCAGCCAGCGAGATGGTGCGGCGTCTTCAGGAACGCGATTATCTCGAACACACCCCGTATAAAGGCGTGCGCCTGACGGCAGCCGGCGAGCGGCAAGCTCTGGCTATCTTGCGCCGACATCGATTGTGGGAGCGATTCCTGTCCGACCATCTTGGCCTGGGCTGGGCTCGGGTCCATGATGCCGCCTGCGAGCTTGAGCATCTCACGGATGAGGAGGTCATCGACGCCCTTGATCGTTTTCTGGGATGGCCCGAATCCTGCCCGCACGGCAACCCGATTCCACGCGTGGGCGAATTGGAATCCGCCACTGCGGGCCTTCCGCTGAGCGCCCTGCGGGCGGGCGATGAGGGGGTCGTGCTGAGCATCCGCAAGGAGGAAGCCGTCCTGCTCGCTCATCTTGATGCGCATGGTGTGCGGCCGGGAAGGCGCTTCAGGCTGGTAGAGATCGCTCCCTACGATGGCCCGCGCTCCTTGCAGATCGGGGACGAGATGCAGGTGATCGGGCGGAAGGTGGCAGAGGGCGTCTTGGTCCGAAAGGACGGACCCGAAGATGTTTGATAGGGACGGCGAAACATCCAGCCTTGCCAGCCTGCAGGCTGGCTGTGCAGTGGAGGTGGTGAATTTCCTCGGCTGCCGGCGGCGCGCACAGCGCCTGGCCGAGTTGGGTATGACGCCGGGGACGCGGCTGGAGATTATGCGCGCCGCCCCGGGACAGCCCCTGTTGCTGCGAGTGCGGGGCGCCATGCTGGCTGTCGATCGCCGCAGTGCTAGGGACGTGATCGTCCGTCCCTGCGGCCGAGCTGGGGCTGTCGCTCATGATCGGGCGGGCCGGCGTCGGCGCTGGCGGCCTCGCTTCGGGCGTGGCCGTCGCCATCGGCCGGAGAGCGATTCGTGAGGCCGGAACCTGATCTGCGCATCGCCCTCGTTGGCAACCCGAACTCGGGCAAGACAACCCTCTTCAACGCTCTGACTGGAGCGCATCAGCACGTAGGCAATTGGCCTGGCAAGACTGTGGAGCGCAAGCAGGGGTGGATGAAGTTAAACGGCCGGATGTTCTCCGTCCTCGATCTACCAGGCACCTACAGCCTGACGGCGTACAGCGAGGAGGAGTGCATCGCCCGCGATGCGCTGCTGGATGCTCCACCAGACCTCGTTCTGGTTGTCCTGGACGCATGCAATCTGGAGCGGCATCTCTATCTCGGCTTGCAGGTTCTTGAAATGGGCCTTCCGACAATCCTGGCTCTCAACATGAGCGATCTGGCCGAGAAAGAGGGCGGGAGCATCGACTGCCAGGCACTGGCGGCACACCTGGGTGGCGTGCCCGTCGTGTCCATCGCGGCCCGCTTTGGCACCGGCTTGCCGGACCTGAAGACGGCGATCGAGCGCAGCGCACGCCTGATCACGGAGCAGAGGCCGCACGGCGGATCCGCTTTCAAACTTGATTATGGGGACCCTGTCGAGAAAGAGCTGGCATGGCTTTCGGCGCGGGCCCAGAAGGTAGACTCTCTCCAGGATCGCTTCGATCCACGCTGGCTGGCGTTGAAGCTGCTCGAGGGCGAGTACGGGGTTGAGTGCAGGGTCGCCGATTGCAGGAATGGAGAAAACCTGCTCCGGCACGCCGCCGAGGCACGCCGGCGCTTACAGCAAATCCATGCCAGCGAATCGCAGTTGTTGATTGCCGACCGTAGATACAAGCTGGCCAGCGTCGCACTGCAGGGCGTCCTTCAGAAAAGCAGCGAAAGCCGCGCTGGCATGGATGAGCTGCTCGATCGGGCAGTCACCCATCCCCTGTTCGGCGTGCTGCTGTTCCTGTTCGTGATGTACCTCGTCTTCAGCCTGGTGGTGGAGGTCTCGGCGCCTTTCCTGGATTGGATATCATCCTTTTTCGGAGGTCCGCTCACACGCTGGGCAAGCTGGGGCATGGCTCAGATGGGAGCCCCGGAGTGGCTGCGCGGCCTATTGGTCGAGGGTGTGATCGATGGTGTCGGCGGCGTGCTGGTCTTCCTGCCAGGGCTGGTGGTGTTGTTCGCGTTTATTGCGGTGCTTGAGGATTCGGGCTACCTGGCGCGTGCAGCCTTCGTGATGAACCGCGCCTTGTCATGGATGGGGTTGACCGGAAAAAGCTTCGTACCGCTGGTGCTCGGATTCGGCTGTGCGGTCCCGGCCGTCTACGCCACGCGCACGCTTGAACGGCGCAGGGATCGCATCCTCACCGCCCTTCTGATTCCCTTCATGTCCTGTTCGGCCCGCCTTCCGGTCTACGTTGTCTTCGCGCTGGCTTTCTTCGGCACGCATGCCAGCCTGGTGATCTGGGGACTGTATGCGGCAGGGGTGTTGTTTGCGGCCGGTGCCGGATGGGTTCTGTCGCGCACGATGCTGCGCAGCGAGGAATCGGCGAGCTTCATCCTCGAGCTGCCGCCTTACCGCTGGCCGGGCGTGCGCGACACCGCACGCGTGGTGCGGCGGCGGACAGGGGCATTTGTACGCAACGCCGGGACGGTGATCCTCGGGGCGAGCGTAGCGATCTGGCTGCTCCTCAACCTGCCGGCGGGAGCACACGACCTGGAAAACACCTACTTCGGCGGATTGAGCAAGGCGCTCGCGCCTGTCTTTGCGCCGGCCGGCTTCGGGACATGGCAGGCTTCCGGATCGCTCGTCAGCGGCCTGGTGGCGAAGGAAGTCGTGGTCGCCACGATGTCGCAGATCTACCTCGGCGAAGAGCAGACGCAGGTAATTCCAGAACAGCTTAATCTGGGAGATGATCTGCTTCAAACTGGCAGGGAGCTGGCGCAGGCGACTGCCAGCGCCGCTCAGCGGCTGGGACGCACACTCAGCCTGGGGTTGTTGCGGGGTCCGGTTGAAGAAACGCAGGGAAGCACCTCCCTCGGACGGATTCTGCCGGAAAAGTTCACGCGCCCGGCAGCGCTCGCGTTCCTGGTTTATGTCTTACTCTACGTCCCCTGCATCGCGACCCTGAGCGCTCTGCGGGCTGAATTCGGCGTGCGCTGGGCGCTGTTCTCGGCTGCCTACCAATCGCTGACAGCGTGGATTGCGGCGGTCGGCGTGTACCAGCTCGCTCGGCTCCTGCTTTGAGATCGGTGTCGCACATGGAAGATCCGCTGAATGAAATCCTGCGCTGCCTTGATCGGACTTCCGGCCCGCTCTGCGCTTCGCAGCTGGCGCAGGCCGTGAATGCACCGACCGACGTCGTGGAAGGAATGCTCAGGACCCTCGTCTCGATGGGCAGGGTATGCTGCCTGTCCGAAGACCAGGCCTGCGGCTGGTGCCCGCTGCGCGCCGCATGTGATGGATTGCCGGCCGAAGAACGTCTCTACTACCATTCCCCAAATCGAACTGGGACGTAGGCCAATCCTTCGATGCCACCAATTCATATCTTTTCCTGGAACGTCAACGGCCTGAGAGCTGCGGAGCGCAAGGGGTTTCTCGAATGGCTGGGTCAAACAAAGCCGGATATTCTCTGCCTGCAAGAGACCAAGGCAGAGCCAAGTCAGCTATCGCCAGCGCTGCTCTCTCCTCCCGGTTATCACACCTACTGGTCCTCGGCTGAACGCAAAGGCTATAGCGGGGTGGGGTTGATCACGCGTCTCGAACCGACCGCGGTTGAAGAGGGGTTGGGCATACCGGAATTCGATCGCGAGGGCCGCACGCTGCTTGCCGACTTTGATTCCTTTATCTTGATCACCTCCTACGTCCCGAATGGTTCGCGCGATCACAGCCGGGTGCCCTTCAAAATGGAATACAAGCAGGCACTGATGGATACCTGTGAGAGCCTGCGGGCCGAGGGCCGCAGCGTCATCGTATGCGGGGACATTAATACCGCGCATGACGAGATTGACCTGGCCCGCCCACGCCGGAACCAGAACACGACCGGTTTCCTGCCGATTGAGCGGGCGTGGATCGATCGTTTCCTCGGGCTGGGTTATAAGGACGTTTTCCGCGAGCTGTACCCCGAGCGTGAAGCCTACAGTTGGTGGGCTTATTGGGGAAAGGCCCGTGAGCGGAATGTCGGTTGGCGTCTCGACTACTTCTTCGTCTCCCCTGAGCTGATGCCGCGCGTGGAAGATGCTGAAATCCACAGCGAGGTGGAAGGTTCAGATCACTGCCCGGTCAGCCTCGTGCTGAAGACTACCGACTAGTTCAAACTTCTTCATTCGCCGATCCCCCTCGGTACTCTTGACAAGCCAGGTCGGACACGGCACAATAGTGTTTCTAAACCGAAACACTATTGTGCGGAATATCGCAAATGGATCTTGTGCACGAACTGACCGGCCTGGGTTTTACCGAGTATGAAGCACGCATCTACCTTGCGTTGCTGGAGGAGAATCCGGCCACGGGATACCAATTGAGCAAGCGCTCGGGCGTGCCCCGGTCGATGGCCTATGAAACGTTAGGCCGCCTGGACGCACGCGGTGTTGTTATGCAGTCGCATGAGGGAAACACGACCCGCTACCGACCGCTGTCGCCAGAGGTGTTGCTGGCGCGCGAACGTGCCCAGCATACGCAGCGCCTACAGACGCTCTCGCGCGGGCTTGGGCGGCTGTATCAAGCCGCCGAGGGTGATCAGCTGTGGTCGATCACCAGCCGGGAAGCGGTGCTGGCATACGCCCGCGGGCAACTGGAGTCAGCCCGGAACGAGTTGATGTTCGTCCTGAATGACGACATGCTCACCGAGCTTGTTAGCGAGATTGAGGACGCATGTGCACGCGGCGTGCGCGTGCGTGCGCTTCTGACCGGCGAGCGCACGCTCGATTGTGGCGAAGCCGCGCATCACCCTCCCCTGGAAAGCGAATTGCAGGAACTGAACAACAGTCTGGTCGTAGTGGTCGATGGTCGTGAAGTGCTGATCGCGGGCGGCGAGCCGCAATATGCCGCGACCATCACAAACAACCGTGACCTGGTGCTGATCGCCCGCCAGTTTATCTGGATGGAGCTCTTCGCTCAGCGCGTGTACACCAGCCTGGGTGAGGAAGCGCTGCAGGAACTGCTGACGGATAAACCATCGGGCGGATCCGCCGCCCGCAGGAATTGACGCTCGAAGGTATCGTGCATGGATGCGTCGCTCACTGAAACTGTAATTGCTGCTTCCATCACTGCGCTGGCCACCGGCCTGGGCGGCGTGCCGTTCTTGTTTGTGCGCACGTTTCCGGCTCGCTGGGCCCAGCTGAGCTGGGCGGTCGCCGGCGGCATGATGCTCTCGGCCTCGGTCTTCAACCTGATCATCCCTGGCATCCAGATGGACGGCATCACGCCGGTCGCGTTCGGCGTCCTGGTCGGCACGCTGACGTTCGGGCTGGCAGCGCGCTCGATCGAGCATCATGATTTTACGATCAGCGGAGTGACCGGCGATGGCGCTGGGCGCATCATGCTCATCCTGGGAACGATGTTCATCCACAGCTTTCCGGAGGGGCTGGCCGTCGGCGTTGCCTTCGGCTCGGGCGAGATCGGGCTGGGGTTGATCATGACGCTGGCCATCTCCATCCACAACATACCGGAAGGGATCGCGGTCTCGCTGCCGCTGCGCGCCGAGGGGGTCAGCGGTTGGAAATGCATCTTCTGGTCGATTGTCTCCAGCCTTCCGCAACCGGTGGCCGCCATCCCGGCGTACCTGGCGGTGATTGCCTTCCGCCCGGTGCTGCCGCTCGCCTTCGGGCTTGCAGCCGGCGCCATGTTCTACCTGGTGCTGAGCGAGATGGTCCCCGAAAGCCGGGCGAACGAATCCCAGCGCCAGTCCAGCGCGCTGGCTTCGATGGGCGGTTTTCTGGGCATGATGCTGGTCCAAAATCTGCTCAGTTTCTAATTCCCCCTTGAAATTTAGGTATAACTAATACTAAAATACACTTATTCAAGATTTGTGGTTCCGGTGCTCGGCCCGGTTTGCAGATCCTTCACGCCGGCCACCGGGACTCTGAGGGATGAGAATGTCAGATCCTTTAGTCACGCTGTTGATGGGAATCGCTGTCACCGCCGCGCTCCTGGCGATCTTCTGGCCCGAGAGCGGCCTGCTGGCTCGCTGGCGCCGGGGGCGCAGCGTCAGCGCGCGCGTGCGCCGGGAGGACGCGCTGAAGCATCTGCACCGCGGTGAGATGCACGGGAAGCAGCCTACAACGGAGAGCCTGGCTGGCGCACTGCACATCTCGACCAATGAGGCCGCGGACCTGCTGCAAGATCTCGAGGCTCTCGAGCTGGTGGACCTGAGCGGAGGCGAGCTGCGCTTGACAAAGCTCGGTCAGCAGAGCGCGCTGCATATTATGCGCGCCCACCGATTGTGGGAGCGGTACCTGGCGGACAGAACCGGGTATTCGGCGCTTGAATGGCACGAACTTGCCGAGGAACGCGAGCACAGCATCACCCCACAGCAGGCAGATGAACTGGCTGCCCAACTCGGATACCCGACACACGATCCGCATGGTGATCCGATCCCCGACGAGCAAGGCCAGTGGACGCCGCACGGCGGGATGCCTTTGATGAACGCTCCCCAAGACAAACCGCTGATGATTGTCCACATCGAGGATGAGCCCGAGGCGGTGTACGCACAAATCCTGGCCGAGGAGCTCCATCCCGGAATGGAAGTGCGCTTGATCGAGGTTTCGCCTCGCCGGGTGCGCTTCTGGGCCGGGGGCGATGAACACATCCTGGCCCCGATTGTGTCCGCGAACATCAGCGTGCGGCCAATGCCCGCCGTGCAAGCGACAGCTGACGGTGAAAGGCTTTCCCAGCTCCCGGTAGGCGAGAAAGCCGAGGTGCTGGAGATTACGTCCGGTGTGCGCGGCTCGGAGCGGCGGCGGCTGCTTGACCTCGGCCTGCTCCCCGGCACGGTGGTAACCGCGGAGCTGGCATCCCCCCAGGGAGATCCAAAAGCATATCGTATACGCGACGCGCTCATCGCCCTTCGCGAGGAGCAGGCTGAGCGGATCGCGATCCGTAGATTGGAGTCGGTAGGATGAGCGAAATAAAACCCATGACGCCCCAGGCGGCCTGCGAGACCTGTCCGGTCCACAACGCCGCCAACCTGTTAAAGCTGGGCGTCGATATGACGGACTGGGATTATGTGGTTGCGCTGTCCGGCAACCCCAACACCGGCAAGAGCACGGTGTTCAACGCCCTGACCGGCTTGCGGCAGCACACCGGCAACTGGCCGGGAAAGACGGTCACCCGGGCTGAGGGCGGCTTCGAATATGGTGGCCACAAGTACAAACTGGTCGACCTGCCAGGAACGTACTCACTGCTCTCGACCTCGCTCGATGAGGAGGTGGCGCGTGATTTCCTGCTCTTTGGTCAGCCGGACGTGAGCATCGTCGTCGTCGACGCCACCCGCCTGGAGCGCAACCTGAACCTGGCGCTGCAAGTGATGGAGATCACCGACCGGGTCGTGATCTGCCTGAACCTGATGGACGAAGCCAAGCGGCACGGGCTGCAGGTCGATGAGCGCCGCCTGGCGCGCGACCTGGGGGTGCCGGTCGTGCCGACTGCCGCTCGGTACGGACGCGGCCTGGACGACTTGGTGGCGGCCATAGCCGACGTGGCCAACGGCGTTACGCGGCCCAAGCCGCGCCGTCTGCGCTCGCTGAGCGCGGATCTTGAGCGCATCGTAACCCGGCTTGAAGAGCACGTGCATGCGCTGTATCCGGATCTGCCAAACGCGCGCTGGGTGGCCCTGCGACTGCTCGATGGCGATGAGCGTATCGCGGAGGCGATCCGGTTGGGTGAATTGGGAGATCTCTCGCGCGGTCTGACGCCCGAAGAAGGCATGATCATCCAGCCGCTCGCGGAGGCCTCCTGATGAGCGATAAAGCGATCAACCCCGCCGAATTGCTCGAGGAAGCGCGTGGATTGCGTTGGGAGACTGGCGGCAACGTACACGAAAAGCTGGTAGAAGCGATCTACACTGAAGCGGCACACATCGCCGACCGGGCGGTCATCCGCCCGGATGAACGCCGCTTTGACCTCGACCGGACGATAGACCGCCTGGTGACGAGCCGCACCTGGGGCATCCCGATCATGATGCTGCTCTTCGCGCTCGTCTTCTGGATCACGATAACCGGGGCGAACATCCCCTCGACCTGGCTGAGCAATCTATTGATCGGGCGCATCTACCCGGCGCTGCAGACTGGCGCGGCGGCGATCGCTTTGCCGGGCTGGCTGAGCGGATTGTTGATCGACGGGATGTACCTGGCGACGGCATGGGTGGTGAGCGTAATGCTGCCGCCCATGGCGATCTTCTTCCCGCTCTTCACCTTGCTGGAGGATTTCGGCTACCTGCCGCGCGTGGCCTTCAACCTGGATGCGCTGTTCAAGCGTGCCGGCGCGCACGGGAAGCAGTCGCTGAGCATGATGATGGGCTTCGGCTGCAACGCGGCCGGCGTGATCGCCACCCGCATCATCGACAGCCCGCGCGAACGCCTGATCGCCATCCTGACCAACAATTTTGCGCTCTGCAACGGCCGCTGGCCGACACAGATCCTGCTGGCGACGATCTTCATCGGCGCGCTGGCCCCAGCCTACCTTGCTGGCTTGATTTCGGCCCTGGCCGTGGTCGGCATCACCATGCTGGGCGTGCTGCTGACCTTCGTCACCTCCTGGGGGCTGTCGCGCACTCTGCTTAAAGGCGAAGTCTCAACCTTCAGTCTCGAGCTGCCGCCCTACCGCCCGCCGCGCGT
>JARRJK010000046.1:3502-21844 GCA_037379555.1 Anaerolineales bacterium | reverse complement strand
GATTACATGGAGAATGCCCGCTTGAAGGCTCGCACGCTGGCGCTGCAAACGGCTGAGTGGACGCTTGCAGATGATACCGGCCTGGAGGTCGACGCCCTCGGCGGCGCCCCCGGTCTGCATTCAGCTCGCTTCGGCGGCGAAGGCGCCAGCGACGCCGACCGGCGCGAGCGCCTGCTTCAGCAGCTGGCTGGCAAACCCCGACCCTGGACAGCCCGCTTCTGCTGCGCCGTCGCTCTATGCAGCCCTGAAGGGGAGCTCGAACAAGCCTGGGGTGAGTGCCCGGGGGAAATCGTGCCGGATGAACGCGGGGATCACGGCTTCGGGTACGATCCGATCTTTCTTGTCCATGCGCAGGGGAAAACGATGGCCGAACTCACACCGCAGGAGAAGAACAAACTCAGCCATCGGGCCCGGGCAATCGAGGCGCTGTTTCCGGTTCTTGTCGAACGGCTGGGGCAGAGCGCCTAAGCGGGAGAAGAGATTCCAGCCAGGAATTTCTGCAGCGCGCTGGCAACCGCATGCGGCTTTTCCAGCATCACCATGTGACCGGCCTCGGGGATCGTCTGCAGGGTTGAATCGATCGAACCCAGCCGGGCCATGACATCGAAGGCGTTGCAGGCCAGGAAGTCATCGTGTACGACTGCTGGATCGACCTCGAGCATCCGTTCGCGGGCGAGTTCGACCAGCCGCTGCGGCGCCGTTTGGCTGAAGGACCATTCAATGATGGTCTCTACGGCGTGGGGGAACGTACTTGGCTGCACGCTGGCTTCGAGGATCGCTGGGGCAACCCGCAGCCGGGCGCCGCTCGACACCAGCACCAGCCCGGCCAGCCTCGCCGGCGCCTGAAGCGCCATCGTGAGCGCGATCGCCCCACCCATCGAATGGCCGGCCGGCACGACCCGGTCAAGGCCTTCGCTTTCAAGCCAATCGAGCAACCATCCTGCATACGCCTCGATGCTGTGCTTGTCGGGTCCGGGCGATTCGCCGTGACCGGGGAGGTCGATGGCCAGCACGCGCACATCCGGCAGGCGGCGGATTTCCGGCGGCCAGTGCAGCCGGCTGCCGCCTGCCCCATGGATGAGCAGTAAAGGCGGGGAGTCCGGATCCGACTCCCCGCCGTGGGACTCGATGTGCAAGCGCATCATCCCTGACTCAGCCCTGCTCATCCAGCCAACGCTCGGCCATCATTCCGGCTGCCGCACCCTGGCCGACGGAGGTCGTGATCTGGCGGAAGATTGGGTCCTGGACTTCCCCGGCCGCAAATACGCCCGGGACACTTGTCATCATATGGTCGTTGACGACCAGATAGTTGTGGTCATCCATCTCCAACTGGTTTTCGAAGAGCGAGGAGTTCGGATAATGACCGATGAAGATGAAGACCCCGTCCGTCTCCAGCTTGAGTTTCTCTTCCGTCTCGACATTGTGCGCCTGGGCTCCCTCAACCTTGCCATTGCCATGGATTTCATCCAGTACGGTGTTCCAGATGAACTCGATTTTGTCGTTCTTCATGGCGCGCGCTTTGAGGGCTTCGCCAGCGCGGAGTTCATCGCGCCGGTGAATGATGCGCACGCGGTTCGCGAAGCGGGTCAGGAAGATGCCTTCCTCCAGCGCGCTGTCCCCGCCCCCAACGACAAGCACGTCCTTATCGCGGAAGAAGAAGCCATCACAGGTCGCGCAGAACGACACGCCGCGGCCGATGAATTCCTCCTCGCCCGGGATTTCAAGGCGCTTGGGCGAGGCGCCCACAGCGATGATTACGGCCTTAGCTTCATATTCTTCGGAGTAGGTCTTGATCCGGAAAGGAGAGCCATTAGTGAAATCGACTTCCGTCACCTCGTCGATCTCGACCCGCGCCCCGAAGCGCTCGGCCTGTTTCTGCATCAACTCGACCAGCTCAGGCCCTGTGGTGCCTTCGGGGAATCCGGGATAGTTTTCGACCTCATTTGTAATGGAGATCTGACCCCCGAGCTGGTTTCCGGAGACCACGAGTGGCTTCAGGTTCGCGCGAGCGGTGTAAAGCGCCGCGGTAAGTCCAGCCGGGCCAGAGCCGATAATGATTACGTTTTCTTTCTTCATTGAGATCTCTTGTCCTTCATGGTTATGATTTCGATCCAAGCTGTTGGGTCAGTTCACCAACGGTATAGCGCAGCCACCACAGCGGTGCTCGGGTGAGAACGCGGCCGCGTTGATCCATCAAAGGCCGGCGGCAGGGGTCATCGGGGTCACCAGGGCGGCAACTGACGCGGGTGTGACCGCACTGCGGGCACTCCCCGGGCTCACCGCCGGGCAGCAGGCAATTCGGGCACAGGTAAATCTGCTGTTTGAAATCGATCCCCATCTCAACTCACCTTTCCATTATTTCTCATTGTAAGCGACGCACAGGGCGGAATCAACGCTGTGCATTCTCGCCGTTTAGCAGCACCAGCAGCCCGAGTGCGAGGCCGATCAGCCCGCCAGCGATAGCCCAGGCGGGAGACAGCCGTAGCACTTGCAGCACATCCCGGGGTTCGAAATCTGGCACCGGGTGTGAATGCAGCCCGGTTTTTATCAGGATCAGCAGGCTGGCTGCCGGCCCTACACCTGCTCCGCAGATCATGCCGGACAGAGCGGTGCGGAGAAGCGCGCTGCGATCCATCAGGGGCTGTGCCTCATCCCTGAACCGGGCGCAGCGAGTCAGGCCCACAGCCCCGCAGGTTAGAGCGGCAAGGAACACCACTGGTGTCAGGCTGCGATCCTCAAACCCGAACCAGATGGCGTAGGCCAATCCGGTCAGCAGCCAGACCGCTACCGCCGGTCTGTGTGATTTGCGGTTATTTGGGTTCATCGCCCATTTCTGGACGCGTCGAGGAGCCCGGTTTCTTACCTTGCTCTGGTGGCTTCACCGCAAGCCTGGCTTCCCGAACCTGACTCGTGCGCTGGATGAGCAGTACGGCAACCGATTGGGTGGCGGCGGTAAGCCACAGGTTGCGGGTAGCCCAGAAGATCACGCCGGAGAAGCCGATCCGCATGAACTGTGCCCAGGATCGCGAGCTGACCGTCTTACCGCTCCAGGGCTGAGCGGCAAGAAGCCACTCGCTGGCTGCAAGCAGTCCACCGATGGCGATCGCAAGCGGCAGATCGGAAACCCAGGCTGCCATCGCAGCGCGGTATAGTGCCAGACGGGGTTCAGGGCGCAGCACTTCGAGCGGTGTTGCGTGCGGATGCGGAGTATGGGGCAAACTCCGCAGGACGAGAAAGGCGGCTGCCAGCCCGGCGAGGCAGGCCGTGCCCGCCGGGCCCCAGTTGTAGAGCGGGAGGTGGACAAGGCCGGCGTCGCGTCCGGAAATCGAGCCCAGAATGAGCGCCAAGTAGGGGATGAGCAGATCGTGAAGCCAGGCGCTGACCTCGAGCCACTCCTGCGTGAACCACGTCCACCTCTGTCGTGCAAGGCGCGTCAGCGCCGGAGCGATGACCTCGAGCAGCGACCAGGCGAGGGCCTCGAAGCGCATTTCACGAACTCCTGTCAGAGGTTGGCCCAGCGCTCAGGCGTCAAGCTCGCGCCCGATGGTGGGTTCGTCAGCTTCATTCTCGTACTGGGGACCGAATGGGACATTGAGCGTGACGCGCGTCCCGCGGCTCTCGGCAGACTCGATATGGAGCGTGCCCGAAACCAGTTCGGCTCGCTCCCGCATGCTTACGATCCCCAGGCTGCCGCGCTGCTCGTAGTTCGTATCGACTGCGCCCAGGTTGAACCCCACACCATCATCCTCTACCTCAAGCGAGACGTTGTCCCGGTCACGCCGCAGCCGGACCCAGATGTTCTCGGCCATGGCATGTTTGCGGGCGTTGTTGATCGCCTCCTCGGCGATATAGAAAAGTACGCCCTGCCGGCCGAGATCCATGCCGTCCACAAGAGCCGGGTCGGCATCGATATTGACGTGCTGGTTGTGCGTCTCGCGCACTTTCTCTGCGAGCTGGTAGAGCGCGATGACGAGCCCCTGGGTCTCGAGGATGAGTGGCCGCAGGGTAAAAAGCATGTGGCGGATCTCACGTGTTGTGCTGCGCGCCATATCTTCCACACGCGTCAGTTCTTCTTCGGCTTCGCCAGGATCGCGGCCCATCAAGCGCCGGGCGAAATTGATGCGCATCGTGATCGCGGCCATGGTCTGTGTCGGGCCATCGTGCAGGTCGCGCGCGAGCTTCTTGCGTGCCTCCTCCTGCAATTCGGTGATGCGCTCCTTCTCCACCTCCAGATTCTGGTATAGGCGCGCATTCTGGAGGGCGATCGTGATCTGCTTGGCGATCGAGACAAGCAGGTCGCGCTTGTCGCGTGTGAAGAAGCTGCTTTCCGGATGCCCGAAGAGAAGCACGCCATAGGTCTCCAGGCCGTAAGCTAGCGGGGCGATCAGGACTTCCTGACAGTCGTTCAAGCCGGGCAGCTGGGTGAGCTCCGGGTCGAGTTCGGGGTTGTAGATCATCTGAGGTTCGCCGCGCACCAGTGCCCGACTGAGGGCGCCGTTCTCGGCTGAAAACGCAAGCCGTGTGTCGCTCAGGTTGATCCCGTGCGTGGCCATGGTGGTAAAGCCATCCTCGGTCAGCAGCACCAGAGCGCTGCACAGGCGTGTCTCGCGCCGTTCTTCACTTGCGAGAGCCTGTTCGCATAATTCGAGGGATTGCTCGATGACTTCGTCCACGTCCAGCGTGGCGTTGATCTCCGCTCCGGCCCGGAAGAGCCAATTCGTGCGGGCGCGCTCCTGGGCGCGCACGGCTTCCAGTGTGCCCGCACCATTGCGGCTGAGCCGCTCAATCCCAGGATAGACAATGTGCATCAGTCCGCTCAAGGCGCCGGCGGCGCTCAAGATCCCCAGTGCTCGGCCGCTCAGCGCGATCAGGTCCGTATTCGCCAGCCCGAGTTCCATAATCGGGCTGAGGACAGCCGCGGCTAGCGCCACCGCGGAAATGGCCAGCGTCCAGCTCCATCGGAGCAGCAATCCGCCAACCAGCGGGCCGACCAGCAGCGCTGGCCACAGTGGACCTGTCAGCCAGCCCACCGGCCCGGCAGCCGCAAGCCCGAGCGCGCTGTCCAGGCCAACGACGAGCGCTGCCGCGAGGCGCGGATGGCTGCTCGAGCGCAGCAGTTGGGTGCTCAGGAGGCCTAGAACCAGCCACAGGCCAAAAACCCCCAGTATCCACGGCGTCAGTGTCTCGTTGATGGAGGTCAGCAGCAGCAGTCCGGCAAGCGCCAGCGAGCGCGTGACCCAGGCCGCGCGCAGACGGTTTTCGTCGAATGGATCAAAGCCGAAGTTCATCAAAGCAATGATAGCGCGTCAGGGGCGGACGGCAAACATGCTGCGAGCGCCGGATATCGCCGCTTGATCAGATTTGATCTCGTGCAGGACGGAGGATACGGCGCAGCAAACCCTCTCTGGGCGCAGCCAGGAAAACCAGGAAGAAGACAAGCGTTTCGACCAGCACAATTGCCGGCCCTGAGGCGATATTGCCATAGTAGGAAAGGTACAGGCCGAGCAGTGCCGATAAGGATCCGAGCGCTGCGCCGCCAAGCATCATAAAGGGCAGACGCCTGGTGAGCATGCGGGCAGTCGAAGCCGGGGTGACGAGCATCGCCAGCACCAGCGCGACTCCGACCGCTTGGAGCGAGATCACGATCACGACGGCCAGCAGCACCAACTGCAGGTTCTTTAGGAAGCGCACGGGAAGCCGCAGCGTGGTCGCCAGCACCGGGTCAAACGATAGCACAAGGAACTCTTTGTACAGGGCCAGGATCGTCACCAGCACGCCGAGGCCGAGCCCGCTGAGCAGGATAAGATCCGGGATCGTCACGCCAAGCAAGTCTCCGAACAGGATGTGGGTCAGATCCACAGCGTAGCTGCCCTGAAGGGACAGCAGCGCAACACCGAGCGCAAAAGCGCCCGCGAAAACCACGCCGATGGCGGCGTCCTCGCGAATCTCAGTTCGCTGGCTGATGGCACCGATGCCAAGCGCGGCCAGCAGCCCGACCAGCAGCGCCCCGATCGCCATCGGCCAGCCGAGCAGGAATGAGATCACCACGCCGGGCAGGATGATGTGTGCCAGTGCGTCGCCGAAGAAGGCCATCCCCCGCAGCACAACGTACGTGCCGAGGATCGGGCAGACGACGCCCACGAGCAGCGCCGCCCACAAACCTCGCAGCATGAAATCGTGTGTGAAGGGGTCGAGCAGGAGCTGGAGCAGGTTACCCATGCTTCTCCTCCTCATCGCCATCGCAGCAGGTGTCAGTAAGCAGGATCGGTCCGCTCTCATCCACGACCACATGCAGATGCCCGCCGTACGCTGCAAGCAGCGCTTCCTGTGAGAGGGCCTGCTTGGGTTTGCCGAATGCGAGCAGGCGCCGGTTGAGCAGCATGACGAGATCAAAGCGCTCCGCCGCCAGCTTGAGATCATGAGTCGCGATCAGCACTGTGATGCCCAGCGGACGCAGGCCTTCGAGCAGTTTGAGGATCGCCTCCTGGCTCGGCAGATCAAGGCCGCTCAGGGGTTCGTCCAGCAGGACGATCTCCGCTTCCTGTGCGAGTGCCTGCGCCAGAAACACGCGCTGCTGCTGGCCCCCGGAGAGTTCACCGATCGGGTGGTCGCGGTAATCCAGCATAGCGACCTGTTCCAGCGCATGTGAAACGATTTCCCAATCCGACCGATGCGGCCAACGAAAAGCGCCCAGCTTGCGGATGCGGCCCATCATGACCACTTCCTGGACCGTCACCGGGAAGGTCCAATCGACCTGGCTGCGCTGGGGGACGTAGGCGATGCAGACATGGCCATGCGGGCCTGCGCCGAAGATCGAAACCTTCCCCTCGCTGGGTGAAAGCACGCCGGCGATGACCTTGAGCAAGGTCGTCTTGCCGGCGCCGTTGGGCCCGACGACTGCGACGCGTGCCCCCGGAGGAATCTCAAGCTCAAGGTTATCGAGCGCCAGCGTCCCGTTGAAGCGAACGGTGAGCGAATCGATCAGGATCGGTGGCGCCCCGCTCTCGTGCGGGCTGAAACGGGAGATCAAAGCTGCCATGGAAGGTTGATTCTCCTTTAGCTGGGAGGCCCCAGTGCCTGGACGATGGCCTGAACATCATACTGCATCATGGCGATGTAATCGGCAGCAGGCCCGTTCGAGTCGCTCAGCGCCCCGACATAAAGCGGAACAACTTTTAGGCCTGTGTCATCAGCGACTGATTGCGCGAGCTGCGCGTTGGAAGCGTGCTCGATGAAGATTGCCCGTGCACCTGACGACCGTATTCTGTCTTCCAGTTGGGCCAGTTCCCTGGCCGATGGCTCTGCCTCACTGCTGTAGCCCGGGACGATTGTCCCAACCACGTTAAAGTCGTAACGACGGGCGAAGTAGTCCAGCATGTGATGTTCTGTGACAAGCAGTCGGCGTTCGGAAGGAACCGGGCTCAGATGATCCAGGATCCAGGTGTCCAGCAACTGCAAGCGGGAGGCGTAACTGTCGGCATTTGCCGCGTAGATGGAGGCGTTCTTGGGATCGAGGCGGGCGAGCGCCTGCGCGGCGATCTCGGCCCACTGCTTCACGTTGAGCGGGTCGAGCCATACATGAGGGTCGAAGGAGGGAGAGCTTCCCAAAGGCTGAATGCCCTGCGAAAGGTCGACCATCGGGATGTCTGGAAAGGAATCGGCCAGACTGGTGAGCATGCTCCCTTCCAGGCCAAAGCCGTTGACGAAGATGACGGCTGCGCTGCTCACCGCGCGCATGTCCCCTGGGGTGGCCTGGTAATCGTGTGGATCACGGCCGGGGGAAAGGATCACATGCAGGTCGATCGACTCTCCGCCCACCTGGTGCAGCAGGTCGCCGACGATCGTGGTTGTGCCGACCACGTACAGCCGGCCGGACGGGGACAGCTGGGCCGGTTCGAGAGTATTGATCGCTGTGGTTGTCGGGATGGGGCTCGAGATGGAGCAAGCTGCCAACAGCGACATCGTAGCCAGCAGGAGCGTGATCGGACGCCGCTTCATGAGCCCTCCTGCTTCTGGCACTCGGGACAGATCCCCAGCAGCTCGAGCATATGATCTTCGATCTGGAATCCAGTTTGGTGCTGCACGCGCTCGACGAGTGGGCTTAAGTCCTCAGAGCCGGGGAATTCGACCACCTGCTGGCAACTGCGGCAGACGACGTGGTGACCGTGGGGCAGGTCCGCGCGAGCGTATCCACTGCAGCCATCTTCAAGATGGATGCGGCGAATGCAGCCCAGATCCGAAAGCAGCGCCAGCGTGCGGTAGACAGTCACCAGGCCCAATCCGGGGCAGCTTTCCTGCGCCCGGCGCTGTACCGTCTCCGGGCTGAGCCAGGCTTCCGCCGTGTCCAGGGTTTCGGTGACAGCCCGTCGGGCCCGGGTGATGCGATAGCCGCGGCTTCGCATCTGATCGAGCATGCCCTGCATGTGCCCGTCCTCTCTTGTTGAAATTCTTTTTCAATAAGGATCTTATCAAGCTGTGCTCGCTCGCGTCAAGCTCATCCCTTGTTGAGCGCCGGGATTACAAATCGCTTGTGAACGGGAATGGAATGCGGAGTATGATGATGGTGTTGGGCAGCAGTAGAGGGCGTCGAATGTCAAAGACGAAAACAGATATCAAGCCTTTTGCGGTGACGGATTGTGCCATGCTTTCGATCGCCACCGGTGTGACCGCGCAGAACCTGCGTGAGCTGCGGGACCGCTTGGGGGATGTGCCCGAGAGCAGCATTTACTATCATTTTTGGGGCATGCGCCTGCGGCCGCGCTTCGAGGAGCCGATCTACAACAACGACTTCGCACACTGGGCGCAGGAGGGTCTGCATGACCGCCGGCTGGCGGAGCGGCTGGGCGTGATCGATCCGCCCTCCTTTAATGACCTGAGCGAGCTGCGCCTGGAGCTGATCGATGTGATCGAGGAGCGGCTGGAAGAATCGGAGCTTGTCCCATGGGCCAAGCCAGATGAAGGTTTCCGGTTCATCCGCTCGATCCTGGTTGTGTTTGACACGGGTGTGCGGATCACCCGGCCGGAAGACTTGCGTCAGCTATTGCCCGCGTTATCCCACAGCAGCCTTTACTATCATTTCATCGACGCGCGGCGGCGCAGCCCGGAAGGAGAAGACGATTTCCGGAGCTGGCTGGGGGGATTTGGGGACCGATATGCTGATCTGCGGGATGAAATCGCCACGATCGATCCGTACTTCACCAGCCTGAGCGAATTGGGTGGGTTGCTTTTCAACTGCTTCGAACGCGCCGGCGTGGGAGGTGAGGCATGAGCAGTTTGCTTGATTCCTACGCCGATGTCACTGGCCAGGCGACGATCGATCACCTGCGCCAGCTTTCGAAGGTACTCGAAGGAAAGACGGTGGTGCACGTCAACTCGACGCGTGTTGGGGGAGGGGTAGCCGAGATCCTGACCAAGATGGTGCCGCTCAAACAGGAGCTCGGACTGGACGTCAGTTGGGAAGTGATCAACGGTGAAGCCGGGTTCTACGAGTGCACCAAAGGGTTTCATAACGCCCTGCAGGGCACGCCGATCGACATCCCGGATAGCTTGATCGAGATCTACGAATCGACCAATGCCGAGAACGCCGAACGGCTGCGGCCGCAGCTTGAAGCGGCGGATTTCGTCTTTATTCACGATCCGCAGCCAGCCCGATTGCTTGAGCTGTGTCCGGACCGGCGCGGCAAGTGGGTATGGCGCTGCCATATTGATCTTAGCCGTCCCTACCGCCGGGTGTGGAAGTACATCCAGAAGCTCGTCCAGGGTTACGACGCGAGCATCTTCTCGCTGGCGGCCTTTGCCCGGGCTCTGCCGCACACACAGTATCTCATCCCCCCCAGCATCGACCCGTTGAGTGAGAAGAACCGCGAACTGGATTCAGGGCAGGTTCAGGCCGTGCGCGAGGAGTTCGGCCTTGATCCCGGCCGGCCGCTGATCCTGCAAGTCTCCCGCTTCGATCGCTTCAAGGATCCGCTTGGCGTGATTCAGGCATACCGGCTGGCGCGCGAGTTCACCCCCCGCTTGCAGCTCGTGCTGGCGGGAGGCGGAGCGAGCGACGACCCGGAGGGCGAAGCGGTCCTGCGCGAGGTGCAGCTGGCAGCCGGGGACGACCCGGATATTCACGTCCTGCTCCTACCGGCGGATGCTCATCACACGATCAACGCCCTGCAGCGCGCAGCGGACATCATCCTGCAGAAATCACTCAAGGAGGGCTTCGGCCTGACAGTGACCGAGGGGCTGTGGAAGGGCAAGCCGGTCATCGGCGGCAACGTCGGTGGCATCCGCATCCAGGTGATCGATCACCACACAGGCTACCTGGTCGACACACCGGAAGGCGCCGCGCTGTGGATCCGTTACCTGTTGAACAACCGTGAATTGCTGGAGAACATAGGGGTCAAGGCGCGGGAGTTCGTGCGTGAGAATTTCCTCATCACCCGCCACCTGCGCGACTACCTGTCGCTGATGGTCGCACTGCAGCGCGGGGAGGACGGCGGCCGTATCGAAATAGGGTAGATTCATCCACTTCGGAGCCGGCCTGGATGTCTGGGTGTAGCGCAGAACGTTAGAAATCCCACCCTGCGTGCCCGCCAACACCGACCGGGCACGGGTGCACGCAGCGCGGCATCCCAGCGCCGCGCGTCTCGCCGGGTCGGCCTGTGTGCCGGTTCGAAGTACTGCCGTATCTTCCCTCCCTTCGCTCAACGCCGGATCTGTGCGTCGGCCGCAACCTCCTCCGCCTTGCGTCCCCTCTCGCGCAGGGATCGAGCCAAGGATCGGATCCACATCCCGCCGTCTACCAATTCATACGTCGCTCTGCATCTATACGCCGGATGCATTTACGACGGCCATCGCGCCTGAATCTCTCCTTAATGTGTTGACTAGGGCTGGTTAAGGACCTTGCATTGGAGAAGGACTAGGCTAAGGACACGCTCAAGGGTCCATCGGGGTATCGCCAGCTTTGAGCCGGGGGATTGTTGAAGGTGTGTCAATGCAGCCAGGACTCAGTGCCGAACCCATATCAAGGTTACGATCTCTGGACACTTCTTGCCCATCAGGAATCCAAGGGGCGGGAACCAATCCTGCGTTTTCACAATTGATGCCTTATGACGTTTAACCTACGCGGTGCAGACAGGAAGCCAAGCGTGGAATGGATAACCTCCCCGCGCATAACAACCGGCAGCAGGCGCGTCTATTACACGCGTCCTGCAAGCAACCTAAGCACCAGGTTTCCGTTATGGCTTGATCAGACGCTCTACAACGGTCGCCGCATATCAAGTCGCGAAGGAATGGGCGTTCGGAAACCCGAACATATGAACGGCAGACAGGGGCTGGGAGTCGGTGACCGCGAGGCTAGAGCCATAGTGCTGGAGTTGGCGAACAAAATGCCACCGCGGACGGCTGCAGGCAGCAAAGCGAAAGCCGTCACCCGGTCATACTCGAACCGCTGCCCGCGGTCGGACATACGCTGTCCGGCAGGCTGGCTGGCGAACGGATACGGTAGAGAGGAGGCGGAAGAATCACTGAAAAGGGTATGGCGATTTGTATCAGTCTGACAATCTTCGATAGGTAAGGAGACAGAAGAAATGAGAAAGTCATATGGCCTTCTGGGCCTGCTTATGACCCTGGTCTTCGTGCTCGGCGCATGCGCGCCAGCGACGGCCTCGCCGACTGCAGCGCCCGCAGCAACAAACACCGAAGCAGCACCGATGCCCACAGCGACGGAAGCCATGGCGGCTCCCACAGAAACAACAGCAGCGCCGGCGATCGACTGCACCGGAGTAACTTCCGGTGACTCGCTAAGCGTGATGTACCAATGGACCGGTTCGGAGGAAGAGAGTTTCAATACCATCGCCGGGCCGTTCCTGGATGCATGCGGTGTCGCGCTCAGCGCTGAAGCTACCCGCGACGCGGCAGTGCTCGATACTCGTGTCAAGAGTACTCCCCCAGACATCCTCTTCTGGCCGTCGTCTGCGATCATCAGCCTGTACAGCGACAAGATGCAGGATCTCTCGGCGATGGGCGCGAATACGGACAACTACGCCAGTTTCTGGGTGACAGACGGTACGGTGAACGGCAAGCTGCTCACTCTGCCGGCCAAAGCCGATATCAAGACCATTATCTGGTACAGCCCGGCGCAGTTCGCTGCCTTCGGATACACCGTACCCACGACATTCGACGAACTGAAGACGCTGGTTGACAAGATGGTGGCGGATGGCAACGTGCCGTGGGCGATGGGTTTCGAGAGCGGCGCAGCCACCGGCTGGACCGGCTCGGACTTCATCCAGGACCTGCTGCTCACCCAGCAGGGCCCTGACTACGTCAAGGGCATCATCAGCGGCTCCGTCGCCTATGATGATACAGGTGTTCAGGACGCATACGGCGTCTACTACCCATGGGCTTCTGATCCGAAGTACACCGTGGGTGGAGCGACGGGGACCGTGAACACCGGATTCCTCGACGCCATCTACCAGGTCTTCTCGGATCCGCCGCAGGCAATGATGGTGAAGCAGTCCGGTTTCGCCGGGGGCGAGATCGTCAAGCAGTACCCGAATCTGGTGTACGGCACCGATTTCGACTTCTTCCAGTTCCCCGGCGCGCAGGGCATGCAGGGCGGCGCGGACTACATGTTCGCGTTCAGCAACTCGCCGGCAGCCTCGGCTTTCATCAAGTACCTGACCAGCGCCGAGGGCGGCAAGAACTGGGCAGCTGCTGGGTTCGATATCTCCCCGAACCTGGCTGCAGCGGGCAACTATCCCGACGCCCAGCTTGCGAAGCGAGCCGACATGCTGGCCAACGCCAAGGGCTTCACGCCTGACATTGGCGATACGCTGGGTGACCCCTTCCAGTCTGCCGAGTGGAAGGCGATCATCGCAGTGGTCCAGGGTTCGGATATTGCGACCGAGCTTCAGACCGTAGCCGCTGCCCAGCAGCAATCACTGGGCCAGTAACTCTGTCGGGTTTTGAGGTGTCGGGGATTTGTCCCCGACACCTCCTTTCCGACGGAGGTCAGCTGAGGTCAGGAGGATGTCCGTGGAAACGCCAACCATCATGAAGCAAGTCCGGGTGGTACCCTGGATATATGTACTGCCCGCGCTGCTCGTAATCATCATCTTCATTGTTTACCCCATGATCAATACAACCTTGCTCAGTTTTACCGATCGGACCGGCAACGCTTCGGCGGTCAATGAATGCATACAAGGGCAGCCCTGTTGGGGAGTCTTTGAGAATTACCGCTACGCTTTGACTAACCCCGAGATGACCACCGCCCTGCGTAACAACGCATTATGGCTGCTGGTGATGGTCCCGCTGACCGTTGCCATCGGACTGATCGTGGCTGTCCTTGCAGACCGGGTGAGCTATGAAAGCCTGGTCAAGTCGCTCATCTTCATGCCGATGGCGATATCGTTCATCGGCGCCGGCGTGATCTGGCGCTTCATGTACGCGATTCAAACCGGTGCGAATCAGGCGCAGATCGGAGTGTTGAATGCGGCACTGGTCGGGGTCGGGGCAAAGCCGGTGGCCTGGCTGAGCACTCAGCCGATCAACGATTTCGCCCTGATGATGGTCGGGATCTGGCTCTGGGCCGGATTCAGCATGACGATCCTCTCGGCTGCGCTCAAGGGTTTACCGACGGAAGTGATCGAGGCGGGCAGAGTTGACGGCGCCACAGAGTGGCAGCTCTTCTGGCGCATCATGATCCCGATGATCCTGCCGACGATAACAGTTGTCTTCACAACGCTGATCATCATCGTGCTCAAGATCTTCGATATCGTTTTCGTGATGACCGGCGGCAATTTCGGCACCGAGGTGATCGCCAACCGCATGTTCAATCTGATCGTGACCAATGTGGGCCGCTCGACGGCGATCGCGGTGCTGTTGTTGGTTCTTACCATACCGGTGATGTACTTCAATGTGCGCCGTTTTCGTGAGCAGGAGTCCTTGCGATGAGGCCCTTCTCTCGTATCAATCGCTTCCTTAACAAGCTTCCCGTGCATCTTTCCCTGGTCGTCCTGGTCATGCTGTGGGTGTTACCCACCTTAGGCGTGTTCGTCACTTCGTTCCGCACGCGCCAGACCGTGACCGACAGCGGGTGGTGGACAGTCTTCGCGCGGCCAAAACTCGTCGGGGAACAGGATTACACGACCTACTGTGCATCCTGTCATGGTGCAAAAGGCGACGCCATCTCACAGGCCAACCTCTCTGATCTTGCGGTCGTATCGAAATACGCCCGCTCGGCGAGCCTGCTCGCATACCTGAAGCAGGGGATCAACGGCCAAGCCCATCTCCAAAATCCGCAGCTGCCCAACAACCCACGTGACGCACAAGCCATCCTGGCCCCTGTGCTCCAGTATTTACATGTGTTAGACGGCGAATCGCCCAGTTCGGGGGGGCCGCGGCTTACCCTGCAGAACTACGCCGACGCCCTTGTCGGGTACAAGGGTACGGCCAACTACCTCAGCGACTGCAAAAACAAGGTCCCCAGCACGCTGGCGACCTTTACCTGCAACTTCTGGAAGGATTTGGGCAACCCGGGAGGAATGGCATATGCCTTCATCAATACGGTCATCGTGGCCATCCCGGCCTCGGTGTTGCCGATCCTGTTTGCAGGATTCGCTGCCTATGCCTTCGCATGGATGGATTTCAAAGGCCGCCAATGGTTGTTTGCCATCCTGGTTGGCCTGCAGGTCGTTCCCCTGCAGCTGGCGCTGGTGCCCATCGCCCGCCTGTACACCAACATCGGACTGCAGGATACGTTCCTGGGCATCTGGCTCTTCCACACCGGCTTCGGCCTGCCGTATGCGATCTATCTGATGCGCAACTTCATGGGCAGCCTCCCCAGGGAAGTGTTCGAGTCGGTTTACATCGATGGCGCCAACCATTGGACCGCCTTCTGGAAGATGGCTATACCGCTCTCCGTGCCGGCCATCGCCTCACTATGGATCTTCCAGTTCCTGTGGATCTGGAACGACTTTCTGGTGGCCAAGATCTTCCTCACCGGCCATCCGGTGCTTACGGTACAGATCACCAATCTCATCGATCCGCGCGGCGGCAACTGGAGCATCCTGACCGGCGCGGCCTTCCTGTCCTTCATCGTCCCGATGCTGGTCTTCTTCGGGCTGCAGCGCTTCTTCGTGCGCGGCATGCTGGCTGGATCGGTCAAAGGCTGAGCGCAATTTCAATTCCAGAACATGCCGGCACACGGGTTACCCCCGCAGGCTGGCATGTTTTGCATCCAGTCCAGAGACATGGGCGTCGGTTTAGATTCCGGTTTCGACCCGCATTATCTGAGATGTTGCCCTGGGCAAGGATAGATCTTTCAGTGCAGCATTTAGGCGCCAGCGTTCTCTATCCTCACTTCGGCTGACTTGACAACCCCGTTCTGCGTGGTATAAGTGATTTGGAACCGGTTCCAAAGGATGCATGTGGCATTTTATGCAGGCAACGATACGTGACGTAGCTAAAAAAGCAGGCGTGGGATTGGGGACCGTTTCGCGTGTCATCAACGGCAGCCCTCAGGTCCGTGAACAGACCCGAGTGCGGGTGCTGCAGGCGATCGAGGAACTGGATTTCCATCCCAGCCGGATTGCGCGTCGGCTTTCGCTTGGCAAGACGCTGACGATCGCCGTCGTGGTGCCCTTCTTCACGCGCCATACGGTTACCGAGCGCATGCGCGGGATTGAAGCGACGCTTTCCGGATCCGAGTACGATATGGTGTTTTACAATATCGAGACGCCCGAGCGGATGCAAGCCGCCTTTCGGGAACTGGCGCAACGCAAGCGTGTAGATGGAGCGCTGGTGATCTCGCTCGATCTGACGGAAGAGGAATCGCAGCGATTTCAGCAATCGAATATGCCGCTGGTGCTGATCGACGCTCATTTCTCGCAGGTGGAGGGGGTCTCGTGCATCGACACAGATGACGTCCGCGGGGGCAAGCTGGTGGTTGATCATCTGCTGAGTCTGGGACACCGCCGGATCGGCTGCATCGGGGATGGAGCGAACGCACCATTTCAGTCGATGGCTGGCCGGCTGCGCTTCGACGGCTGCCATCAGGCTCTGAAGGCGGCAGGCATCGAGCTGGCACCTGCTCTGTTCCACGAGACGAACGGCGGCAGGCATGAGGCGCGGCTTGAGGCGCTGCGGCTGCTCGAGAGTCAGGATCCGCCGACCGCGATCTTCGCCTCGAACGATTCTTTTGCAATTGGGGTGCTGGAGGCTGCGCGCGAGGCCGGCATGAGCATTCCCTATGATCTGTCGGTCGTGGGATACAACGATGAGGAATTCGCCGAATACCTCGACCTGACGACAATACGACCCAAATATTTCGAATCAGGCCAGCGCGGGATGGAAGTATTGCTGGACCGCCTGGCAAATAACGACCGGGAGCCAGCCTACGAGACACTCGAACCCGAGTTGATCGTGCGCGGCAGCACCTTGGAGCCGCGCCCGGCAGCTTGAAGGCGAGTGCGCTCGAGCGGTCCCTGGCGAGCATTACCAACTGTCCGTAGCCGGACTTCATGCTGGCCAGCCAGCGGCCCGGAAATCTGATCGGCAAGAGAGGAGGGATGACGCACTACGGAAAATGAACCTCAGACACTGATCAATTCAACTAACGCCAAGTAAGGAGAAAGAAGAAATGAGAAAGTCATACGGCCTTCTGGGTCTGCTCCTGACCCTGGTCATAGTCCTCGGCGCATGTGCGCCGGCGACGGCCACGCCGACTGAAGCACCCGCAGCCCCCACGGAAGCCATGGCCGAGCCCACGGCTACCGCGGCCATGATGGAGCCAACGGCAACGGAAGCCATGATGGCGCCCGAGATCGACTGCATGGGCACCCAGCAGGGCGACGAGATCTCGATGCTCTATCAGTGGTCGGGAACCGAAGAGGCCATGATGGCGCCCGAGATCGATTGCATGGGCGCCCAGCAGGGCGACGAGATCTCGATGCTCTACCAGTGGTCGGGCACCGAGGAGGAGAACCTGAACAAGATTCTCGCTCCGCTGGTGGACGCTTGCGGCATCGTCCTCAAGCCGGAATCCACGCGCGACCAGGCGCTGCTTGACACGCGCGTGCAGGCTGGCACGCCCCCGGACATCGCGTTCTGGAACGTGACCCAGCTTGAGCAGTACCAGGACATCCTGATCCCGATGGATCAGCTCGGCGTGCATGCCGACAACTACGCTTCCTTCTGGGAGGATATCGGCACGGTCAACGGTAAGTGGCTTGGCCTGCCGGTGAAAGCCGACCCGAAGACGCTGATCTGGTACTCCCCGGTCAACTTCGACGCGCTTGGCTATCAGCTCCCGACCACCTGGGATGAGCTGACAGCACTGGTTGACCAGATGGCCAACGATGGCAACGTTCCGTGGTCGATGGGCTTTGAGTCCGGTGATGCCACCGGCTGGACCGGCACGGACTTCATCCAGGACATTCTGCTTGTGAAGCAGGGCCCGGATTACGTGATGGGCATCATCAACGGCACCGTCCCCTACAATGACCCCGGCGTGAAAGAGGCCTATCAGATCTACGGCGCTTGGGCCAAGGATCCGAAGTACACGGTAGGCGGCGCCCAGGGCACGCTCTCGACGGGCTTCCTTGACGCCATCTACAAGGTGTTCTCCGATCCGCCGGAGGCGATGATGGTGAAGCAGTCCGGTTTCGCCGGCGGCGCGATCGCCGAGCAGTATCCGGATCTGCAGTACGGCACCGACTATGACTTCATCGGCGTCCCCGGCGCCCAGGGACTGCAGGGCGGCTCGGACTGGATGATGTCCTTCAGCGACTCACCGGCCGTGCAAGCCCTCGTGGCTTACCTGAGCAGCGCCAAGGGCGGCGAGATGTGGGCCCAGGTCGGCTTTGACCTGACGCCGAACCTCGCCGGCGCGGGTGCCTACACGGATCCGTCGCTGCTGAAGAAGGGTGCGATCCTGGCGAACGCCACCGGTTTCACGCCCGACATCGGTGACTCGATCCCCGGCGGCTTCGGCAGCGCCGAGTTCAAGGGCATCACCGACTTCGTCAACGGCGCCGACCTCGACACTGTGCTGAACACAATCGCTCAGGTCCAGGCAGACGCGTTGAAGTAAGGATGTACGTCCATTGGAGGGCACCCGGCCGGGTGCCCTCCAATCTTTTCTGTACGATACGGTTTGAACACGTCCTTATTTGAATAACTCGGACTTTTATGCGATCCTGACTTTGCGTGTACTTTGAACAGCGGATGTGCCGGATTATGTTCCGCAGCCCAGGCCGACCGGCAGCATCCCTGTCCGGAAGGAGGAGAAGTATGCCTCAGAGGGTTCCGCAGATCATGAAGCAGGGTCGGAGCGTACCCTGGTTCTACCTG
>JARRJK010000046.1:0-3483 GCA_037379555.1 Anaerolineales bacterium | reverse complement strand
CCTGCAGGGAAGGCCAGTCTTGTTGGGGAGTGTTTGAGAATTACCACTACGCCCTGACCGCTGAGTTGGATACCACCTCGCTCAAGACAACTTGGGATTCGTTCTGGATCTCCTCCTACGGCAACAATATCAAGTGGGTCGTGCTGATGGTGTCCGGCACCGTCATCTTCGGCATGTTGATGGCCGTGCTCGCGGACCGGCTTAAGTATCAATCTCTGGCGAAGGCGGTGATCTTCATGCCGATGGCGATCTCCTTCGTCGGGGCCGGCGTGATCTGGAAGTTCGTCTATTCCTACGGCACCTCGCAGGTTCAGATCGGTTTGCTGAACGCCATCATCACCAAGCTGGGCGGCGACCCGGTCGCCTGGCTGCAGACGATTCCCATCAACACGCTGGCGCTGATCGTTGTCGGGATCTGGATCTGGACCGGCTTCAGCATGACGATCCTCGCCGCCGCGCTGCGCAACGTGCCCGACGAGCTGCTGGAAGCGGCGCGCATCGACGGCGCCAACGAGTGGCGCGTCTTCCGTCAGATCACCATCCCACTCATCATGCCCACGATCATCGTCGTCGTGACGACGATGGTGATCAACGTGCTCAAACTCTTTGACCTGGTCTACGTCATGACCGGCGGAAACTACGGAACGGACGTGATCGCCAACCGCATGTACACCGAGATGTATGCGAACTTCAATACCGGCCGGGGAACCGCCGTCGCGGTGGTGCTGATCGTGTTGATCATCCCCTTCATCTACGCCAACGTCAAACGCTTCCTCGAACAGGAGGCGCTGCGATGAACAAAGACCGCATTCGCAAGATCCTCGGCAGCGTTCCAATCCACGTCGTCGTCATCGGGATGTGTTTGGTCTGGCTCATCCCGACCTTCGGCCTGCTGATCACCTCGTTGCGTCCCTTTCAAGCCGTGAACACAAGCGGCTGGTGGACGGTGCTTTCCAAACCGACCGGCGCCGATGCATACGCGCAGTACTGTGCTTCGTGCCATGGACCGGACGGGAAAGAGCTTCCCAACGCCGATCTCACCGATCCGAACCTCGTCAGCCAGTACCCACGCTCGTTGCAGCTGCTGGCAATGTTGAAGAAGGATATCAACGGCCAGCCGCACATGGGCGGTACGCCCGTTCCCGATGCACAAGCGGCGGCGGACATCGCCGTTTATCTGAAGCGCATCTCGGGCATCAATGCCCCGCCGCGCTTCACCCTCGACAACTACATCGATGCCATCGTCGGCTACCGGGCCACGGGAACCTACCGGGAGGCTTGTGCAACAGGCCAGCAGTCACTCGACCTGAACTGCAACCTGACGGACCTGCTCAACCCGCGCGGCATGGGCCGGGCTTTCATCAACAGCCTGATCGTGACCATCCCGGCCACGATCCTGCCGATCCTGGTCGCGGCCTTCGCCGGCTACGCCTTCTCGTGGCTCGACTTCCGTGGGCGTCAGGTGATGTTCGCGATCCTGGTCGGCTTGCAGGTCGTGCCATTGCAGATGACGCTGATCCCGATCTCGCGCATTTACGCGCAGCTTGGGTTGAACGGACAGTTCCTGGGCGTGTGGCTGTTCCACACCGGCTTCGGCCTGCCGTACGCGATCTACCTGATGCGCAACTTCCTCGGTTCGCTGCCGCGTGAACTGTTCGAGGCCGCCTACCTTGATGGAGCCAACCATTGGACCGCGTTCCGGAGGATGGCGCTCCCGCTGGCGATGCCGGCCATTGCCGCCCTGGCGATCTTTCAATTCCTGTGGGTATGGAACGACTTGCTGGTGGCGCTGGTCTTCCTCGGCGGCACGAACCCGGTGCTGACCTACCAGATCAGCAACATGGTCACCTCGCTCGGTTCGGGCTGGCAGCTGCTGACCGCGGCGGCCTTTATCTCGATGGCGCTCCCGGTGATCGTGTTCTTCGCCTTCCAGCGCTACTTCGTGCGCGGCATGCTGGCTGGCTCGGTTAAGGGCTGAGAAGCACATTCAGGTGAATCTGGCTGTCGGACCCCGGGCGCTCGTCCGGGGTCCGACGCTGTGCTTATGCTGCAGTCCCCCCAGCCGATGATATGATCGACAGCGCAGGAGATATCAGGAGGGCGGAGCACTTGCCATACGGCGCATCATCCCCACAAATTGAACGTTTGCGGAATCGAATCGACCCGCAGCGGGTTCCCTTCAGTGATCGGGGATCTCGGCTGCTACTTTATAAGTACCGCGGCCGTTCGAGGTTCTACCTCAAGCTGGCCGAGCGTCTGGAGGCGCTGCAGCCAGGGTTGGAAACGCACCGTGACCGTCCTCCGTATCTGAGTGAAATCACACTGCTCGACGGCGAGGGCCAGGAGCTCGAGTTCGAGCTCCTGACTTTCCCCCACGTCCTGCACTGTCAAACCCGCATCGGCCGCTTCAGTGTCACGTTTGCCGACTACGACACGCTGGCTCTCGGCCTGCCGCCGGGCGCGGCTGCCGGGATCGCGCTGACGGAAAGCGAGCTCTTCGAGCAAAACCCTGCCCCAGCAGAGGATCTCATCAACCACAGGCAGGTGGAGCTCACGGCAAATACCGAGGCGCTCAGCCGCAGGAATGAGGCTGTCGTTGATGGGCGGCGCAGAACGCTGGTCTCATCCTCCGGCGCAGGCGGTGCGATCCATATCTCCCTGCTGCGAGGGGATCGAGCCGCGGGCGCCGTACCGCCAGATGAATACCTGGCCGAATCGTACGCCTATGCATGGTGGTCGCTGGCGAACAACCTCGTCGCGCCGCTCGGGAATGTGCGTTACGAGGCGCTGATGCCATCCAAGGCGCAGTACCTGGGCATCTGGAATTGGGACTCCTGCTTCCACGCCATCGCGCTGCGCCATCTTGATCCGGACCTGGCGCGCGATCAGCTGCGCACGCTGCTCACGGTGCAGCTCGAGGATGGCATGCTGCCCGATGTCGTGCACGACGAGGGGCTCGTCGACCACATCGACCACCCGATCCCAGCCCGTGTGACGAAGCCTCCGGTCATGGCCTGGGCCGCCCTAAAGATCCACGAGATCGACCATGACCTGGAGTTCCTGCGCGAGATCTACCCAGCGCTCAAACGCTGGAATCGCTGGTGGTTCGAGCAGCGGTCGGGCGAGATCGAAGGGTTGGCGCATTACCGCCATCCCTACTCTTCCGGCCTTGACGACAACCCGATGTGGGATCACGGCTTTCCGGTGGTCGCCGTCGACCTGAACACCTACCTCGTGATCCAGATGGATTCGCTGGCGGCGATCGCAGAGCAGCTCGGCTTGGACGATGAAGCCCGGGCGTGGCGCGTCGGCGCCGACGAGCTCACCGCGAGGATGCTCAACGTGCTTTATGATTCGGCCGAGGGTTTCTTCTGGCCGCAGCATGCCGGGAAGCCCATCACCGTGCGCACACCCTTCAACCTCTATCCGCTCTGGACCGGACGCATGCCAGCAGGCGTCGAAGCGCATCTGGTCGGGAATCTG
>JARRJK010000045.1:16712-28599 GCA_037379555.1 Anaerolineales bacterium | reverse complement strand
GGCGGCAGCGCCTGAGCCACGACCAGCTGCAGACGCTGGCTGAGTATGTCGTCGACCCGCTTGGTGTGCCGAATGGGGCGGGCCTGTTCGAGCAGTACTGCACGTCCTGCCACGGAAACCGCATCCCGACCAGCCCGGATGTCGAGACCGCACTGCAGACCATCAGTCAGGGCGGGGCGCATGAGACGATGCCGGTCTGGGGAGATATCCTGACCAGCGCTCAGCTGGACGCGCTGGTGAGCTTTGCCGAATCGGCCGTCCGCGGCACTTCGACCGAGGTCGGACAGCAGCTTTTCGCACAATACTGTTCCGGCTGCCATGGCGAATTCGGCGAGGGCGGACCGAACCCGGCCCGCACGGGAGACGTGATCGCCCCGATCAGCTCGGCTGAATACCTGCGAACGCGGGACGATCTCACGCTGCGCTCGATCATCTCGCAGGGCCAGCCCAACTTCGGCATGTCGCCCTTCGGCAGCGCCTACGGCGGTCCGCTCGACGACGAACAGGTCGATGCGATCGTCGCCTTCCTGCGCTCCTGGCAGGCCAATCCGCCGGTCGAGCTTCCACCGGAAATCGACGTGCAGACTGTCTCCGTCTCGGCGAACGAGATCTACGCCGACTTGTGCGCCCAGTGCCATGGGCCCGACGGCGAGGGCGGCATCGGCCCAGCCCTGGATAATGCGTCTTTCCAAAAAAGCCGGACCGATGAGCAGATCTTCACCTCAATCAGCGATGGCCATCCGGCCACGCCGATGATCGCCTGGGGTGAGATCTTGACCTCTGATCAGATCGAAGGCCTGGTGAAATTCATCCGCGGCCTGGAGAAAACCCCGGGACCGACCCCGCCCAGCAGCGAGGCGCCATCCTTCCAGAATGACATCCTGCCGATCTTCCAGGCAGATTGTTCTGCCTGCCATGGCAGTTTCGGCGGCTGGGATGCCAGCAGCTACGATTCGGTCATGAACAGCGGGAACAACACCCCAGTGGTGATACCCGGCGATGCTGCGGGCAGCCTGCTGGCGCAAAAAATGCTCGGCACCCAGACCGAAGGGGGCGCGATGCCCCCCGGCGGCCTGCTGCCTTCCGATCAGGTCCAGTTGATTGTGGACTGGATAAACGCTGGCGCGCCCGATAATTAGCAGCTGGGACAGGTTCTATGAATCGCGGGACCGGCGGTGCAGCCGGTCCCGTTGCTCATCGCAGCCGGTCCCGTTGCTCATCAGCGGGATGAGATCCACTCCGGCCATAGGGGCTCAGTTGGCATGGGGTGAAATACCCATTATCATGTGGGTTGTTCATTACATTCATCCAATTCGTATGTGATATGTCGCACTAATCCGGAACGATGATTCCGGCGATGATAGAAGTCGGTGAGAGTGGCCCTCTCTCACAGGTTTTTTCATTCTGACAATCTGCTGCTCTGATCGTCGAGACAGGTCGCGTATGCACGCCTTGCCTATGTGCAGCGCACCATGGCTTCATCCCGATCCCACCACAGGGTCAGGGCCGGGTTGAACAGGGCCGGGCAGCTTCGCCGGCGAGATCCGGCCGAAAGTTCGACGCCAGAAAGCAAAGACCGGTGGGCCCAGTGGAGTTGAAAGACGCTCGAGCACCTTCAACTCCATCGATCGTCGGCCGTTGCCGGTTCGGTTGATGGAAAGGAGGCCACACGCAAATTCGTAGATCTTCGAATGAAGTAGCGAAATGTGCGAGTTCAAATCATTGCTGAGGAGAATGTACCTATGAACTCACGGAAATTGTTCGCCATCGCCTTGCTGGGCCTGTTCGTCGTCATCCTGGCGGCGTGCGCCGGCGCACAGGGCGAACCCGGACCGGCCGGGCCAGCTGGCCCTGCGGGCCCGCAAGGTCCTGCCGGTCCTGCAGGTGCGGCTCCGACTGGCGCCGACCTGTCCTGCACGACCTGCCACAACGACACCACGCTGATCACCGGCAAGGACACCGCCTGGAGCGAATCGGTGCACGGCACCGGTGAGGCTTATGTGCGCGGTACGAGCGCCGGTTGCGCCGGCTGTCACTCCGGTGGCGGCTTCAGCGCCATGGTCGCCGCAGGCCTGACGCCTGATACGGTGGAGAACGGCGATCCCAATCCCACCCGCCAGGACTGCCGCGCCTGCCATCAGATCCACACCAGCTACACCGGTGATGACTGGGCGCTCGAGACGACCGACCCCGTCACGCTGTACGCGTTCGAGGGCGTGACCTTCGACGGTGGCGAGGGCAATCTGTGCGCCAACTGCCACCAGCCGCGCCGCGCGTTTGAGGCGGTGGACGGCATCGTCGATTGGTCCAGCACGCACTACGGCCCGCACCACGGCCCGCAGAGCGCGATGCTGCTGGGTGTGGGTGGCTCTCTCGAGGGTGATCCCGCCTCGCACGCCTCGCTGGTCGAGAACACCTGCGTGACCTGCCACCTGGGCGAAGGCGCCAAACACACCTTCGAGCCTGACGTTGCCGCCTGCCAGTCCTGCCACTCCGGTGCGGAGGACTTCGACATCAACGGCACGCAGACCGAGGTCTCCGACAAGCTCGCCGAGCTGAAGGATGCCCTGGTCGCCAAGGGTATGCTGACCGAGGATGATGAATCGGTTGTTGGTGGACGACCAAGGCAAGATCAACAGGGCTGCCTCTGTGGGCAGCCCTGTTCTTTATACCCACCTCGAAGGGACATCGGTCTGAATCACACCGGGCTTGAGGCTGGCTTGCTTCCGGACTAGAATCCCCGGGCTTGGGTCGGATACCAACCCGGGATCGTGAACACCCGAGCAGGTTCCTGCAGTAGCCTGAAGCCAGCAGGGTATTTCAGCCCGCCCGGTAACTTCCCCGGAGCGAAACCGAAGGTATATGGGATGCACTGCCTGCGCCGGATGATCACTGGACTAACACTTGCGGGTGTATCACTTCTGTTCGCCTGCAGCGATGCGGCCTCGCCAGCGGTGCTGCCCCCTCCAACCGCCACCTTCACACCCTCCGCCATCCCGACATCCGCACCTTCCACCACGCCCGCTGCCACTCACACTCCCCTGCCTCCATTCACCGCCGCATGGCAGGGCTCCCCCCACGCCGACGCCAGGGCGCTGGCGTTCCATTTCTGGGATGATGCTGGCCGCATCCCACGTGATTGCGCCCGGTGCCACAGCACCGGCGGCTTTCTGGATTACCTGGGCGCCGACGGCTCGCAGGCCGGCGTTACCGAGTCGCCTGCCGCCACCGGTTCGCTCATCGAGTGCGATGCTTGCCATAACGACGCCGCTCTGGCGCTCAGTGCACTCCGCATGCCCTCCGGCGTCGAACTCACCGTTCTTGATGAACCTGACGCAGTCTGCCTGCCGTGCCACCAAGGCCTCGCCGCGGGCGCTCAGGTTGATCTTGCGACCAGAAGCCTCGCCCCAAACGGCCTCAGCCCCGAACTCGAATTCCTGAGCGTGCATTTTTCGCCCGCAGCCGCCACGCTCTTCGGAAGCGAGGCGGGAGGCGGTTACGAATATCCGGGCCGGATTTACGCCGGACGGTTGGCCCATGCCCCTGGCTATTCGACCTGCACCGGCTGCCACGACCCCCATGGACTTGAGATCAAGCTGGCGGAATGCGAAGCCTGTCATCTGGAGTTGAATCATCCTGAGGATCTCGAAACCAGGCTGCGTGTTTCGACCGTCGATTACGATGCTGACGGGAACACAAAGGAAGGCGTTGCCGGCGAGATCGAGACACTGCGGCTGGATTTATGGAGGACGATCCAGGCCTACGCGGAGATCAGCGGCCACCCCATCGACTATCAACCCGACCGGGATCCATACTTCTTCGATGCGGCGGGGGGACCCTTTCGTGCCTGGACCCCGGTTTTGCTGAAAGCAGCCTACAATCTGCACTTCACGGCGATGGACCCGGGCGCGTTCGCGCACAATCCAACCTACATCATGCAGCTGCTGTACGACAGCATCCAGGATCTGGGGGGCGATATCCTCGGCTTGATCAGGCCGTGAAGTAGGCCAGCTTGAAACAAGCCACGTGAAGGCCAACGCTGCAGCGAATGCGCAAACGTCGCGCGACCTCATGGGTAACCTGACCCACGCGCGAAATGCATTGCGCCCCCTATGGACAGGGCCGCTCTGCTCCTTTAGGCTTTAAATGAGGCAGTCTCCTACCCGCAAGCGCCTCAGGAGGTGCTTATGAACCGGGTGATGAACATTCTCCATGTTGTCGGGTTGATCCTCGTCCTCTCCTTCATACCGGCCACCCTGGCGCTGGTCGTCGTCGCCATCCTGGACGAATACCTGGCCTCCTGGCTGCTCAGCCTGCTCGACATGCTGCAGATCAACGCTCGCCTGTTCTTGAATGAGGCTTCCGCCCGCTGGCCGGAATTGGTCGGCATGCTCGTCGGCCTGGTGCTGATCCTGGGATTTCTCGGCCTGGCACGCTGGCGGCTGCGCACCGAGCCCTCGAACAACAACTGAGGTTTACCCCCGGCCGGACAACGATTGCCCGGAAATGCGAACACCGCGCCCATAGATCCGGGCGCGGTGTTTTCTTGCGTGGATCCCCGGGTGCTCAGGGCGAAATAATCCCCTTGCGGATCGCGTATTTCACCAGTTCGGTACGCGAGTGCATATTCAGCTTGCGCATGATGTTCTCGCGGTGACGGGCGACGGTCTTGGGGCTGATGTTGAGCGTTTCGCCGATCTCGTTGTTGCTCGCCCCGTCGGCGAGGTGCGCCAGCACCTCCTGCTCCCGTTCAGTGAGACCATTTAAGGCCCGCGCGCTGCGGGCGTCGTCATCCTGATTGAGATAATCCTTGACCAGCAGTTTAGCCAGCGAGGGGTAGAGATAGACCTCGCCCGAGGCTGCCAGACGGATGGCGTCCAGCAGCTCCTCTGGCGCGGCGCGCTTGGGCACATAGCCGCTCGCTCCGGCCTCAAGCATTTTAAAGAAGTACTCCTCGTCCTCATGGATCGTCAGCGCCACAACGGCCGTCTCCGGGCTGAGTTCCTTGATCCGACGCGCGGTATGGATGCCCGATTCATCCGGCAAACCAATGTCGATCACGACGACATCGGGCTTGACATCTGCCATGAGATCGAGCGCCTCCTTTGAGGTCCCGGCCTCCCCGACGATCTCAACATCCTCTTCATTTTCAAGCAGCATGCGCAAACCTGAGCGCACCACCGCGTGGTCATCCACCAGCAGCAAGTGAATCTTCATGTTTCATCACCTTCTTCGGTTCGTACGGGATTTCAACTTCAACCGTGGTACCTTCCCCGGGCTTTGTGGCCAGCCGGAAACGCCCGCCGAGCAGTGAAGCACGCTCCTGCATGCCGATCACGCCCCACGAACGCCCCTGCATCTGGATCAAATCCACATCGAAACCGCAGCCATTATCCACCACACGCAAACGCACGTCTTGCTCCAGGTAGGTCAGCTCCATACAGACGGCGCTCGCATCCGCATGCTTGACGACATTCGTCAGCGCCTCCTGTGCCACCCGGAAGAGTGTCGTCCGTATCGCCGAAGCCAGCGATACCGGGTCGCCCTGGAAGCTCACATTGATCTCGATCCCGGTCCTTTCATTCACTTCGTTTGCATACCAGCGCAGTGCAGCCGGCAGGCCGAGATCGTCCAGATGGGACGGCCGCAGGTCAGCGATGATGCGCTGCAGCTCGTTCAGGGAGTGGGTCACAAGCTCTTCCAGGTGCCGCAGGTTTGATTCGGCATGGGAATCGTAATCACCCACTGCATTCTCCAGGCCGCGCAAACCCAGACCCACCGCTGTCAGCGCCTGCCCGGTCTCGTCATGCAGCTCCAGCGCGATGCGCTGGCGCTCCGCTTCCTGCGCAGCGACGATATGCTTGAAGAGTTCAGCCCGCTGTGCTTCACGCCGCTGAGATTCGCGCAGTTTCGCTTCCTGCAGTTCGGCGATCTTGCGCTGGACCTCGATCTCGAACGCCCGCAACAGTCGCAGGATAAAAAAGGCAGCGATGACTGCCGCACCGGCACGCAGGAGCTGAATGGGAAAGCCGAACCAGCTCAGGAAGAGGTCCTCGTTGATGACGGTCGACGGCGGCAGCCCGGTCTTCCGGACGAAGAGCTGGCCGATTGCGCCGTACAGCGCGAACGCCACTGCCGCCCAAATACAGGATCGGCCAAAGTACGTCAACTGCTCGCGCTGGAAACGGCGGCACTGCAGCACCAGACCGTTGGCCGCGATCAGCGCCGAAGGGATGGCAAGCGTGTAGCGTGCCCACACGTCTGCGGCATATAGACGTTCTGGCAAGGCGAAAAATGAGCTCAGAACCAGGCAGCCGACCCCCCAGATCACGACCTGTCCCAGCGGGATCAGCAAATCGAGATGTTTAGGCTGCCGCTCTTCCCAGGAGAGGGCCAGGCCGAAAACGCCCAGCGGGGGGAAGGAAAGCGCCAGCATCGCGACACGGACACTCAGCCAGGCAGTCGGCGCGCGTTGAACGCCAGGCAGCAGGCCGAGCAATTCAAACATCTCGATCCATTCATGCAGCCCGTGCAGCAGGCCGAAGACTGCCAGGAAGCCCAGCGCCCGCCGCAGACGCCGGTCCGATGCCCGCCCGGCTTCAAGCGTCGTAGCCAGGCCCATGCTGAAAAAGGCCAGGCCGTAAATGAAGAATATCAGCGCGATGTGGAAGCGATCCATTCCCAGAACTCCATGCCTCGCACTGCATACAGTGTAGCATTCGACGAAGTTCACCGGAAAGGATAGATATCAGCGCGGAATCAGATAGACATCCGCATATTATGGGTTCTTCCTGTAAGTACTGGGAAAACGCCGCTCAGGAACGCAGCTCGGTGCCGCAACGGCGGCAGAAGCGATCGGAGGCATCGGCCTGAGCCCCACATACGTGGCAGTACACCGGTGAGGCTTCAATCTCACGCTGACCGCTTGCCGCTTGCGTGCCCCGCTTCGTCCGCCGCCTGCGGCGTGGTGCGGGCTGATCTTCACTCCGGAAACGAAGGTAAAGCAGAATCCCCGCCAGGACCAGCACCGCTCCAAATATCGCCAGCACCAGCGGCAATTGGGCCGTCAGATCCGGTGTTCCCCCGGTGGTCGTCTCTGGCCGGTCGATGGATGGTGGAGGCGACTCCACTGTGAGCACGTCATCAGCCTTGCTGTAGTCAAAACTGATCAGCGCCCCCTCACCGACTTCACGTGGTCCAAGGTTCGCACGGGTGTAGAACAGGCCATCATCGTCGAGTGCCGTCCCCCCTGGCGGCAGCACCTGCACCGCTTCCGCCCCGACCGGATGCTGCACTTCGTACGACAACTGTCCGACTTCTACACCGCCTGGCCAGTAGAAGGTAAAGCTCCGCTCCCGGCCCTGCCGGGTGAGCGGGAGATAGTATTCGACCTGGAAGATGGGCAGTTCGGTTTCAACCACAATCCAGGCCCAATCGCCAATCAGCTCACGTTCGTATGGCACGACGAAAAGCTGACCTTCCGCATCCTGCTGGGCAACTGCGTACGGATCACCAACCGCAGACGGCACCGGCAACGCCACCCTGGCCGGAAGCGTCAATGCAGAGTCGACAGCGGCCTGCATGACCACCAGCGCCTCGGGTTCATCGTATTCTGGCCACAGCCTGATCTCGAGGTTATCCAGCCCTGGGTTTGAGGGGTAAGGCGCCGCCGGTTCCAACTTTGGACGCGAGGGCTGATCATAGCTTACCTCGATTGAGAGCGCGCGATCGACCCCGGCGGCCCCAAGCTGGCTGCGGGTGTAGCGCATCCCGTCATCGTCAAGCTCCGTCTCACCGGTCGGTTCCACGTTCACGTCCTGCGAGCCCACCGGGTGCATGACCTCATAGCTGAAGGAGGTAATGTCAACACCACCTGGCCACTGATAAGGAAAGGATGTCCTGGTCCCATCCACTTCGAATGGAGCGTAATACTCGATCCAAAGGCCGGTCGTCTCAACCTCAGCCGAAATGGTCGCCCATACGCCGTCGACCGTACGACTCCATTCGATCTGATCATCCAATTGGCCATCGGGATACCATGCCGCCACCGCGTGCGGTTCGCCGACGGCAGCCGGGATCGGGAGTTCGAATGTTAGCGGGGCTTCAAGGCCGGCGCTGGCTCGCGCCAGGTAGATGACCAGCACCTGTGGGCGGTCATACTCGGGCCAAAGGGCAACCTCCAGGCTCTCCAGGCGCGTGGCAGGTTGCGCTGCGGCAGCCGCAGGCGCGAGCGCCGTCAGTAAGAAGATGATCAGGAATAACGACCGGGCAAAGCGTGTCATTTCATGCTTTGCGATAGTAAATCACGATCGCGGTAATGGCAATAGCACCCAGAATGGCAAACAGGATCAAACTCACGGTCAATGTCAGTGGACCGCCGGATTCGGGAGCCGGAGTGGGCAGGCTCTCGACCGGCTCGAGGGTGAGGATGTAGGCAGCGACGTCCGCAATCTGCTTCGTGGTCAGCGGACCGCCGTTTTCCTTTGACCAGGCTGGCATGATCGAGCCTGGAATACCTTCCGAAACGACGCTGCGGATGTAGGCTTGCGGTTCATTGCCGGACCAGGTCTTCGCCAGCGGCCATCCAAATTTACCCTGTGCTTCGGTTCCATGGCACCCGGCGCAGTCGGACTGGAAAATCACCGCACCAGCCGCTGGCTCCCCTTCCACCTGCGGCAGGGTCGGGATCGGAGGCGGCTGGTACGTGGGCGCGGGAGCGATCGGACCCGTGCCGTTGAGAATCGCCACCAGGTAGGTGGTGATATCTTCGATGTCGGCATCGCTCAGAGGGCCTCCATTCGCTTGCGACCAGGCCGGCATGACGCTTCCCGGAACGCCCTCACGGATGGTTTGTTCGATGGCCGCTTCTGCGCTTATGCCAGGGAAATTCCGCAGATCGGCACCAACCCGACCACCGGCATTCTCCCCATGGCACGTTGCACAATAGGTCAGGTAGAGTTGGGCGCCATGCTCGGGATCGCCGCTATCCTGGGCGAGTGCGGCACCGGTCGTCAACGCGAGGCTGAACAGCGCAGCCAGGACTATCCATTTCCATCCGTTCCGCATCGGACTCCTCCGAAGGTCGACCTAGCTTTCATCTGCCCCCTGGACTCGAATGCCGGCTGGGGGTTAAATCTATCCGTCCCTTGTAGCAGACGCCGCCGGGAGTCTTGTCCGGCGGCGTGAAACGACGGCCAAGCAAGCCGCCTGCCCTCAGGGCATCGTTTCCATGTAGGCGATCAAGTCCGCAACTTGCTGCGGCGTCAGTCGTTGGGCGTAGTCCTGCGGCATGATCCCCGATTCATAGCCGGGCACGACAAACGCATTGGGTTGTACGATCGACTCGATCAGGTATTGCTGGGCCGTGGTCGCATTGCCTTTGTAGTCCGCTTCGTTGATGCGATCTCCGGCGCGCGTGGCAATGCCGGGCATCTCGCTTGAGCCAGCCCAGGGCGGTCCAACAGCAGCCAATTCATGGCAAGCCGAGCAGCCGCCCTGCGCGCCTTGCGCCAGGTCCTGACCCCGCTCCGGGTTTCCCTCGGGCAGGCTAACGGCAATGTCGGTGCCGATCGGCTCTCCCGACGGTGCCCCCGTCTCACCGCCGCCCGCTGCCAGCGCCCGGTCCTCCCAGTTTTCGATGAATCCCACCAGCGCATCGATCTGGTCTTTGCGCAGTGGACCGCCATATTCCTGCGACCAGGTCGGCATGCGCTGCGGGTAATTTGTGCCTGCACTCGGGACCGGCCGGCCGGCTGATATCACGCCCTCGAGATAATCGGTCAGCGTTCCGCTGAACCCGACCGCCGCCAGGCGGTCACCGTTAAACAGATCTGCAGCGTTGATTGCTGGTGCGACGCCAACAATGCCCTTGCCCTGCGGGCCATGGCACGTCCGGCAGTGCGTCTCGAATAGCGTGGCACCGGTTTCGATCTGGCGCGCATCGTAGGCCTCAGTGAACGCTTCCATACGCTGCTGTTCACCGATCGCGACATAGCCGAAAACCGCAACTAGGACCAATACGCTGAGGGTCCCGAGGGCAATATGCCACCTCATCTGCTACTCTCCCTGACCGTAGTTGCTGTCTTTATGCAGGTAAACGGTCTGGCTATACTCGCCTGGATCTCCACTCACATCGTCAGTCCACAGGATACGCACCGTTACCTTTTTCAAATTCGTCTGCCAGTCTTCAACCACCATCACGCCCTCAAAATCGGATCGTCCTTCGACTCGGATCGATTCGACCGAGTGCTCAAATTCAGCCAGGATCGATCGCAGCGTCTCGGACGGGGCCTGGGCGTAGCTGCTGGCCTCATAGGTGCCCACGTCGAGACCTTCCCAGTTGGAGAGCCGCAGCGGCCCGGGATGCGTCTGCGGCAACAGTTCTGCCACAGCCTCCTGCTCAGGCGAGGTCTGGACCGCGTACCACGGCGAGCCCATGTAGGAGAGCACCGCGAAGGTCAGCACCAACCCCATCCCGGCTGTAAGCCCGATCCTCCGGTGACCATAGCGTCGGCTCGGGCCGACCTCGATATAGGGCAGCACGAGCAGGCCGCCGATGAGCACACCGGGCACGATCAGGCCGAAGATCACCTTATCGCCCAGCTTGAGCATGCCCTGCAGCCAGAGGAAGTACCATGGCGCCGTGCTGTGCAGCGGCGTGACGAGCGGGTCGGCGTGCGACTCGAGCGGCGCGTGATAGAAAAGCGCCCCGATGACGATGATCGCCGTCAGGGCGACGACATAGAAGAGCTCGCGTGTGGCCACATGCGGGAAGAAGTACGAGCGCGAATCAGTCGGCACGCGGCGAGCGGTATCTTCGCCGATTTCCTCCGCTTCCGGCGGCAGGCTGTGACCGTGCAGGACGACCTTATAGTAGTGCACGCCGACGAAAACAATCCCGGCCAGCGGCAGCGCGACCACGTGCAGCAGGTACCAGCGCAGCAAGCCGTTGGCGCCGAACTCGGGCGCGCCCCGAAAGAGCAGGTTGACCGTCCGGCCGACGACCTCCGGCGGGATCGCCTCGACCATCGAGACGCCGATCGTGACCGCCCACAGGCTGAGCTGGTCCCACGGCAGCAGGTAGCCGGAGAATGACAGCAGCCAGGTTACGAGCAGCAGAATGATGCCGGTCGCCCAGGTGAACTGGCGCGGCTTCTTATAGGAACCCGTCAGGAAGGTGCGCAGCGCATGCAGCATGACGATCGCCACCATCAGCTCAGCACCCAGGCGATGGACATCGCGGATCAGGCGCCCGAAGGGCACATTGCTGAGGATGTTGAGCATGTTGGTGTAGGCTGCCGTAGGCGACGGAGTGTAGTAAACCATCAACAGCACGCCGGTGACGATCTCCACCACGAAGAAGAAGGTGGAGAGCCAGCCCAGCCGGAAGGTCGGATACACCCCATCGACCAGGCTATGGTAATAGGTTGGCTTCATGTGCAGCCAGAAGCCCTCGGAATGAGGCTTGAGGCGCGGGTTGGGACGGCCCGGAGGGTCGTCGCGCAGCATCGAACGCACGTCCTGGATCGACAGGCCGGCTGTAATGCGCGTGACGACGTCGTCTGTCTTATCGCGCAGCGCCGGTCTCAGACCCTTTTCTTTGATCTCATCCAGGATCGGCAGGTGCAATCGAAAGATGGGCATGGTCGTTCTCCGGGACTACATACCGCCGCCCGGTGCCGAATTGGGGGCACCGTTAATGCGGCGGCCGGTATCGATTCTCAAGGTTTCGGCTTCGGCCGTGACCGGAACCGGGCTGCCCTCATGGCTGTCCATGGTCGGTTCCGTGCGGGCAATGACGTTGCCCTGGCTGTCAAGCACTTCGATCGGGAAGACATCCAGATTACGACGGGCAGGGCCATCGATGCGCGTTCCGGTCTGCAGGAAC
>JARRJK010000045.1:0-16697 GCA_037379555.1 Anaerolineales bacterium | reverse complement strand
GGAACTTTGAACCGTGGCATGGACATTCAAAGCGATCGTTGGTCTCGACCCATTTGTACAGGCATCCCAGGTGGGTGCAGACCTTGTAAATCGCCCGCACCCCGGTCTGAAGTGGGTAATCATCCGGCTGGCGCGGATCTTCCTCCGTCTGCGTACCGATATTCGAGAGCCAGAAGCGGCCCTCGGGGAATTCCTTCGGTGGTGAATCTGGAGGGGGAAGCTCTCCCACGGGAACAGTGAATACGCCGCCAAACTCGCCCGCCCGGAAACGGGGGTAGAGAAACCAAACCGCAGCGCCGCCCGATCCGGCCATGAAGACTGCAATCGACATGGCCCACAGGTAATTCAAGAACTCCCGGCGGCTAAGCGGCAGTCGTTCCGTGGCATCCGATTCCACCGGCGCCTGGGCAACCGCCTCGGTCATCGACTCTCTCCTTCAGCTTTGTTGGATCGGTCCGGGCGTAAGCGCAGGGGATGCAGCTTGGCCGCGGGACACAGCGCTATTTGTAACATAGGTAACAAAACATGTCAAATTTGCACTAATTTGGTCGCTTTAAGGACCCACAGGCGCATCCGGCCGGTATAATAGCCCCTATGCCTGATCTCAAATTACCTCCACCGACACTCGTTCAGGATCCACAGGCTTTCGAGCACATGCTGGTAAAGTTAGGTAACCATGAACGGGTGGCGCTCGATACAGAATCAAACAGCCTCTTCGCCTACCAGGAACAGGTCTGCCTGATCCAGTTCTCCATTCCGGGCCATGACTACCTGGTCGATCCGCTTGCACTAGGCGATCTGAGCAAGCTTGATCCGCTGCTGCGCGACGGTCGGGTTGAAAAGGTACTGCATGGCGCCGAGTATGACGTGCTCTGCCTTGCGCGCGATTTCAATTTCCGTCTCAACAATCTCTTCGACACGCGTGTCGCCAGCCGCACACTTGGATGGAAGAAATCCGGATTAGGGGATTTAATCGAGCAGGTCTTCGGAGTTAAAATCGACAAGCGCTTCCAGCGCGCCAACTGGGGTAAGCGTCCGCTCAACCAGGAGATGCTTGACTACGCCCGGCTGGACACCCATTTCCTGCTGCAGTTGAGAGATCACCTTGCAGAGCAGTTGAAGCAGGCTGGCCGCTGGCAGGAATGTGAAGAGCTGTGTCAGCGAATGAGCGCGCCGCCCGATAGCGAGAATGGATTTGACCCGCAGGGATTCTGGCGCATCACACATGCGCGCGATTTGCCGCGTCGCAAGGCTGCTATCTTGCGTGAGCTCTACCTGATGCGGGATAAGGAAGCCCGCCGGCTTGACCGCCCGCCGTTCAAGGTGATGAGCGATGCAGTGCTGATGGTAGTGGCGAAATCCATGCCCACGAATGAGCAGGCGCTAAAGGAGATCGAGAAGCTGCCATCCCGCATCCTGAAGCGCTATGGCAAGAGCATGCTGCACGCTGTTCAGCGCGGCAAGAGCGCTCCCCCGCCTCAAAAACCTCATCCACGTGCCCTGGACGAGGAGGCTCACAACCGCTACGAAGCTCTACGCCAGTGGCGCAAGAAAACCGCCCGCCAGCATAATGTCGAATCGGACCTGATTCTGCCGCGCGACCTGATGCTCGATCTGGCCAAAACCCCGCCCCGCAAACTGAACCAATTGCAGAGGCGCATGGCCCCGCTCGATTGGCGTTATCACCAATACGGTCAGGACATCCTGGACATCCTCACAAATCGGAGTTCGCATGCGAATTGACTTCTTCGGCGCGGCCCACACTGTCACAGGGTCACGCCACCTGATTGGGATCAACGGCAAGCGGCTGCTGCTGGATTGCGGTCTCTTCCAGGGCCATCGCAAGGACACGTACGAGCGCAATCTCAACTTCCCCTTCGATGTGACCACGGTCGACGCCGTCATCCTCTCTCACGCCCATATCGACCACTCTGGCAACCTGCCGAACATGGTCAAGCAGGGCTACTCGGGACCGATCTACGCGACCAACGCCACTGCGCACCTGGCGGATGTCATGCTACGCGATTCAGGCCACATCCAGGAGGCGGACGCCGAGTTCGTGAACAAGCGCCGCGAGAAGCGCGGCGAGGAACCGATCGAACCTCTCTACACAATTGCCGATGCAGAGCGTGTGACCGGGCAGTTTGTCAAGCAACCCTATAACCACCCCTGGGAACCGGTCCCCGGAGTGCAAGCCCGGTTGGTCGAAGCCGGCCACATCCTTGGCTCAGCAGCGGTCGTACTCGATCTGGAGCAAGAAGGACGGCGAACGCGACTGATGTTCTCGGGTGACATTGGCCGTCCGGGAATGCCAATCGTGCGTGATCCGGTTATGCCGCACGAAGTCGACGCCATGATCCTCGAAAGCACCTATGGCGACCGGTCTCATGACGATCCGCCGCAAGCCTATGAGGCGCTGCAGGCGGTGCTCAGCCGGACGATCGAGCGCGGCGGGAAGGTGATCATCCCGGCCTTCGCCGTCGGCCGGACCCAAGCGCTGGTGTACTTCCTGCACGAAATGCTCGAAGGGCATGAAATCCCGCGTGTGCCCATCTTCGTCGACAGCCCCCTGGCGGTCAATGTGACCGACATCTTCCGCGAGCACCCCGAATGCTTTGATGAGGAGACGCGCGAGCTGATGCGGCGCGATCCCCACGGCAGCGCGCTTGGCTTCGACCTGCTCACCTACACGCGTTCGGTGGAGGAGAGTAAAGCGATCAACGATATCGATTCGCCTGTGATCATCATCTCCGCCTCCGGCATGGCCGAGGTCGGGCGCATCCTGCATCACCTGCGCAACAACATCCACGACGCGCGCAACACGATCCTGATCACCTCCTGGATGGCCCCGCACACGCTTGGCCGCAGGCTGGCGGAAGGCGAGAAACATGTCCGCATTTTCGGGGAAGAGCACACGGTAAAAGCTGAAGTCGCCACGATCAACGGGCTATCAGCGCATGCCGATCAACCTTTCCTGGTGGAATACGCCTCAGCGACGAAGGACACGCTGCGCCGTGTATTCCTGGTTCACGGCGAGCAAAAACCGGCGCAGACGCTGCGCGGCAAGCTTGGCGAAGCCGGCATCGAGGACGTCAGCTATCCGGCCTTCGGCGACCACGTGGAACTGTAAAATACTCGCGGTTATAATGGGTCCTGCCCCGGAGAGGTGCCGGAGTGGTTGAACGGGGCGGTCTCGAAAACCGTTGTGGTCCTTTGGGCCACCGTGGGTTCGAATCCCACCCTCTCCGCCTCGTGGACGGCGCCCTGCGCCGTCTATTTTTTCCTTACATACGATGGGAGCACGATAAATCGCGCCTTACCCCATGTGGCGGCACAAAGCACCGGCGGAAATCGCACGGGCGGCCGGCGGGCCGCCCGTGCACAAAATGCAAGTCCATGAATAGGTACCAGCTGTACGGATCGATCAGTCCTCCTCCACTGAGTTCAAAAAGGCCTCATACTGGCGGCGGTAGGCTTTAAAAGCCTTGCGCCCGGCGGATGTCAGCCGGGCCGATGTGTTGGGCATTTTGCCCTTGAACTCCTTCTTGATCTCAATGTAGCCAGCCTCTTCGAGCGCTGAGAGACTTTTCGATAGCGTGCCCTTGTTCAGCTCGGTCACCTGCTCGAGGAAGGTGAAATCCGCCCGCTCACATCCAGCCAGTACGGCCATGATCGCCAGGCGGGAGGGATTATGCACCATGCGGTCGAGCTTGGTCGGCAGGGTGTAGTCGGTCGTCATGCCTCACTCCGTTCGAGCGAACCGAGTGTGCGACGCAGTGCGCTCAGCCCGGAAATCAGCAGCACGGAGGTCCAGATGGCCGCGAATACCAGCCAGCTGGCGGCGCCTGTCAATGGCAGCGGGATCAAGCCCGCGCTCAGCACGCCTGCGATCACTCCCACCCAGCGGTAGCGCGGCACGTTCAGCGTGTGTCCGAGGACAAAGTAGATCAGCCCTGTCGCCACGCCGCCTGCTGCCACCACGACCCGCATACCGCTGTCCAGATCCATGGGATCCCCGAGAAACAGGACCAGGCCGGAAATGGTCACCACCAGCCAAACAGCGCCCGCCAGCACGCTCGCCCGGCTGTCGACCTGCCAGCGCAAGGGCTCGATTGTGCCCTTGTCCTTCCAGAGCACGCGCCGGCGGTAAGCCATGATGGCCCGCCGAGCGCCGAATGTGACCAGGACAAAGAGCCCGAACATACCGATCAACGCGATGAGCGTCAACTCGCGGTTAGCGAGCAGCGCCCGCATATAGAAGCGGATCCCGGCCGGCGAGAGGAAGAACGCCCCCAGCAATCCGACCAGCGCAAAGACGATGGCGTTTTGCATATCGTTCAGCCCGTCTTCGAATTCCATCCGCCGTGTACGGCGGGTCAGTCCACCGAGGTTTACCTTCGAGTCCATGTCAGCCTCCTGCCGTGCGTGATGCAGGTATCATATATCAATTAGTTTCCATTGTCAACTAGTTTCCATATATAAATAATGACGCGGCGCGCGGCTTGATGTTGCGGGCCGACACGCAGGTCAGCCCCTATGTATGGTGGGTGAGGGTCCGGTCCGCTCGTAGGGGCGCACCTGTGTGTGCGCCCGGTTCGGACGGGGCAGGGTTACGCCTCGATCGCCAGGCCTTCCAGCCGCTCCAGATCGCGCTCGAGCACATCGAAGCCACCCTGCCAGAACGATTCAGCCGTCATGTCAATCCCGGCTCGGGTCAGGATATGTTCCGGCGAAGCCGAACCGCCGGCGCTCAGGATCTCGATGTAGCGCGGCTTAAAGCTCGCCCCCTGCTCACGGTACTGCTGGTAGAGCGAAAGCACCAGCAGCTGGCCGAAGGCGTAGGCGTAGACGTAGAAGGGGGCAAAAAAGATGTGCGGAATGGCCACCCACTCGTACTTGAAATCCTCGCTCAAATCGACGGCATCAGAGAACTGCTCTTGCAGGTTACCCAGGTATAGCTCATGCAGCGCATCGACGGGAGCCCCATTGGCGATCTGTTCATGCGCGTCGCGCTCGAACAGGGCGAAGAACGTCTGGCGCATGATCGTGGCGTAGGCATCGTCCATGCGCTTGAAAAGCAGGTCGCGCTTGACCGCTTCATCCGTTTCGGTGGCAAGGATTTCATCGACCATCATCATCTCGCCGAAAGTTGAGGCTGTCTCGGCCAGCGGCAGCGAGGCGTGCTGGGTGAGCGAGGTGTGGTCGGAAGCCAGCATCGAATGGATCGCATGCCCCAGTTCATGCGCCATCGTGGCAACGTTGCGCGGTTGGCCGACGAACGTCTGCAGCACCCAAGGCGTGAGATCCGGCGTGATCGTTGAGCAGAATGCTCCGCCGCGCTTGCCGTGCCGTATCTCCGAATCGATGTGCTGTTCATCGAACACCCGCCGCGCCAGATCAGCGAAACGCGGCTCGAAGGAATGGAAGCTGTCCAGCACCATCGCCACCGCTTCCTGATAGCCGTAGGTCTTCTCGGCCTGCGCCACTGGCGCATAGAGATCGTAGCGGCGGATTTTTTCCACACCCAGCCAGCGCGCCTTCAGTTGGAAGTAGCGCTGGAACAGGCGGGCGTTGCGCTTACTCACAGCCAGCAGGGTGTCGACCACCTGATCCGGGATGTCGTTGGCCAGGTTGCGCATGGCGATGGGCGAGGCATAGCCCCGCAGGTCAACGCCCTCGCTGCGCCAATCGCGGACGATGTACTGGTAAATCTGGCCCAGGATGGGCGCGTCCCCGCCGTAGACGCGGTACAGCTCCTTGTAAGCAGCGGAGCGCAGCGCCGGATCGGGAGAGTAATAGTACGTCTGCAACTCCTCCCGGCTGAGTTTCTTCACCTCACCCTCCAGCTTCAGATCGTACGTGTAGCGGTTGGTGATCGTCGTATACAGGTTGACGAGGGCATTGGCGCCGTTGACATCCTTGAGGTTGATGACCTTTTCTTCTGGCTCCGAGAGTGTGTAGGGTTTCTGCAAACGCAGCTTTTCGAGCCAGTAGCGGTAATCCCCGGCGAAGCCCAGCAGCCGGGCGGCAGCCTCGTCCTCCAGGCCTTTCCACCACAGCTTGAAGAACATGCTGCGGTTGTCCGCTTCGGCAGCTTTTTGCTGCATGCGCGCCCGGAAGGCCTGGGCGGCCTGGTCCTGGGTATCGCCTGCAAACAGCAGCCCGGCAAAGCCGCTCAGTCGGCTCAACCGCCGGTCGATGTCCTCATATGTTTCCAGAAGCGTGAGAAATTGCTCGCCCTCCAGATCAGATGAAAGCTTGTCCCGCTGTGCCTCAAACTCGTGGATCGCCGTTTCCAGGTCGTCCAGCGCTGAATCAACCTGCGGTGAATCGATAGCCGGAAACAGATCATCCAGGCTCCACCGGCTTAATTCATAATCAGCTTTGCTCACCATGTACGCATGCTCCTGATTGCTCCGGATCGTGATGAAAGTCAGATATTAAAGCGGATATGCACAACATCGCCGTCCGCTACCGGTCCTTCCTTGCCCTCAATTCGCAGCTTGCCCTGCTTACGTGCCTCGCTGAAACCCCCCAGCTCGACCAGCACGTCCCACGGGATCACCTCGGCCCGGATGAAACCCCGGGCCAGGTCGGTGTGGACTGTCCCGGCCGCGTCCAGGCAGGTCGCCCCAGCCGGGAGGGTCCAGGCGCGCACCTCATCCTCACCGACGGTGAAGAAAGAGATCAACCCCAGGTGCTCGTAGCAGGCGCGAATGACGCGCTCCCGGCCCGGTGCAGAGATCCCATATTCGTCAAGGAACGCCTGTTCCTCCTCCGGTTCGAGTTGCGCGATCTCCATTTCGAGCTCTCCCTGCAGTCCTAGCAGCGGCATGTCCTTGGCCGCCGCGTCTATGGCGGGCATGCCCTGCCCTTCGCCCAGGTTGACCAGCACCAGGGCAGGTGTCAGGGTCAGCAGACCAAAGCCTCGTAAGATCGTGCATTCGGCCTCCGAAAACTCGATCTTCCTCAGCGGCTGTTCGTCCTCCAGGGCAGCGAGTGCACGTTTGAAGAGCTCGATCTCCTTTTCGACCGTCGCCCGGTCGCGCCCCCCGCGGGCATGTTCCTCCTCGAGGCGGCCGATGCGCCGCTCGATGGTAATCATGTCGTGCAGCACAAACTCCTCGTTCAGCGCCGCGAGATCCCGCTCGGGATCAACGCTCCCCAGCGGATGAGGGATCGCCTCCGATTCGAAAGCGCGGACGACAAACAGCAAACCGTCCATTTGACTGAGCGTGTTCAACAGCGCGCCCGGCAGCCCTTCCTGCCCGGCACCTACCGCCAGCCCACCGACATCGGCGTACGTCACCTTGGCATAGGTAGTCTTCTTCGGTTGATAGAGTTCGGTCAGGGGCGCCAGGCGCGGTTCGGGGACGTCGACGGCTGCGCTGTGGACCTCCATGCGGCCGCCGCCCTCAAGCGTGCCCGTGGGTAAATTCCCGCGCGTGAGGGCATTGAAGATCGTTGTTTTTCCACTGGCCTCAAAGCCAACAATTCCTAGACGCATAAGCAACGTGGTTGCGCGCCCGTCGGGCGCGCGTGATTTCTTGACCGTGTTCTTCCGTTTGACTATACTTTCCGTGCGCCGAAGTGGCGGAACTGGCAGACGCGCGCGACTCAAAATCGCGTTCCTTCGGGAGTGTGGGTTCGACTCCCACCTTCGGCATCGGAGATTATAGCATAGCAGCCCCGGCAGTCTGCAGGCATGCCGGGGCTTTGCTGACTGTTGCCCGGGCACCTGCTCTATGGCAAAATGCGGACCATCGAAGCGGAAGGTTATCGATGCGGTTCAGTTCACGCCTGTTCATCGGTTTATTCATCGGCATCCTGCTCGGAGTGCTGTACGGATGGGTCATCCGTCCGGTCGAGTATATCGACACCGCGCCCGACTCGCTGCGTGCCGATTACTACAACGAATATGTCCTGATGGTCTCGGAGGCGTACGCCGCCGATGGAGACCTCGATCTGGCCCGCATGCGGCTGGCCGCCCTTGGACCTCGCCCGCCGGTCAACACCGTTGTCGCAGCGATCGACTATGGACTCGAACACGGCTACTCTCAACTTGACCTCGAAACGCTTAACCGCCTGGTCGTCGATCTGCGAGCCATGCCCCCGTCGGCGGAGATCGACACGCCATGAAACCGCGCGCATTCCTGCCCCTCGCCCTTGGCGTGCTGATTGGCCTGGCGGCAGGGCTGTATTACAGCTGGGTGGTCAATCCGGTTGAATACGTCGATTCATCACCGGCTTCGCTGCGCCAGGACTTCAAGGAAGACTATTTGGCGTTGATCGCTGCGGGCTACGCCCACACCGGCGATCTGCAGCACACGCGCGCCCGCCTGTCTTCACTCAAACTCGAGGATCCTGCCAGCGCGCTCAGCCGCCTGGCGCAGAGCCGGCTGGCAGAAGGCCAGCCTGAAGCCGAAGTTCTGGCGCTGGCCCAGCTTGCCGCCGTACTGGGCCAACGACCGGTTCCGAATGCGGCAACCGACCGCGTGGCAAGCACAGCCACACCATCGGCGCCAAGCAGCAGCCCGACGCCTTCACCGACCGCGACCCGGACCCCCACCCCGAGACCTACCGCTACCCCAGGCGCCCCATTCAGGCTGACCGATCGGGAGCAGGTTTGTGACCTGCGCCAGGGGGAATCTCAAATACAGGTCCGTGCCCTTGACGCCTCCGGGGAGGGCATCGCGGGCGTGGAGCTGCTGGTCATCTGGGATGCCGGCCAGGACCATTTCTTCACGGGCCTCAAACCCGAACTTGGAGCGGGCTACGCCGATTTCGCCATGCAACCCGGCGTGACCTATACGCTCCAGCTCCGCGACGGAGACCGGCCGATTACAGGCCTGAGCGCGCCAGATTGCGCGGATGATTCGGGGGTAAGCTACGCAGGCTCATGGCTGCTGACCTTTCAACAGCCCTCCTTACCCTGAAACCTACACGCTGAATCGAAAACGCCCGGTGCATCGGCCGGGCGTCGTTCCGATCAGCAGTGCGGTTGTATCTCAGGCTTCTGCCTCGTCTTCAGCTTCCCCTTCCCCCTCGGTCGATTCGATCTCCGGCCCCAGGCCGAGCTCGATCTGCTCTTCCATGGTGATCTTCCCCCGCAAGAAGGCACCTTCCTGGGTTGAGAAAGCGCTCGTCGTGACATCCCCCCATACCCGCCCGCTGCTCGTGATCTCCACCCGCTGGGCGATCACGTCTCCTTTTAAGGAGCCCGAGACGATCAAGGTCGAGGCTCGCAGGCGCTCGCATGTCACGCGGCCGCTTTCCCCGATCACGACGATGCCGCGCAGGGCGATCTCACCTTCGAACGCGCCGTCGATCCGCACTCCACCGGTTCCCGAAAGCTGACCCTGGAGCGTAAGGCCTGATCCGAAGACAGAATCAACCCGCTCGGGTTGAGCTGGCTGCTGGGTTGGTCGATCATCCGTTCTGCGAAACATTACGTCCTCCTGGCATGCGGCGGAGCATAGCGCCCGAACCACGGGCTGTCAATGGTCCGCTCAAGGCACCGGTCACCCTAGGCGGCCAATTCGGCTGCACACGGCAGCCCACCAGCTGGTTGGGCCTTCGTGACTGCCCGTAGGATCGCTTCCGCCAGCGCCTCGGCCGCATAGGCACCTATGGTGCTGGGATCCATCCGCTTTGATCCGGTTGATAACGCGAAAACCGTATCACCGTCCAGGGCGGTATGCGCAGGACGGATTGTTCGGGCGATCCCGTCATGGGCCATCGCAGCGACGTAATTCGCCTCGTCCTTGCTCAAGCGCGCATTCGTGGCCACAACACCGATGACCGTATTGCCGCGAGAAGCCATGCCAAGTGCAAGCCTGCCAGGCGCTTGCTTCATCAGCTCCAATGTATCGGCGAACGGTCCTTCCCCGCCGACTTTCAGGGGGCCGACGCGGGTCGGCCTGGTGCCGGCGAGGATCGCCCCGCTTGCTGGATCGATCACATCTCCCAGGGCGTTCACCGCCACCAGTGCGCCAACGCGCACATTGCGTCCGAGATCGATGCAAGCCGTGCCAATGCCTGATTTGGTCGCTGCGCCTATGCCGAGTATCTTGCCCACGCTAGCCCCCATCCCGGCCCCCGCGTTGCCCTCAGCCGGGGGGTCGCCGGACGCCGCTTCGCAGGCTGCAAAACCCATGGCCGCATCCGGACGAACCTCGGCCGACCCCAGATCGAGGTCGAACAAGATCGCCGCTGGAACGATCGGCACCTTAGCCACGCGCACATCGAAGCCGATATCAGCTTGCTCCAGGAAGCGCATCACGCCACCCGCTGCATCCAACCCGAAGGCTGAGCCGCCCGCGAGCAGGACCGCATGGACGCGCTCGACGCGGTGCAGCGGCCGCAGCAGATCGGTCTCACGCGTCCCCGGCGAGCCGCCGCGCTGATCAACACCCCCGACCGCCCCGTCCTTGCACAGGACGACCGTGCAGCCGGTCAGCGCCTGCGGATCTTGAGCATGTCCGACGAGTATTCCCGGCACATCCGTGATCGCACTCTCATCTTCGCTCATTCTGCTTTCCCTTAAAGCCAGGCTATGCCAGCTTGTACCCAAACCTGCGCAGCATGGCCTGGCGTTCCTTCACTTCTGCCTCGTCTTCGACACCTTTCGGGGAACAGCCGTCGACCACGCCCAGGACCGCCCGGCCGTCTCCGTGCTCTGCGAGCACCACCTCGACTGGATTTGCCGTCGCACAGAAGATACGGCAGACCTCGGGCACGGATTTCACCGTGTTCAGGACATTGATCGGGAAGGCGTTCTGCAGGAAGATCAGAAAACTGTGCCCGGCGCCGATGGCGAGTGCGTTCTTTGTCGCCAGGTCGATCATTTCGGGTGATGTGCCGCTCTTCCGGACCAGCGCCGGTCCGGATGCCTCGCAGAACGCCAGGCCGAATTCGATCCCCGGCACCGTGCCGACAAGCGCTTCGTGCAGATCCTCGACAGTCTTGATGAAGTGCGACTGGCCGAAAATTAAGTTCACCGCCTCGGGCTTTTCAATCGCAACACTGATTAGTTCCATCGCTTCCTCCGCTGGCCATGTTCGTGCCTGAAGATCACGTCAAGGATAGCACAGTGCATCCTTCCAGCGTATCGACTGAGGACAGCGATCAAGCGGCCGGACCGGGCGGGTGATAGAATCCCAAACGATAATCCGGCGGGTTATACCAGGTGACGATGAGCAGACTGCTGCCTCTATTCCCCTTGAAAAGCGTGCTATTCCCCGGCACGCCAATACAGCTTCAAATCTTCGAGCCGCGCTATAAGGAAATGCTGCGGGTGTGTATGGCGCATGATCATAGCTTCGGTGTTGTGCTGATCAAGCATGGATCTGAAGCCTTCGGGCCAATGCCCGAACCATACCTGGTTGGCTGCCGCGCTGTTGTCCGTGAAGTTCAATCGCTTCCCGAAGGCCGCTCTCGTTTGTTCGCGCTTGGCCATGAGCGATTCAGGATCACCTCCATCGCTCAGGCTGAACCGTATTTGGTCGGCTGTGTGGAATACGATGCCCTGAATGATAACCCGGACCCGGGTGTGGGATCGGTTGCTGCGAACGTAGCCGGACGCATGCTGCGCTACACGGATATCTTGAGCGAGTCGGGGCGCGATATCGTGGACCTGTCCAATCTACCTGCCGACCCGTACAGCCTGGCCTACAGGATCTGCTCCGTGCTACAGATACCCCTCACGGAAAAACAATCACTGCTGGAGATGGACAGTCTCGTTCATCTCTTCAGGATGCTCGAAAGGATCCTGGAGCGTGAACTGGCGCTGATGCCAGCGATGCTCGCGGAAGGCCCTCTCGACGGCATTGGCCCCTTTGGATGGAATTAGCCAGCTGTCAGCCCTGCGCTGCATCACCCAGAAGGTCGAAGAACCGTTGCTGGTCCTTCTCCTTCAGCTTCCTGGCTGCCAGCTTCAAGGTCGCGCGGGCGGGGTATGCCGGTTCGTGTGCAGCCCGGTCGAACAGGAAATCCCTCCCCAGGCCGTAGTCACGCTTGACCAGCTCACGCAACCCCCAGTCGACCGCCTTACGAATGTAGGGCTCGGGGTCATCCAGCAGTCGTGCGCACATCTTGAGTGTGCGGCGGTTGAGGGTGAGCAGCTGGCCGGGCTCTAATCTCGACCCCCGCAGGGAAACCGTCGCGACGAGTGCCGCCCTTCGCACCCAGAAATTCTCATTATCAGACCAGGTTTCGAGCTTCTCCATAAAGGCCGGTTCTTCAGCCAGCGCCGGTCCGAGCAGCGCAGCGCACAGCTGGTCGCAAGTCTCCCAATCGCCGACATCCGGCAAGAATTCCTCCCCCATCACCCAGCGTTCAGCCGGGCTCAGGCCGCGCATGCGTGCCAGGGTAAACAGCGCAATCAGACGGTGCTCCCTGCAGCCGCGGCGCCAGCACGCCCTGCTGACCTCGATCAATCGTTCGGGCTGCTTGCGGTAGGTGGAGAACAGCTCCCGCGCCAGTTCTCTCAGTTGCGGCACCCGCACGCCGAAAGCTTCACCCACGCCGGGAACGAAGGTCTCCACGCTGTCCCCGTAGCCGTTTTCCTCGGCGAATGCCTGCAGCGCGTGATCGAGTCGTTCGACCAGCGTTTCCGGCATCAGATCTGACTCAAAGGAAACCGAACGCTTACCCTCAGGCATCGCCAAGGCCCATTTCGATTTGACCACTGGCCTGCGGCCCGGGATCAGAGGGACCGGCGTCCACGCCAAGCAGCGTGGCGAACTGGCGTACGCTTTCAGGACTATGGCCGGCGAAGTGATTGTTGAAGAACCCGTAGACATCAATCCCGGAAGCGAGGAAACCACGCACCCGTTCCGCCCATTCGGCGAGCTCCTTCGAGCGGTCGATCTGGATCTTGTCGAAGGTCTCGATATCTTTACGCCGGCCCAGCCAGCGGATGACGGTGAAATCGGCTGTGATCCAATTCAAGCGCGGCATATAGTGCAGGTCCTGCAGCACGAGCGCCGCATGGTGCTGCGAGAGCATCTCGCCGAAATCGGGCGTCAGCCAGCCGCGGTTGCGCACCTCGACGGCATAGCGCGGCCCCTCGGGCAGAGCGGCCAGGAAATCCTCCAGGCGGTAGCGGAGATCGGGGGTGAAATCGTAAGCGAACTGCAGCGTCAGCACGGCCAGCTTATCGCCCAGCGCCTGCATTGTGCCGACAAATGCCTCCGCATCCCCCATCGCCCGGTCGAGTTTCTTGTCGTGCGTGATCAGGCGCGGGAATTTAGCTGCAAAGCGGAAATCCGCCGGCGTGCGATCGCGCCATCCGGCAACCGTCGTCGCCCGCGGAGCACCGTAGAACGTCGAATCGATCTCGACCGCTCTCAGGCGCTCGGCGTAGGCTTCCAGATAGCCCCCGCGCGGCGTACCCGGCGGATAGAACGGCCCGACCCAGTCATCGAATGAGAAACCCTGCGTGCCCAGGTAAATCTGGCCAGGCTGTTCCAACGCCATACCCCTCTATGCCTTCCCTTCTTTCGTGCCCAAAATCGTGACCACGCGTTCAAGCACCGCCTCCGCCACCGCAGCCTTTGAGAGCAGAGGCAGCTCCTGCGCGCCGCCTGCATCAAGCAGCGTCACACGGTTCGTATCGACCTCGAATCCGGCGTCCGGGGCGGTGATGTCATTTGCGACGAGCAGGTCTACGCCCTTCGACTCGAGCTTGGCGCGCGCGTTCACGAGCAGATCGTCGCTTTCGGCAGCGAAACCAACGATCACAGCCGGGTGGCCGCTCCTCGTCCGCGCCTCAACGATATCGGCCAGGATGTCTGCGGTTTTCTCCAGGACCACTTTGGGCACACCGCCGGATCGCTTGAGCTTCGCCGAACTTGGATCCACTGGCCTGTAATCAGCCACTGCGGCTGCCATCAGGAGCACATCTGCGCCGTCTGCCGCTTCCTTTACGGCGGCATGCATATCGGCTGCGCTCTCCACGTCCACGCTGGTTACCCCGACCGGCGTGGGGAGGTGAACCGGGCCTGAGATGAGCGTCACGGACGCGCCGCGATCGACCGCCGCCTGTGCCAGGGCGAAGCCCTGTTTTCCGGAGGAACGATTCGCCAGCACCCGCACCGGGTCGAGCGCTTCCAGCGTCCCGCCAGCCGTGACGACGACCTTGCGGCTGGCCAGCGAGCCATCCGCGCCCAGAACCTTGCGCACGTAGCCGAACAACTCCTGCGGCTCGATCAGCCGCCCCTTCCCGATGAGACCGGAGGCCATGCGGCCCTGCGCCGGACCTGCAAAAAGAACCCCGCGCTGGCTCAACAGCTCGATATTTTCCTGCGTCGCGGCCTGTTCGTACATGCCCACGTCCATCGCCGGGGCGACCAGGAGCGGGCAGCGCACCGCCAGCGCGGTGAGCGTGAGCAGCGAGTCCGCCTGGCCGGTGGCGAGCTTGGCGAGCGTGTTGGCCGTCGCCGGGGCAATAATGAACAGATCAGCAGCCTCTCCCAGGCCAATGTGCAGCACATGGGCTTGCTCGCCCCACAGATCGGCTTCGCCATAAACCTTCCGGCCGGTCACCGACTGGAAGGTGAGCGGCGTGACAAACTGGCGCGCGGCCGCGCTCAGGATGACATCGACCTGCGCCCCAGCCTTGGTGAGCATTGAAGCCAGCTCAACCGCTTTGTAGGCTGCGATCGAGCCGGTCACTCCAAGCAGGATGCGCCGGTCCTTCAACACCGGGATGATTTCCGAGTTCTTCATGATCCGCACCTCTTCCCGGCTCTGCCGGTCCCGTCAAGCATACTCATGGGCTTTTAAGTTCGACCTCGCCGCTGTCATGCAGCACGGCCTGTGTGCCAGTCGTCAATTTACCGAAGTCCTCAGAGTTTAACGCAACAATCGGCAGCGACCGGCCGTAGAGCTCGTCGGCCACGATCGAAGCGAGAGCGAAGAAAGAATCGACCCCGTCCGTGAGGATCGCCGCCGGGGCCGTCCCATTCCGGATCGCTTCCAGCAGCACCGCGGTTGTCGTGGAGGACCCGCGTGAGAACGGCAGCGCGAGTATGCGTCCCGCACCTTGCTGGCCAGATAGCGGATGGCGCCGGTCGATGATCTCGCCCGTGGCTGCGTCGTAGCCCCCCCAGAAGCTCAGCGGTTCACCGCTCACCAGCAGTTCGCCTTGAGCTTCACCCGGGATCACCGTTTGCCCCCGAATCAAATAGCCCATACTGAACTCTCGCGCACCACGCGTCCTGCCACTGCCGATTGAACACAATCCTCCAGCGTACCAAACACGACCTGTGTCTTGAGCAGACCCGGGGCGTAGTAGGCATACTTGGGTGAATTGGTCATCAGGACCTTGATCGATTGCGGCAGCATCGGCGTCGTCAGGATGCAGGTGTCGACCGTGATGCGAGCGCCGAACGCCTTCAATGGTTCGAGGTGCCCGGCTCGCTCCGCCAGGGAGCACATGGCCCGCGACGATGTGACCAGGAATTGCACGCTCTCATGGGCTTGTTTTCCAGCGACCAGCGGAGCCAATTTCGCGAACTCCGCCAGCGAGAAGTGCGGGCTGCCCAGCACGACCATGTCGAGACGTGAGCCGTCAGCCGTTGTCAGCTCCGCCACCGCTTCCCGCAGGAGGTCCATATCGACCGTGATTTCGAATGCGGGTCTGACACCACCCAACGCCGCTTCCAGCGTCGGTGCCTCAGGTGTGATTCCGACGAGATGAAAGAGGCCGACACTGCCCGATGATGCCGCCGCCGCCCCGAGCGATTTCAGCTGGTCCTCTTCCGGCTCGACCTCCAGACCCAGCACGACCGGGTTACGCTCGCCCGCATACTTTCCCATCAGGTTTCCCAGTGCCGGGTAGAAAATCTCGGACGCCTGAATGGCACGCGGCACATCCTTCAGGTGGAAGAGCACCTCACCCCTTCGGTTTTCGTCGAGATGGAGGCCGACGGCCGGCACGCGGCCAGTGATCGCAGCGCAGATATCGAGCAGATCAGGATAGCGCTCGCTGCGGGCACCGATCACAGAATTAGCAAAGGCGATCGCGTTCGATTCGCCCCAGGCGATCTGCTGCCCGAAGTGCGGCCGGTGCTCGGTCTGGTACGGCGCACAGGTCCAGGTCGGAACACAGCCCATTGCCTGGTAGGCCCGCATCTGGCGCAGGGCCTGCTCTGCCCATTCCAGGGGAACCGGCCAATCTCGCCAGCCGGCCTCATCCACACCGCTGACGTTGAGCGTGCTCGGCACGCTCACCTTCGCCCCCATCCCGGCCAACCGCTCGGCGAACTCAAGCGTCGCCTGGCCCATGTAGAGCGAGCTGTCGATGTGCGCCGCTTCGATATCCATCAGCGAGCGGGCGCTCTGGATGACCGCCATGCGTACGATGATGCGCATGGCCATCTGGCTTCCCGGTCCGCGCTCGCCCTTCAACTGCGCCCGATCTTCAGGGCTGAGAACAAGCTGTTCTGGCAGATCGATCCTCGGAGTGGTCATCTTTTCATTCTACAACGGATGCACACCAGGCGACCCGCCTTTGTCCCGCAAGAAGCTCCCGCACCAAGGCAGGGCTGTTAACTGCTCGCGATCAACGCACCCATTACCGGTTCAAGACAAATCTACAACCCCATCGCTTAAGATATTAATGATCCACGTGGATCTCCATGCCTTCGAACGAGTTCGGAGGATGAAGTTCCAGATGGGCATCCCAATCGAAG
>JARRJK010000044.1:0-17071 GCA_037379555.1 Anaerolineales bacterium | reverse complement strand
GCGGCGCGTGATCCAGAACTGCATCACCACCACCATCACGGCGTTCAGGCTGATGATGTACCCGTACATTTGCTCGTTTACGCTGTGGTAATCACGCAGGTACACCGAGAGCGTGCTGTTCATCTGCATGTAGACCAGCCAGGTGAAAACCGATGCCAGCCAGAAGAAGATGAAGGCCTTGTCGGCGATGACCCGGCCATAGCCCTGGAACGACTGGGCCATCGTCTCCTGCCTCTCCCGGCGCAAGCGCACACGCGTCTCGGGCAGCAGGAAGAAAACCATCACGGCTACCAGCGTGCTCAGGATCGCATCCCCGATAAAGAGCGCCAGAAACGAACGTGAGGCGATGAACCCACCGATCGCCGGTCCCACAGCCGCCGAGACGTTGACAATCACGCGCCAGATGGCGAAACCCTGCGCGCGCTGCTCGTCCGGCAGCAAATCCGCCACCATGGCCTGCTGCGCTGGCCCTCCAGCGTTCGAGAACAACCCTACGAAAACTGCCCCGGCGAAGAAGAGCGGCAACTCGTTGACTACACCCAGCCAGATGCTCGAGATGGCGCTCACGATCAGGCCGTAAATCAGCATCGGCTTTCGGCCGAAACGATCGGTGAGCGCGCCGCCGACCGTGCTGCCCAGGATCCCCGTCAGCGAGAATGTCCCGAAGATCAGGCCTACGGTGGTCATCCCGACACCAAAGTGTTTGGTGATATAGAGTGTGAAGAAGGGGTAGAGCATGAAACCACCCAGACGGTCGATGAAGGAAGCCAGCATCAACATCCAGAATTGACGCGGGTATTCATCGAACTGGGCTCGTATTCTCCACCAGTGTCGCTTGACTCGAAATTGGCTGCTGCTCATATCTTTCTTCTCTGCTCAGCTCTGCGTGCAAGCTGGATCACGATCTCGATGTCTGGAAAGAAATCGGACGGCCAGGGGTTGGGGCAATGGTGGTTGCGCTTTCAACCCCTGGCCGGCGATTCCGGATCGTCCGTGAAACTGCGCTGCCATACGGCAGCCAGTACGTACTACCGGATTGCCTCGTCGGGCTGTCAGCAGTTCGACAGTCCGCTGCCGGCGATGCTCGAGCGCGGCGCTTCGGGCTTTGGCAGGGCGTAGCGAGTTCTGATGCGGCAGCCTGCCGATTCGAGCCAGACCCCAATCTGGATCATGATCTCCCTGAATGTCAACTGCAGGCCGGTCACGCGCCTGGGGCTTCGATGCAGGCTGTGCCACATGCGGGCCTGGCGCTGCAGCTCGTTCCGGTACGCTTCCTGGACGGCGATGTCTCGTCCTGTGATGTTCATCCCATGTTCCTTTCGCAGATGCGGGTGGACCCGATAAATCGTCCGTAAGACATCTTGCAAAGCCAGCGGGGGCTAGCGGGTGAACGCCTCGAGCGCCCTGACGGTCCCTTTGAACCGTTCGCTGTTAATGCTGTAACACTTCCCGGCTTCCGTCCTGCGTTCCGTCAGGTAGCCGGAAGCCGCCAGCTGCCGCAGGTGCCGCGAGGCCGTCGACTGGCTCAGCTCGAGCTCCTCGATCAGCTCCTGCGCACACGTCTCGCCTTCGTCGCGGATGAAATCGAGCATGCGCAGGCGGGTATCGTCTGCAAGCGCCGAGAGCCAGACCAGAAGTTCGGCGCGGCTCAGCGCGGCATGGCTTTGGCGCAGCGCTTCCGGCGCGCGGGCTCCGAAGAGAATCCAGAGCACATCCGCCCGTATGAACCGCGAGAGGTAAGGGCCGATGTGCACGCTGGGCACGAATACGACCTTCTTCGCTTCCGCAATTTGGTGAAGGAGCTTCTCCAGTTCCTCCGGGCTCTTCCCGGTGATCTGTTGTGCGAGTTCGGCATCGGAGTAGGCGCTCAGGTCGAGGCTGCCGAAGGCGTGCACCGTCTCTTCGATCAACGGTTCATTCCGCTTCCATTCCCGTTCAAGGACCTTCTCCCACATCGACTGCAGGTGATCGACGACCACGCTCCGCATCCGTTCAGGGTGGGCGAGAAGCTTAAAGGCCTGGCGCTCGATCGGCTCATCGATGCTCTCCTCGGGGAAGCGGCTGCGCAGGAATGCGAGGAAGACAGCCTCGCTCGCCAGGACGTCATCTTTATCCGCCTCGCGGTACGCCTCGTCGTGCGGCGGCAGGGCGAGGTAGCTGTCAAGCACGCGGTCCCGCAGTTCGATCGGATCCATCGCTTCGAGATGATCAAGATATGCCGGGAAGGACGGAAAGGAATGCTCTGGGACGAGCGCGAAGTACAATCCCATCAGCACAAGCCTGTTACGCCCGATCTCCTGGTCGCTGAGCTGCGCAGCGGTTTTTTCGACCCAGGGATCGAGGCCGGAAATCTCCTCGGTCCACGCCAGCATCATCAGGCTGTTCAACGCGTTGAGCGCTGGTTCCACGCTGATCGCAATGCGACTCGTCTCGGGTGCCAGGATCACTTCTCGAACGGGGGCAGGCATGCTTCCTCCTAATGGACCTTACCGGTTACCCGAATAAACGGGTTATGCACATAATATAGCATGATGGGTAGTCTCTGTCAAGCCCCAGGGCATGCTGTCCGCTTCCCCTCTTGCGTGACTGGCGTTACAATGCAGCCCTCTACTCTTATCCAGGCATCGACGCGGGAGCGGCAAGCATGGTATCGAAAGTGACCAGCATGCGTGAGGCGGTCGAGCGTTACGTTTCCGATGGTTGTTCGCTTGCGGTCGAAGGCTTCACGGCTTTCATCTGTTTTGCCGCTGCGCACGAGATCATCCGTCAGGGCCGTAGGGATCTCACGCTGATCCGCATGACACCCGACCTGGTGTACGACCAGATGGTCGCCGCTGGCACGGCTCGCAAGCTGATTTTCTCCTACCTCGGCAATCCCGGCATAGGATCACTGCACGCCATCCGGCGAGCCGTCGAGCAGGGCCTCCCGGGGCCGCTCGAACTTGAGGAATACACGCACTTCGGCATGATCGGGCGCTACATCGCGGGTGCGAGCCGGCTGCCATTCTTTCCACTCCGGTCTTTCAGCGGCTCGGATTTGCCGCGTGTCAACCCCAACATCCGCATGCTCACGGATCCTTTCCTGGGTGAGCAGATCGCCGTCGTGCCGCCGCTCAATCCGGATGTGGCCATCCTGCACGCCCAGCGGGCGGATGAACAGGGCAACACGCAAGCCTGGGGCCTCCTCGGCGTGCAGAAAGAGGTCGCCTTCGCCTCCCGGCACGTGATCGTGGTCGTGGAGGAGATCGTCGAACCGGCGCTCATCCGCCGCGACCCGAACCGCACGCTGATCCCGGATATGATCGTCGATGCGGTCGTCCACGAGCCCTTCGGCGCGCACCCCTCCTATGTCCAGGGTTACTATGACCGCGACAACCAGCAGGACCAGGCCTGGGATGGTCTTTCGCGTGAGCCGCAGGCTCTGCAGGATTGGCTCGAGCGCTGGGTTTATGGGGTTCAAGATCGTCAGGCGTATCTGAAATTGCTACCGCCCGGAACGCTCGAGCGGCTCAAGCCATTACCGGTACGTTCGGAGGCGGTTGACTACGGTGGCTACCGATGAGCAGCGAGTACAGCGCGAACGAAATGATGATCGTGAGTGCCGCCCGTGCTCTTGCCGAAGCGCGCAGCGTGCTGGTGGGCGTCGGGCTGCCCAACATCGCCTGCAATCTGGCTCGCAGGACCGTAGCTCCAGATCTCGTCCTGATCTACGAGAGTGGGGTGATCGGCGCCCGGCCCGCGCGCCTGCCGCTCTCGATCGGCGATCCGACGATCGTCAGCGGCGCGGCCTGGACAGGCCCCATGCCAGATTTGTTCCTCTACATCCTGCAGGGCGGGCGGATCGACGCGGCGCTGCTGGGCACAGCCCAGATTGACCGCTGGGGAAACTTGAACTCGACCGTCATCGGACCTTACGAAGCGCCAAAAGTGCGCCTGCCGGGCAGCGGTGGCGCGTGCGACATCGCTATCAACGCCCGCCGCACGCTGATTATCACGCGGCTTTCATCGCGCACCTTCGTCTCGAGCCTCGATTTTCACACCACGCCGGGTCACACAGATTTCGCCACGGATGTCCATTCCAGGGCTGTCGCTGGATCTGGACCGGAGCTGGTGATTACGGACAGGGCGCTGTTCCGCTTTGCGGAGGACGAAGGCGAAATGGAGCTTGCGTCGCTGCATCCCGGCGTGACGAAGGAGCAGGTCGAGGACCACGTCGGTTGGCCTCTCAAGGCTGCACCTGAAATCAGCAGCACGCCCCCGCCGACGCCGGCGGAACTGAAAATCATTCGCGAGGAGCTGGACCCGGAGGGTTTGTACCGATGAGCCATCAGACGTCAGGTACCTGGCGATCGCGCCCCGCGCAGGAAGTCCGGGAGCTTTGCATGCGGCACAACTTCTGGACATGGTCAGCTCAGGCAGAGGTCGACCCGCTGCCTGTCGAGCGGGCGGAAGGCGTCCATCTATTCGATTTCGACGGTAAGGCCTACCTCGACTTCAACGCCTCGGTCATGTGCGTCAACCTCGGACATGGCGATTCGCGCGTGATCAATGCGATCGCGGAGCAGGCGCGGACGCTGGCGTTCGCTGGTCCCCACACAGCGACCCGCCCGCGGGCTGAGCTGGGCCGCAAGCTGGCCGAACTTACGCCGGTCGGTCTGGAGCGGTTTCTCTTCACGCTCGGGGGCGCGGACGCGGTTGAGAATGCCATCAAGCTGGCACGCGCCCACACCAACCGGCCCAAGATACTGTCCGGATATCGTTCCTATCACGGCGCTACTCATGGCGCCCTGGCCGTCACCGGTGATTCGCGGCGCGAAGCTTGGGAGCCTTTCCTGATGCCGGGGGTGGTTCATTTCCACAATCCGTATCCATACCGCTCCATCTTCCCCGCCCATCGTTCGCATCCCGCTCCGGAGCTCGTGGGGGCAGATTACCTCGATTATCTGGAAAGAACGATCCTGGCGGAAGGCCCGGCCACCATTGCCGCCATCCTGCTTGAGACTGTCGTCGGGACGAACGGAGTCCTCATACCGCCTGACGGCTACCTGCAGGGTGTACGCGAGATATGCGATCGGTTTGGGATCCTTCTTATCTGTGACGAAGTGATGTCTGGCTTCGGACGCACGGGGACCTGGTTTGCCGTCCAGCATTGGGGGGTGGTCCCGGATCTGATGGTCATGGCCAAGGGCTTGACTTCAGGATACGCCCCGCTGGGCGCGCTGGCGATGACGGACGAAGTCGCCGACACGTTCGCTCATCGCGTCTACCAGGGCGGCCTGACTTTCAACGGGCACCCGGTCAGCCTGGCAGCCGCGATCGCGAATCTGGAGGCCTTGGAACAGGATGGACTGGTTCAGCACGCCAGCCAGCTCGAGGCGTATATGCTTAAGGAACTTGAACGTCTGCAGGCTGATATCAGCATCGTGGGTGACGCCAGGGGCATTGGGCTCTTCGGGGCCCTCGAGCTGGTTGAAGACCGCGATTCCCGCATGCCTCTCGGACGGATGGCGGATGGGATCGCGGGCCTCGCGTATGTGCGGCGGTTTGCGCGTGAACGCGGCCTGTTTATCTCCGGGCGGGGCAATATTCTGCTCATCGTTCCGCCGCTTTGCATCTCGCAGGAAGAACTGCGCAGCGGGTTCGAAATCTTGGAACGCTGCCTGCTGGATCTCGAAGCCCGGATGAAAGACCCGGCGGCGAGCTGAACCCCTCCACACCCTGCGTGTGTTAGAATCGAACCTTGAAACGCAGGACCGTGGTCTTGCTCACCTGTCCTACCAAATAGCAATCCAATCAAAGGAGCCACAGTGAGGCCACAGCCCGTCCAACCCGGACCAGGGCAGGAATCCGTTTGGGGTTTCCCACGTCCACCATCCATCGAGGATTCCACCCGCCATATCCTGGTCCGAAAGAATGGAATCGTGCTGGCCGAGACCAGATCCGCCAAGCGTGTCCTTGAGACCAGCCATGCTCCCACCTACTACATTCCGCGCCGGGACGTGGCCATGCACCACCTGGCCGAATCATCCAACCAAACCTTCTGCGAGTGGAAGGGAAGCGCGATGTATTTTGACTTGATGGCCGGCGGGTTTTCTATTCAGTCCGTAGCCTGGACCTACGAAAACCCCACGCCGGGTTTCATCGAGATTCGTGGCTATCTGGCGTTTTATCCCGATCGGCTCGAGTGCTACCTCGATGGAGAGCAGGCGCTTGCACAGGCGGGTGGATTTTACGGTGGATGGATCACCAGCGATGTGGTTGGTCCTTTCAAGGGCGAACCGGGGACAAGGAACTGGTAAGAATCAAGCGGTAGGGTGGAGGAGCTGATTGATGCGCTTCCACCCCGAGCAATATGGAAACCTCAGGAGGAAAAACCATGCTATTCGAGTTCAAATCGGGCTCCCGAAGGTCGTTGGGGCAGATCGGCGCGCTGGCGTTGGTTCTCTCAATTCTGCTTTCAGCATGTGGTGGGGCGGCACCAACGACGCAGGCGGGAACGCTGCGGGTTGCCATGCAGCCGGTCGTTCAAATGGACCCGGCGTATATCAGCTCCGACAGCGAAGTGCTGGTCGCTAACCATGTATATGACTACCTGGTCGACATCGATTCGGCTAACAACATCCAGCCGCGCCTGGCGACCGACTGGAGCATCAGCGATGATGGTCTGAGGTACATATTCCAGCTCGCCGACGGGGTTACATTCCATGATGGCACGAATTTCTCTGCCGAGGATGTGGTCTGGACATTCAACCGCCTGAGAGACCCATCGCTGGGACTGCCCACTGCCGACCTGTACGCTAACATCGATTCGATCGATGCCACCGACGATCTAGAGGTGACATTTATGCTCAAGGAATCGAATCCGTTCTTCCTTTACGATCTGAGCGACAATCATGCGCTTATTCTAAAGGCCGGGGCTCAGGATCCTTCAACCGCTTTCAATGGCACCGGCCCGTTCAAGGTGGAGAACAACAGCAGTGACCGGATCGACCTGGTCGCCAACACCTCCTATTTCATCAGCGGGCAGCCGAAACTCAACCGTCTTGAAATCATCTTCTTCGATGACGAGGCTGCTTCCGTCAATGCGCTGCGCAGCGGCCAGATCGATCTTGTGATGCGGATGTCGACCTCGCTTTTCAGCAGTTTGAAGGATCAGCCCGGGATCCAATCCGTCAGCATCCCGACCAACGGCTTCGATCTGGTCCGGCTGCGCGTCGACCGGTCTCCAGGGAACGACCCACGCGTTATCCAGGCCTTCAAGCTAGCGACGGACCGCGAGGCGGCCTTCAACCTGGTCCAGCAGGGCTACGGGGCTGTCGGCCGGGACAGCCCGATCGGGCCGCTCTTTACCCGCTATTACAGCGAGGAGACATCGATCCCACCGCGTGATCCTCAGGCTGCACGCCAGCTGCTTGCGGATGCCGGCTACCCCGACGGTCTTTCGCTGACGCTGCACACGCCGGATACGGGTGGGCGGCCCGACCTGGCGGCGGTTCTGAAAGATCAGTGGGCCGAAGCCGGCATCAACGTCGACATCTCGGTCGAGCCGGAAAGCGTGTACTATGGCGACAACGGCTGGCTGGAGGTGGATCTGGGCATCACCGGTTGGGGTTCGAGACCGGTGCCCCAGTTCTACCTGAATGTCATGCTGGAATGCGGCGCGGTCTGGAACGAATCACATTTCTGCGACCCGGAGTTCGACCAGCTGGCGGACCTCGCCGGAACAACGCTGAACGAAGATGAGCGTATTCAAGCATACAAGGAGATCCAGAAGATCCTGATCGAACGCGGGCCGATCATCATCCCATACTTCTTCGCTCAATTTGCGGCGATCAGCGATCAATTCGAAGGATTTGAATTGAAAGCCTTCGCAGGACGGACCGACCTGCGAACGGTCTCCCTGATTTCGCAGTAGAGGTGCGGGTTCTTCGATGATCGCTGCCGGTAATTCAGGCGCCGCTCCGCCTCGCGGGCGGCGCCTGAACGCTCTGCTCGCAGGACTCTATCGTCACTCAGCTTCGGCGCTGGGAACCTCGATCGTAGTGCTTTTTCTAACCCTGGCGCTCATCGGGCCGCTGATCGCCCCCTTCGGGTTGAACGAACAGATCGCCACCGATGCCCTCGCTCCTCCTTCCGGCAAGCATCTCTTTGGAACCGACCTGCTGGGAAGGGATGTATTCAGCCGGGTCATCCTGGGGGCGCGGCAGGTGCTGGAACTGGCCGGCACCGGCACGTTGATAGCTGTCTTATTGGGCACGAGCATTGGCTTGTTCAGCGGCTACCGCGGCGGGTGGCTCGATGAACTCGTGATGCGTTTCTTCGATTCGCTGCTTTCGCTTCCAGCGCTGCTGCTCGCTTTGCTGTTGCTCGGCACGCTCGGTCCCTCACAGCGCAGCGTGCTGGTGGTCATCGCTGTGGTCTACACGCCGATCGTGGCGCGGGTCGTGCGCAGCGTCGCCCTGAGCGTGAAGACAAAGGGTTTCATCGATGCGGCCCGGCTGCAGGGTGAATCGCTGGGGCGCATCCTCTTCCGGGAAATATTCCCCTCAGCGCTGCCGACGCTTGCGGTTGAAGCCTCGCTGCGCTTTTCCTATGCGATCTTTCTGGTTGCCTCTTTGGGCTTCCTTGGGATCGGCGTACAGCCCCCAAGCCCTGACTGGGGGTTGATGGTGAAAGAAGCTCGAGCCTATGTCAGTCAGGCTCCCTGGGCACTGTACTTTCCTGCTGGTGCTATCGCGATGATCGTTGTCGGAGTGAACTTGATGGCCGATGGTTTGAAGCGCGAGCTCCAGGCCTCGCGTGAGTAGCCGGCAGACATGCACAGCGAGCACAGAAACGGCGACACCCTCAAGATTGAGGACCTGACGGTCAGCTATCACACGGGCGGCACCAGCGTACAGGCGCTGCGCTCTTTATCCCTCAATATCCGTTTCGGCGAGACCTACGGAATTGTCGGGGAGAGCGGATCAGGAAAATCCACTCTCGCCCTGGCGGTGATGGGGTTCTTGCCAGCGAATGGGGCGATTGAATCCGGCCGGATTATCTTCCAGGGCGAAGAGCTGCGCGGACGGTCTCGCACCGCGATGCGCGCCCTGTGGGGCATGCGGATGGCGCTTGTGCCTCAGGATCCGCTTGCATCGCTCAATCCCTCACTGCGGATCGGTGCGCAGGTCGCTGAGGTTCTCCAGCAGCACCTTGGATTGAAGGGAGAGGCACTGCGCCAGCGGGTGCTCGAGCTGCTCAGGACCGTGCGGTTGTCCGATCCGGAGCGTGTGTACGCCAGCTATCCACATCAGGTCAGCGGTGGCCAGCAGCAGCGTGCCCTGATCGCAATGGCGCTCAGCACGGAACCTGAACTGCTGGTGTTGGATGAGCCGACGACCGGATTGGACACGACCACCCAGGCGGCAGTGCTCGACCTGATACGCGACCTGATGCGCGTGCGCGGGACAGCTGCATTGTATGTCACGCACAACTTGGGCGTCGTAGCCCGTGTATGTGATCGCGTGGCTGTGCTCTACGCTGGCGAATTGGTGGAGGATGGGCCAACGAATGGCCTGTACCGGCAACCCCTGCATCCCTACACGCGCGGCCTGTTGGACAGCGTACCTCGCCTGGGAGAGAATAAATCAGCCGTCCGGCTGCGTTCCATCCAGGGAAGTATTCCAGCTCTGGATGAGCTTCCAGGAGGCTGCATCTTCCGGCCCAGGTGTTCGTTGGCGATCGAAATTTGCAAGCAGGATCCGCCACTCAATCCGAGTGGGGAGGGCAGAACCTCACGCTGCCATCGCTGGGAAGAGATCCTGCGCGGCGAGGTCAGCGCCCGTCAGAAGACCCCCGATGCAAGCCTGGCTAAACCGCACACAGCGCGCGATGAGACCATCCTTGGCATGGAAGAGGTGGAGGTCCATTTCCACCGGGGTTTGACGCTGAGGGAAATGATCACCGCCGGTAGACCCCCCGGGGTGCGCGCGGTCGACGGTGTTGACCTGCAGGTCGGACGCGGATCAACGCTCGGTCTTGTGGGCGAGAGTGGCAGCGGGAAAACGACCCTCGCCAGGGCGGTGATGGGATTGACCCCGCGCACGGCTGGTGAGATGTTCCTGCTTGGGAGCGAGCTTCCCGCAGGGTTAGGCCAGCGGGATAAGGAGACGCGCACCCATCTGCAAATCGTCATCCAGAATCCGAGTGAAGCTTTAAATCCATATCTGACCATCGGCGAGTCGCTGCGCAGGCCGCTTCAGACTTTGCTCGGGCTCTCACGCAGCGAAGCGGATTCGCGAGTCCACGACCTGCTTGAAGCCGTCCACCTGCAGCCCGAGTACGCCCGTCGTTTTCCTGTTGAATTGAGCGGAGGCGAAAAGCAGCGGGTGGTGATCGCGCGCGCCTTTACCACGAACCCCGACCTGCTCGTTGCCGATGAGGCCGTCTCCTCGCTCGACGTTTCCGTCCAGGCTTCCATTTTGAACCTGTTGAGCGAGCTGCAGGCCGAGCATGCCAGCGGAATGTTGTTCATCTCGCATGATCTGGCTGTGGTCGGTTTCCTGGCCGATGACATCGCTGTTATTTACCTCGGGAAGCTGATGGAGCGTTCACCGGTGAGAACGGTTTTCGATCCGCCATATCACCCCTATACCGAAGCGCTGCTCTCAGCCATCCCGCTGATCGACCCGGCGGCGGAACAGGTCGAGATCCGGCTGGAGGGCGAGGTGCCGGCTGCCAGTCAGATCCCGGCGGGATGCCCATTCCATACGCGCTGCCACCGTTTCCTGGGCGATATCTGTGTTGAGGAGAAGCCGCCCTGGCGCAGGAATGAGGCTGGCAAGGAAATCTACTGTCACATCCCGCTCGATGAGCTGGAGCGAAAACAGTCGCGGCCTTTTGCGTTCGATTCAGGAATGGAGCAACGCGGATGAGCCGCTTCCTGCTTCGCAGGCTTGCATTCCTGCTGCTCACGCTCCTGATCACATCGATCATCGTCTTCGCCGTCACACAGCTGCTGCCGGGCGACGTCGCCCGCATCATCCTCGGGCGGGAGGCGGGCGAACAAGCCCTGGAGCAGCTGCGTCAGAAATTGGGTCTCAACGATCCGCCTTTCGTGCAGTATGGGCGCTGGTTGTGGAACTTCATGCGTGGGGATTGGGGTGACTCGTTCAGCACTCGCATGCCAATCCGTGCTGTCGTTCTGCAAAGGCTGAGGAACTCGCTCATGCTGGCTGGCACGATCGTGGCGCTGGCGCTCCCCCTGGCTCTCACGGCAGGCGTGATCGCCGGGCTGAACCGCGACCGGCCGGTAGACAACCTGATCAGCATTGCCTCGCTCTCGGTGGTTGGTTTGCCGGAGTTCGTGACCGGGCTGGTGTTGATCGAAGTGCTGTCCTTCAAGCTGCACATTTTGCCGGCAAACTCCTCGATCCCGGTGCAAGCCAGTTTCTTCGAAGCCCTGCCGATGTTGATCCTGCCAGCGCTGACCGCAACCCTCGTGTTGCTGGCCTACATCGCCCGTCTGACCCGGGCCGGGGTCATCGAGGAGCTGAAACAACCCTATGTTAGGACAGCGGTGCTGAAAGGGCTGTCGTGGACCACAGTGACCTTCCGGCATGTGTTGCGCAATGCGCTCCTGCCGACGATCACGGTGATCGCGATCAGCTTCGGCTGGTTGATCAGCGGCCTGATTGTCGTCGAGAACGTCTTCAATTACCCGGGATTGGGCCGTCTGCTCGTCTTTGCGATCGACCGCCGCGATCTGCCGCTGCTGCAGGCGATCACGATGATCACCGTCCTTGGATACGCACTTTCCAATCTTGGTGCGGACTTGATCTATGCCGCGCTGAATCCCCGCATCCGGCTCGGATAAGAGGCGCCCGCATGCGCAGCGGGGAGTTCACCGGCTTGTATGATTCCCGCCGCTGGGTTTCCTCAATGGACGCACAGATCACATCCCCAGGTCGAGACACTCTGAACGGCCTTCTGCCAGGTATGAGAAACTCACATCGGATAACTTGCCCGATCAGCCCTGGTCGGGGACTTGCAGCGAGTGTGCCGGGGATTGCCATTCTTTAGCTGCGTTCCCGGTCTGCTACTCCTAATTAAGCGCGGAGTCGAATTCAAACCCGTGCTGGATCTGATCAGCCTCGAACCGCAGGGCTTGACCACGATCCAGCGCTTCGCCCGGTTCCCCTTCGAAGCCAGAGCGCTAGATTACCCTGATTCATGCGGATCATTTCGCAACCGGCCGGCCAACCGCCTGTGCTCGACCATGATGCAAGCATCCATGACGACCCCCAACCCGGCAGCTCGCGCCACGTCGGCCGCTCGTTGGTTGTGTATTCCAAGCTGCATCCAGATATAGCGTGCCCCGGCTTCGATCGCTTGGTCGACGATTTCCGGAACATACTCTGGGCGGCGGAAGACGACCACACAGTCGATCGGCAGGGGGATTGCCAGCAGGTCGGGATAAGCCGTCTCGCCGAGCGCTTGCGTCAGCGCTGGATTAACCGGCAGAACCCGGTAGCCCGCACGCTGCATATAGGCCGGAACGTAAAATCCGGCACGTGTGGGCCTGGAAGAAAATCCGACGACGGCGAGCGTGCGGGCGTTGCGCAGGATCTCGAGCATGAGCGGCTCAGGATCTCCAGGGAGGGTCGAGGAGTGGCGCATCAACTGGCCTATCTCAAACCGTGTCGGTATTGCCGTGGTTTGCGCTCGGGAAAGATGCGTTCATAGCGAAACCGTTCGTGCGAGGCGATCCATCTCTCGGATCATATCGTAATCGTGGTCTTCGACCCGGGCAAAGCGAGCGACCCGGTGCTGTGCAAGCAGCCGCTGGCCTGAGCTTGATTCGTGCATCGAGACCAGCGACTGTGTGAGCCGCGACCTCAGCTTGTGGTCAAGTCCGGCCGCAGCGACAAACGGCGGGATGGGGCTGGGGCCGAATGTATCGACCACGCGCAGCTCGCGGACGAGTGCGGGCCTGCGCTGCAGCTCGGTCTCCAGAACGGTGGTGTCGATGGCTGCCGCATCAATCTCACCCCGCAGGATCGCATCAATCGACTCCTGGTGGCTACCGGTTGGCTGGACCTGTTTGAAGAAGGAAGCATCCAGACCGCGGCGGGCGAGCTCATATCGAACCAGATTGTAACCCGAGTGGGAGCGCGGCTCATTGTAGCCCCAGCGTGTGTCTCTCAACGCCTCGAACGCGGTAAAGTGAGCTGACCGCCGGGCGATGACATCTGAATAATACACTGGTTGGTTCTGGTACCGTTTGCCGGACATCACGGGAGCGGCGAGCAGCTCCACCAGAGGCGGCCGGGCATCCGCCTTCCAGACATAAGTCAGACCGCAGATCCATCCCAGCTGGATCTCACCCTGATCGAGTGCGGCTTCGCGCTCCCGCCAGCTCAGCGTATCGACATTCTGGAGCGGGATGCCGGTCGCACGCCGTACGAAGGCCAGCACATCGTGCACGAACTCGTCGGCGTTGGGCGCCATGCAGGAACCAAAGAATACCTTTTTCATCTGAATATCGGATAGTATATCGCCTCTCGCCGGTAAAGTCGTTGGATCGATGGCAAGCCGCTTTCGTCTTAAGGCTGGCTTTGGATTATCATTGCATCCGGAGATGTTTTGACAGGCTCGGCGTGGGAAGGAGCATTCATGCGGACACCGATCATCGCTGGAAACTGGAAAATGAACTATGGCCGGGTTGAGGAGGCGACCGCGTTCGTGCGCAAGATCCGTACGCCGCTGAACAACGTCAAGGGGATCGAGCGTGTGATCTGTCCTCCGTTCACCGTCCTGGCGGCGCTGGCGGATGTCCTGGGCGCGACCGAGATCGGTCTCGGTGCTCAGAACATGCACTGGGAGGAGAAGGGGGCACATACCGGCGAAATCTCAGCCCCGATGCTGACCGAAACCTGCCAGTACGTGATCCTCGGCCATTCCGAGCGCCGGGCTCAATCCTCACAGGCAGATTCGGATGCTGCAATCCAGCGCAAGGTCGTGGCTGCATTGGCGCATGAGCTGACGCCGATCATCTGCGTGGGTGAAGCGGCCGGCCAGCGTGAAGCCGGCGAGACGCATGCTTGGGTTTCCGGGCAGGTCGCCTCGGCGCTTGCTGGTCTGGAACCGGATCAGGTGGCAGGCGTTGTGTTCGCCTACGAGCCGCTCTGGGCGATCGGCAGCGGACAGCCTGCGACGGCAGCCGAAGCCAACCGCGTGATCGGCCTTACCGTACGGGGCAAGATCGCTGAGCTCTTCGGCGAGAGCGTTGCCGACCAGGTGCGGGTGCAGTACGGCGGAAGCGTCACCGCGGAGAACATCGCCGAGTTCATGATGATGCCGGAGATCGATGGCGCGCTGGTCGGTGGAGCCTCCTTGAAGGAAAGCTTCGTCGATCTCGTGCAGGCCGCCGTGCCTTGAAACTGATCATGAAAGTGGAAGTAAAAAAGCCCCGCTTGGCGGGGCTTTTTCGTTCGCATGGATGAGCTCAAGTGCGCAGCGCCACTTCGTCGACAACGCCGACGATCACCGCCCGCACGGCTCCCGGGTCGAGGCTGAGCACCTGGCGGGCGCCGTTGCCTTCGTCGATGACGAGCACCGTGTCCCCGGGGCCGGCCTGAACGGTGTCGACGGCGATGTCATACTCGCCGGTCTCCCTGCCGTTCAAATCGAGCTGATCGACAAGCAGCAGCTTGCGGCGCTCGAGGTGCGAGATCTTGATCGTGGCCACGACCGTTCCGATCACTTTGCCGATGTACATCAGGGTGCCTCGTCCAGCTCGATCCAATTTGCGGTCGGTTCATCCCGCCGCCTGCCGGTATCGATCTCGACCTCGTCCACGATGCCGGTGATCGCCAGGTCGACCGGTACGAAGACTTCCGGCAGCGCCTGTGCCCCCTCACGGCTGGCGACCATGAAGACCAGTTCGCCGGGGCCGGCCTGTGCCGTGGCGTCAGCCGCAACCTGCGGCTGGCCTTTCGGGTTGCGTCCTTCGTCAAGCGGCTGCACGACGAGGAACTTGATCCCTTCCAGGTCTTCGTACTTCTTGGTGGCGACGACGGTCCCGATCACGCGGGCGAACTTCATGGTTCATGCCTCACGCGCTGGCTGAAACGGGTGGCGGAACCGAGATTGTCCCACATCGCGGCGTGCAGCTGCGGGATCACAACCTGGCGGACGAGCAGATCTGGCCGCTCGAGCACGCCGACGCCGATCTCGACCGCCGCTTCCACATCGGCGACCAGGCCGGAGAAGAGCACGATGCCCTTGCCTCCCAATCCATCTGCGAGCCGCACTTCGAGCAGGCGCACCTCCGCCCCCTTGATGCCGGCATCGGCGGCGTGGATGGCTGCGGCGACGGTCGTGGTCTCGATCACCCCGACCGAGTCTTCCGGTTCGGGAACGCGTCCGCCGGAAAGTGCGCGCACGACATCGATGTGTACGCGCGGCAGGTAGACGGTGTCCAGCACTTTGCTTCCGCCGACCATGCGCCCGGCAGCGAGCGACTCCTCCACGTCGGCCACTTCGCCGCCAATCAGGACCAGGTATTTCCCCGGCTGCACGGTGCCGCTGCGGATGATCTTGATCGGAGCCTTTTTGACCATCGCGTCGGCCGATTCGATCCCGGCGGCAATGCTGCTGAACTCGACCAGCGCCAGCGCCGGTTCCATCATGCCATCAAAAAAGGAATGTTCTGCCATCGTCAAACGATCCGGAATGAATCTTTCAGCACGCAGCGGCGGATGCGGCTGAAACTGATCGGGTTTGTGATACCCTCACCGGTCGGACTGGCGATCGTGAAGGAGCAAAAGCCCTCACCGCCGTAACCCAGTCCGGCGAATGAGGGGCCGTTCTTAACGAAAATGCTGCAGTCCATCTCGCGCGCCATGCGGCTCAGATTATCGAGGTTCTTCGAGTGCATCACGGCTGTATGGCGGAAGCCATGCTCGGCGACCTTCGCCCGGTCGATGCCCTCATCGGCATCATGAACCCGCGCCAGCGGCAGGATCGGCATCATCTGCTCCGAAAAGATGAGCGGGTGATCGGCCGGCACTTCGACCAGGACCAGGCGGACTTCATCGCCGGCGCTGATGCCGATCTCGTTCAGCAGGACATTGGCGTTCTTCCCGATGAAATCCTTGTTCATCACGCCGTGCTTGCCGGATTGGGGCGGCTCGGCAAAGATCGAGCGCATCAGCTTCTCGAGCTGTCCGGCGTCGATCTCGTATGCACCATGGCGCGACATCACCCGCTTGAGCTCGTCGGCCACGCTGTGGACGGCGAAGACTTCCTTCTCGTCGATGCATATGATGTTGTTATCGAATGAAGCCCCGCGCACGATGTCCCGCCCGGCTTGATCGATATCGGCAGTCTCGTCGACGACCACGGGCGGGTTTCCGGGGCCGGCGCAAACGGCGCGCTTGCCGGACTGCATCGCGGCCCTTACCACGCCGATCCCGCCGGTCACCGTCAGCAGGTTGACATCACGATGATGCATGATTTCTTGGGCGGTCTCGATCGTCGGCTGGGCCAGCCCGGTCACGAGGTTGGCCGGTCCACCGGCCTCCTGCACCGCCTGGTCGATGAGCTTGATCGTGCGGTTGGAACAGGATTTCGCGCTTGGATGGGCGTTGAAGACGACGGCGTTCCCGACGGCGATCATGTTGATCGCATTGCAGATCACGGTCGAGGTCGGGTTTGTGCTGGGGATCATTGAGCCGATCACGCCGTACGGTGCGAACTCGACCAGCGTCATGCCGCCGTCGCCGGTCCAGGCGCTCGGGTCGAGGATTTCGGTACCGGGGGTTTTGTTGGCATTGAGCAGGTTCTTCTCGATCTTGTCCTCATAGCGGCCCATGCCCGTTTCCTGCCAGGCCTCGTAGGCCAGCAGCTGGGCGTTCTCGCGCATCGCCCGCCGCACATGGGAGATCATCTGTTCACGCAGCGCCAGCGGCATATCGTGCAGCTGCTTGAAGGCCTGGCGCGCGGCGGCTACCGCCTCGTCCACACGCGTGAACAGGTTTTCACCTTGCGTCACGGCAGGCGGGAGGGATGGGGTGGGCGGGGGTGC
>JARRJK010000043.1:0-17779 GCA_037379555.1 Anaerolineales bacterium | reverse complement strand
CATTTTCGGCGACGAATGCCGCATCACCACGCAGCACAGCCTGTTGAATTTGCTCGAATTCCATGACCAGCTCCTCTTTCTCGACACTGACTGCAGTGCCGGTGATCGTTCCTATCCGTCGCCTCAGGTGTGTTCCAGAAGCTGAGTGGCTGCGTAATTGTCCGTTACGAGGACGTTGATAAAGCCGCCACGCAGCGCGCCCAGGATCGGTTCAACCTTGCCTGGGTCACTTGTTTCGACTTCACCTGTTCAACAGGAACGCTGATGAGTTCGCTCAACTCCGTTTGTCGCGTAGATCCTGCAGGGGCACCGCAGGCCGTGAGCAGAATGATCAGGCAAAGCACAAGGAGTCCAGGATGGTTATTGAGGTGGTTGTCATCCGGATCGTGATTCATCATGCCAAGTATAGCGAAAGACCGCCAGAAAGTTCTGGCGGTCTTGAGTCGGGGCGGGCGGATTTGAACCGCCGACCCCTTGCACCCCATGCAAGTGCGCTACCGGACTGCGCTACGCCCCGATCGACGCGAGGGATTATAGCCCATGCAAGAGGGCTCATCAAGGAGAACGAATCGCGCTCTTTCAATGGGATCACACTCCGCATGAAGCGCGATGTTGGCGGTCCAGGAAGATGGACTTCTCAATTAGCCCGGTGTTCTCGACACTGATGTCATCTCCTACCGTCCTCCTTCACTTAACTCAACGAAGCGAGCGATAATGCGCGCCGTATGCCGCACGCCCTGGACGAAATTTTCGATCGAGATGTTTTCGTCCGGAGCGTGGACGTTCCCGAAGGGCGAACCGATCCCGGCTGTTGCCACCGGCAGCTTCAAGTCATGGATGAAGGGATGGTTGGGTCCCGAGCCGCCGGACATCGGCATCACGCGTTGAGGCACGCCGTAAACCTCTTCTGCTGAGTCAACCACCATATTAAGAAAGGGGCTTTCAAGGTCAGTGCGAGCCGGATGTTCCCCGCCCAGGTATGTTATTTCGACGTCCTCGAAACTCTGTTGATCAAGGTGGTTCCGCAGCAGCAAGACGACCTCCTCCGGATCTTGATCGGGTACGAGGCGGAAATCCACCTTCGCCGTGGCTTCTGCTGGCAAGACAGTCTTGCTGCCCGGCCCCTGGTAACCCGAGGACAGCCCGCATATGGTACAGGTCGGGGAGAAAATGGCTTCTCGCTCGAGATCCAGGCCGCCGGTGATGCCTTTGATGAATCCTGCCAGTCCGTAGCGTTCGAGCATATCGGCCGAGACGTCCGGAATGCTCGCGAGCAGCTCAAGATCCTTTTCACTGGGGGGTTCAACCCGGTCATAAAAGCCGGGGATACGAATGCGTTCGTCAGGTCCTTTCAGGCTGCTCAACGCCCATGTCAGGCGCCAGGCGGCGTTCGGGAAGATCGATCCTCCCAGCCCGGAATGCGCATCGCGGCTAGCGGTGCGCACGCTGAGTTCGACGTAGCAAATCCCGCGCAATCCGGCGTACTGCATCGGCACGCCATCGAAGTCCACACCGCCGAATTCCCACAGACAGGCGTCGGCTGCAAGCAGCTCGAGATGGTCGCGTATGAATTCGGCCAGGTGCAGGCTGCTGGTCTCTTCTTCGCCCTCGATGATGAATTTCACGCTGCAGGGCAGCTCATCCTCCAGTGCGAGCAGCGCATCGATCGCCGCCAGGCGGCAGAGGATGTGCCCCTTATCGTCGCTGACGCCGCGCGCATACATGTGCCCTTCGCGAATCTGCGGTTCAAAGGGTGGGGAGGTCCAGAGTTCTAGCGGCTCGGGCGGCTGGACGTCGTAGTGGTTATAGAAGAGCAGCGTCTGGTCGCTGCGACCCTGACGGTGGCCATAAACGATCGGCGCCCCGTGCGTTGGGATGACCTCCGCCTCAATACCGCGCCGCCTGAGCAGGTTTGCGGTGAGTTGGGCACACTCCTCCAGCCCGAGGTTCTGGGCCGCGATGCTAGGTTGGGCGCACAGCTCGGCCAGCTCGGACAGGCTGTGGTCGAGATTATCCCGGATCGCCTGATCAATCAGTTCAAATCTGTTCATCCGGCCTCCTGTGGTGAAAGACCTGAGCATTATATGTATTCTGGTGGCGACCAGCCATTCGGCCGGCTCTGAAAACTCATCTATAATACGCGCCAGGAGTTGGCAATGGAGATTATCGATATCTCGCTCGGCATCCATCCTGATATGCCGGTATGGCCCGGCGACCCTCCGTTGGTTCTTGAGCGCATCTCAACGATCGGACCAGATTCGCACGCCAATGTCTCGCGGATCGCAAGCGGGGTGCATATCGGCACGCATGTCGATGCGCCGCTGCATTTCATCGAGGGAGGCGCATCGATCGACCAGCTCGATCTGGAGATCTTCGTGGGCCGGGCGTACGTGGTTGAATTCGACACAAACGATCACCTCAATCGAGCGGACTTTGAAGGCGCGGGCATCCCTGCTGGTGTGCTGCGCCTGCTGATTAAGACAAGAAATTCCGAATACTGGCGGCAGGATCGGCGAAAGTTCGAGGAATCATTCCTCGCCGTCACCGCGGAGGGGGCAGACTGGTTGGTCGAGGCGGGCGTGCAGCTGGTCGGGGTTGACTACCTGTCCGTTGCGCCGTACCGCGACAGCGTCCCCACGCACCAACGGCTGCTTTCGTCAGGAATTGTGGTGGTTGAAGGCCTGGATCTATCGACGGTCGAAGCCGGTTGGTACACGTTGTACTGCCTGCCGTTGAAGCTGCTCGGAAGCGAAGGTGCGCCGGCGCGTGCAGCTCTCGTTCGCGAGCCCTGATCTGCGCCCGAAAAGGAGAAGCCTCCATGTCCCTGGCCTCAAACCCACTTACAATCGTCATCATCGTCCTCGGGGCGCTGCTCCTGCTTTTGCTGGGAGCTTATTGGCTGAGCTCACGCCGGACACCGTCCGCACGCGAGCAACCAGCAGTGTCGGGAGAGCCCGCCTGGGTGACAGGACTGAAGTCTACGGTTGAGGAAGAGATAGCCAGCCCTGCAGCGGAAACGATCGAATCCCTGGCACAGGAAAACCTCCGCAAGCACCCGGAGCTCTCCGATATCCGGATTGATTTCGGCACGGCTCCAGGCGGTGAGTTGGAAATCTGGATTAATGCCGAACGCTATTCATCGGTCGAAGCGATCCCCGACCAGCGTATCCGGCAGGCGATCGAAGAGGCCGTCGACACATTTAACCAGGGGAAAGCCGGAGGGAAAGGGGAATGACGGCGTCACGCCCGGATTTCAGCGGTGTCTTCCCCCCGATTCCAACTGCGTTCGATGCAAACGGCGCGATCGATTTCGACGCGCAGGCCCAGAACATGGCGCACTGGGAAGCGACACCGCTCGAAGGCTATGTGGTTGGAGGCTCGAACGGAGAATATGTCTCGCTCGAACAAAGCGAACGGATCGAGATGGTCCGCTTCGTCCGCAGCCATATCGGGGAAGGGCGCCTGGTCATCGCCGGGTCGGGCATGCACTCGACCGCGAGCACTATCGAGCTGTCGCAGGCGATGGCGGAAGCGGGTGCGGATAGCGTCTTGGTGGTTACGCCATCATATTACAAATCCAAAATGGACCATCGAACTCTCGTCGAATACTTTTCGGCCGTTGCGGATCAATCGCCAGTTCCAGTTCTGCTGTACAACGTGCCGGCCAACACCGGTATCGACATGTCGGTGGAAACCATCGTTGAGCTCAGTGCTCATGAGAATATCGCCGGAGTGAAGGACAGCTCCGGGGACGTCGCCAAGATGGGCGAGGTCGTCCACCGGGCGCGCGCTGCGTTTCATGTGCTGGCGGGATCAGGGGGCAGCCTGCTAGGCGCGCTTGCCATGGGCGCGGTCGGCGCAGTCCCGGCGCTTGGAAACATCGCTCCCCGGCAGGTGCACAATATCTGGACTCTCGCTCGCGCCGGTGACATCGAAGCAGCCAGAGAGCAACAGCTCCCACTGATTGCAGTGAATCAGGCGGTCACCGCCCGCAAAGGAGTTCCCGGGCTGAAGGCAGCGATGGACATGCTGGGCTTGTACGGTGGTCCCCCACGGCCTCCGCTCCTTCCGCTCCAGCAGGTTGAGCTCGACCAGCTGCGGTCAACGCTCGAGCAGGGCGGTTTACTCGCTTAAAAAAACATCTTCCGGTTCAAAGCTGGGCTCTTACAGCTGCCCGGTCTCTCCCCAGTTCTCCAGCAGCACCTGATAGGAAGGATCCTGGTAGCGTTCGAGCAAGAACCAGGTTGAGTAATCGGGCAGGGTGTCTCCCTTCAAGTGCATCGCCAGCAGCTCTCCGCTGGCAGGACCCGCCATCAAGCCGTATCCAGACAGGGCGCCGATAACCCAGGCGCCTCCAACCGGCAGCGGCCCGATCAGAGGCCGGTTCTCACGCGTTTTGGTGTAGTAACCCCCATCGATATACGGCCGCGGCGGTTGATCGAAATACGTTGCGAGCGCGGGGAGCATGCGGGCCAGGCCGCGCAGTGCGATCTCGGGGTAATTGGGGTCGGTCTGGATTGGGAAGCGCGGCGGTACCGGATCCATCTCGTACGTCCATAGGATCAGCACGACTGGACTGTCGTCCGATCCTTCCGGACGGGCATGAACCCCCTGGGGGAATGTGTCGAGCAGATATTCGAGCCTGCCTTCCTCGAGGATCGCCTGCCGTTCCTCCGGCCGCCAGTTCAGCTTCTGCTCGTCAGCCCAGATCAGCAGTGGGGCGTTGCGCGGGAATAAGCGGCGATGATCGCTAATCGATATCTTGGCGTGCAGCTCGGTGTAGATTGGAAGCTCGACCCCCAGCATGCCCGCTACCTTCCCCAGATAGGGTCCGGCGGCGTTCACAAAGTTGCGCGTGCTGATGAGCTGATCGCCCCCGGGGCCGCTCAGGTGCACGCCTGACACCACGTCACTGTCAATGTCGACTCCAACGATCTCCCCCTCAAGCAGTTCGGCGCCATGCTGACGGGATTGCTCAAGCATGTACATCCCCAGCTGCTGGGCGCTGAACCAGCCGCAGCGCCTGGGGTGGATGACGGCCACCGTATCATGCGATAGATAGGGGAAATACTGGCGGATCAACTGCGGTTCGAGGAGTAGATCCGCGCCATCGGGCTGGCCTTCAAACCCGCTCTCGGGTGCCGGCTGATAGGAAGGCGCCTGGCCCCGGCCGTCGTGGATCCGCAGGGGCCCGGCCCCGAAGCGCGCGGCCTGCTCGGCCTGATTGATGAAATCCTTCACCCGGGCCGGATCAGCCGTGGCAAACATGTATCCTCGCCGGTTCAAGTGGAACACGTTTCCGCTTGCGGATGCCATCGCTTCCAGTTGGTCAATGCTGCGGTTCATCAGACTCACCATCGCATCGCCCGGTCCGGGCCACCAGTTCCGATAGCATTCGGTCGATTTATCGCTGGTGAGTGAGAGCGGCGGTCGGGAGTCCACCAGGACAATGTCCTTCACCTCGCCCTGCAATGCGAGGTGGTAGGCCGCAGAGATGCCGGCGATTCCCGCACCGCAAATAACGACGTCCGCAGTTTTCAGCGGCATGATGCCTCCCGGTAGCCGATCGGAAACGCCCGGCTTAACCCATCAATCCCGCCAGCCGCCGGGAAAGGTCTTTCTCGAGAGTCAGATGGGTACTCTCCCGCAGGCGCAGCGCAACGGAACTCAAGCTCTCATCCGAAGTGGGAAGGACATAGTCAGGATTAAGTTCGGCCAGGGTCACTGCCAGGTGTGCGCGCGAGGTGATATCGGGATCGGGGAGGGTCATGGATTCGGTTTCAAGGACGAGCCTACCGTACAGACACAGGTCGAGGTCGATCGTGCGGGGTGCGTACTTATCTGCGCTGCGCACGCGTCCGAGTTCTGTCTCGATCTGACGCAGCTCGAGCCTCAGTGCGAGCGGTTCGAGATCGGTGAGCAGCAGCACGGCGGCGTTGAGGTAATCGGGCTGGGATTCAGGGGCAATCGCCGGATTGCGATAGACACGCGAAGTGGCGAGGATCGTGCCCAACGCTTTCAGCGCCTGCGCAGCGCGTATGAGGTTGTGCTCGGGTTCGATATTCGAGCCAAGCGCGATGTACGCCTTCTCATCCAAGGTCAGACGCACTCCGTTCGATGCAGACGCCGACCGAGCGGGCGAAGCGCAGTGCACCGGGTTTTTCAACCCGTACACGGGCTCGCTCAACCCCCGGGGTTTCAAGGCATAGCCGGGCGATATCGGCAGCAAGCGCCTCCACCGTATAGCGGCCAACGGATTCAACGTGTGCGATGACAGCTTTGGTCAACGTGCGGTAATTAACTGTGTCCTCGATCTGATCGTTCTTTCCTGCCGCCCTCAAGTCGGCGAACAATGTGATATTCACCAAGATGTCCTGCGGCTTCTCACGCTCCCAATCGTTGATACCGATGATGCCCCTGAGCAATAGATCCTTGATCTCGATTTGGTCCAGCGCCATGCCCCGAACTCCCATCTGAGGAAGCCCTCACGTCTTTCCTCGCCTCGTTCTGCGCTGCTATTGTACTCACAATACTTCGAGTATCCGCTCTTTACAAATGAATCGAGGCTGCGCAGGAAGCTTGTGGTACGATCCCCGTTATGAGGAAATACAATGGAGGGTCCTATGCATAATATCGAAGCTGCTGCTGAACTGCTAAGCGGTGTTGGAGTCGCCCGCCCGGAAATCGAAAAGGCGGTGCGGCTGCTGCTCGACGCCTTTGGGGAGGACATCGATCGGGAAGGACTGGAACGCACACCTGAGCGCGTTGCCCGCATGTATGATGAACTGCTTGCTGGATATCGGGTCGATCCTTACGCGATGATCAACGATGCGATTTTCGAAGTTGACTACGACGAAATGGTCATCGTACGCGATATCGAATTTTACAGTCTGTGCGAGCATCACATGCTTCCCTTCATCGGCCGCGCGCACGTCGCGTACCTGCCGAAGGGGAAAGTCATCGGCCTTTCAAAGATCCCGCGCATTGTCGACCTTTTCGCCCGCCGGCTTCAGGTGCAGGAGCGCATGACGCGCCAGATCCATGACTTTCTGCACGCTGTACTCGATTCCCAGGGTGAGGCAGTCGTGCTGGAAGGGGTTCACCTCTGTGCGACAATGCGGGGTGTGAAGAAGGCAAACGCCCGCATGGTGACGAGTTTTATGTGCGGCTCTTTCAAGAAGAACGATTCGACCCGCAACGAATTCATGAATCATATCTCAAGGGATTCATCGTTCGTCAGTCTCTGAAATGGGCCGTTGGAAGATCCCTTATTCTTGGACAATGCCTTCCGCCGGGAGGTCGAAGCCGCCGTCGATCAGGATCGTCTGCCCGCGGATCATCTCCGCCTCCGGCGAACACAGGAACGCCACCAGGTTCGCGACATCTTCCGGCTTGACCAACCGGCCGGCGGGCGTGCTTCGGCGTGTGCGGTCGACCACTTCCAGGTCTTCTTGAATCGCTTCGAAGTGCTTTAACGCCTCGGTCTCAACCAATCCCGGCGAGACGGCGTTCACGCGAATGCCGAGCGGAGCGAGTTCGACGGCAAGGTAGCGAGTGAGGCTTTCAACGGCTGCCTTGCTGGCGCCGACGACAACATAGTCGGGCAGCACCCGGTACGAGCCAGGGCTTGAGAGCGAGATGATCGAGCCACCCCCGCGTTGCTCCATCAAGCGAGCAGCGTGCTGCGCTCCGAAAAGCAGCGAACGGGCGTTGATGTTGAGCGTCCATTCCCAGCCCTTTGGCCGCTGTTCGAGGACCGGCCGGTTGTAGCCCGATGCGGCGTTGCTGACGAAGATATCCAATCCCCCGAACTCTTCCTCGACTCGCTTGAAGAGACCTTCCAGGTCTTCCAATTCACCGACATTCGCACGGACAACGGTCGCCCGGCGGCCAAGTTTCCGGATCTCGACAGCTGTCCGCTCAGCAGGATCACGGTTGCGGAAGAAGTTAACCGCCAGGTCCGCCCCTTCCCGGGCTAACTTCAGTGCGATCGCGCGTCCGATACCCCGACCCGATCCCGTAACCAGCGCAACTTGACCCTCGAAGCGCATATCTTCCTCCTCGTCTGGCATGGTAACACCGCCGATGGGTTCATGATACTATGCCAGATGCCGCGCACGCCGGTACTCGCTGTGAGGGAAAGCGTTGGAAGAATCCCAGTTAAAGCTCAAGATCCGCTACGAGATGGAGCTTGCCTACGGATCTCGGAACGGGGGGAATGAAGGCAGAGCCAGAGTCTGCGCGCGCCGGGCTGCCGGCTGGGCGATAAACCGGTTGAGATCCGATTGGGCTGAAAGGGAGGATCTCGGCAGCGCCTACGATTCGCTGCGCTGGCTGCAACAGCAATCTACAGCTTCAGATACGGTCCGCGCAGCAGCCACCCGCCTGACCACACGCTTGACGCCTGAGCACGAGCTGCCGTTTTCCCAGGACCCACTGCTCGATGCTGAGCGAGTTATTCGCTTTGTCTTCGCGCAGGATTGGCGTGGATTTCCACGTTCTTCCGGTGCAGGCCGTCCATCGGCGGGAGATACGAGCTGATGCCCAAATCGGATGAGCCATCCGGGGGACGCTCCAGCTCCACGCGCGCCCCAGATGGGCTCGGGCGAGACCTGCGGCGCTACGCGAGCCACACGACCATCCGGCTGCTCGCTGGGATGGTTATTTTGCTGCTCATCATAGGCAATGGGCTGATCCTCCTTATATATGGCGAGGGTGCGGTGCGGGCGTCGCTGCTCTGCATGTTGGTGTTTTTCATGCCGGTGATCCTGATTTCGCTTCTGCTGGCGCTTGCAGGATGGGTATCGAAGCGGGGTGTGGATGACTGAACCGATCCTTCGGCCAGGTCCTGAGGGCGGAGTGCCCTACCGCTTGAACCTCGATCCATCGGCTTCCGGCCTCCCGGTGCTGATGCTGCACGGCTGGAGCGGGGACGAGACCGTCATGTGGGTTCTGGAGACCGTGCTTCCGCACCCGCGCCTGATCGCAGCACCGCGGGGACTCTATCCGCTGGCAGCAGGAGGCTACCAGTGGGCTGATGGAGCCGGGGGCTTGAATAGTTCAATGAAAGACTTCCAGGAAGGCGTGCAGGCTATTCGTGCCGTGGTCGATGAGCTCGCTGCAAGGGATGATCTGGATCCTACGATGCTTGTGTTGATGGGCTTCAGCCAGGGCGCGGCGCTCTCTTTCGCTCTGGCGCAAATCGGTGATCTCACGCCACGCGGCTTGATTTCCCTGGCGGGGTTCATACCGCACGGTTCGTTGGACCGCCTGCGGGGGATCCCGGTCTTCTGGGGCCATGGCAACCGTGATCAACTTGTGCCGATCGGAAGAGCCCGTCAGGATCTCGATCGCCTGGAGTCAGCCGGAGGAGATATCACCTTTTGTGAGGCGGATGTCGGCCATCGGCTGGGGATCGAGTGCACGCGGGGTTTAAAACGCTGGATTGAACAGCTCTCCTAGGGCAGACAACCGAGCGCGGTTTGGCTGTTTTCTGTTCATCTTAAGCTTGGCTTGAACTAGGGGCCCGGTCATTCGTGATATCATCCACAAGGACCGGTTTTTCGAACCTAAGGCGGGCCCAGCGAACCAGGGATGCAGCTAATTCAAGGGTGAATCATGGAAACCAACGACCTTCAGCAGCGCGCAATCAACACGATCCGCTTTCTTGCAGCAGATGCCGTTCAGCGAGCGAATTCCGGTCACCCCGGTTTGCCAATGGGGATGGCGTCGGTCGCTTATCTGCTCTGGACGAAGCACATGCTGTACGATCCAGAACACCCCCGATGGCCAAACCGAGACCGATTCGTGCTGTCGGCTGGACACGGCTCGATGCTGCTTTATGCCATGCTCCATCTCACTGGCTACGATCTGCCCCTCGAAGAATTGAAACGCTTCCGCCAACTTGGCAGCAAGACCCCCGGTCATCCAGAGTATGGCCTCACGCCGGGCGTTGAGACGACAACCGGACCCTTGGGCCAGGGTTTTGCCAATGGAGTGGGCATGACGCTGGCCTCCGAACATCTGGCCGCGATCTACAACCGTGACGAATATCCTTTGATCGACCATTTCGTGTATGGCATCGTCTCCGATGGTGACCTGATGGAGGGCATCGCCTCGGAGGCGGCTTCGTTTGCCGGCCACTTTAAGCTCGGCCGGCTGATCTATCTTTACGATAACAATCACATCAGCATCGATGGCAATACGGAGATCACCTTCACCGAGGATCGCGCAAAGCGTTTTGACGCCTATGGCTGGCACACGATCAGCGTTGATGACGCCAATGACCTGCAGGCGGTCGATCAGGCGATTCAGGCTGCGCAAAAAGACCCGCGCCCCTCGCTCATCCTGGTCCGATCGCATATCGGTTATGGCCTGCCGACCAAACAGGACACGGCGGAGGCGCATGGCGAACCGCCCGGTGAGGAAGAACTGGCTGGCGCGAAAGAAAACCTTGGCTGGCCGCTGGAACCTCGTTTCCTGGTCCCCGACGATGTCCGGGAGCATTTCGTAGCCAGCAGCCAGCGCGGGCGTAAAGCGCAAGCCGATTGGCAAGTGCTGTTCGAGAATTATGCCCGGGCATACCCTGATCTATGGGCGAAGTTCGAACGCACACAAACTGGTGACCTGCCGCCTGAGCTCGAAGGATCGCTACCGGTCTTTGAAGCAGATGCTAAAGGCATGGCGACGCGTGCTTCTTCCGGCAAGACTTTAAACGCGCTGGCCGAGAAGCTGCCCGAACTGATCGGGGGCTCGGCTGATCTGACAGGTTCAAACAAGACCGATATCAAAGGCGAACCGCCCCTTACCACGGAGTTGAGGAGCGCCCGCTACATCCATTTCGGGGTGCGTGAACATGCGATGGGCGGCATCCTGAATGGCATCGCGCTCACAGGCGGCTTGATCCCTTATGGAGGGACATTCCTTGTCTTTTCCGACTATATGCGGCCCTCCGTCCGCTTGGCCTGCCTCATGGGCTTGAGGGTGATCTACGTTTACACTCATGATTCGATCGGACTGGGTGAAGACGGTCCAACCCACCAGCCCATCGCACAGCTGGCTGCCTTGCGCGCCATCCCGAAAATGCATGTGCTGCGGCCAGGTGACGCCAATGAGGTCGCCTATTCGTGGCTGGCGGCGCTGCAGTACCGGGATGGACCGACCGCGCTCGCCCTGACACGTCAGAATGTTCCCACCCTGGACCGGAGCAAGTACGCGCCGGCTGAAGGAACGCTTAAAGGGGCTTATGTCCTCGCCGATCTGGGAGATGGCGATCCGGAGTTGATCCTGATGGCCACCGGGTCGGAGGTCGGGCTCATCCTCCAGGCTGCAGAATCGCTCGTTGATGCGGGTCACGCCGTGCGGGTCGTGAGCTTTCCGTCCTGGGAGCTTTTCGAGCAGCAGCCGGTGTCCTACCAGGAAGACGTGCTCCCTCCCAGGATGAAGGCGCGAATCGCGGTCGAAGCCGCGGCCACGTTCGGCTGGAAACGCTGGGTTGGCGATGCGGGGATCGTCATCGGAGTTGATCGCTTCGGAGAATCGGCACCCTACAAGGAGATTTTCGACGACTTGGGGCTGACGCCGGAACGGGTCGCCAGCGACGCTATCGCCCTGCTGGAGCGGGTGAGCGACAAACGCGCCTGATCACGAGTATCCAAAACGTACCTCAACTGCTTTAATCAAGGGAACAGTTGCACTGCGGTTCGAGCCGTGCAACTGTGATGGCGACCATTAAATTGCCAGGCCTGTTGGTGGTCAACCCGTGAATCTCAATTCGTCCGAACAGCTCAATCGTCTGTCAATCTGGTTGAGCCTCGCTGGAGGCAGTTCGATCGTCCCCGGGGAGCTCCTCGATCGGATCGAGCAGGTACCTATCGATGGCATCGCCCTGGATTTTGTCCAGGACGGATCCCGGGGAGCAAGGAGCAGCAGCGAGCAGCGTGAGGCGCGGCGGTTAGCCCATCTTGGCCTCCCGGCCGGGCTAATCCGCTCCCGGCTTCAGTTGCGAGCGGTCCGCGAAACAGCCGATTTGCTCCTGCCGGTCTTCGAACGTTCGAATGGCCTGCGCGGCTTGCTTTCGGTTCCCTTGTGGCTCCCCCAAGAAGCCAGCTCCAGAGACCTATCGTATGCTGTCGAAGAACTCTGGGATGGCATCAACCGCCCTAACTTGGTCGTCGCGCTCGCGTGCAGCCCGGCTGGCCTGGAAGCGTTCTACACGTGCCTGGTGAAGGGGATAAATTTGGAGCTGCGCTCGATCCTCACGCTTCAGGAATTCAATCAGGTTCGTCAATTGCAGAACCGGGCGATTCATAAACGTACGGAGAAGGGTCAGGCGACCGGACACATCATCGCCGGAGCTGCAATCGATCTGGCATCCATCGATCGAGTCGTCGATGCCCATCTAGCAAGGATCGCTGAAGCCGACGATCTGCAGGGCGAGCGGGCCGAATGGCTGCGAGGCAAAGCGGCGCTGGCTACGGCTGACCTTATCCTCGCGCAGCAGGACGCCAGCGTTAGCGATGGGCAGCTGCATGACAGCATTAGCCACAGGATGTATGTGCGTTGGGCTGAGACTGAGCGCGAATTCCCCTCGACCCAGGCGATACCCTATCGCGAGCACCTTTTCGGTACACGCTCGATCCTTACCGTCGATCCCGGTTCTATTCCTGATGCCGCCCGGTTGCCTGCCGTTGAGCACGAGTACTTGCGCGATATCTCGGTCTCGCGCGCCCAGATGGAGGCTATTGGGAACCTCGGGATTGACATCGAGGCAGCAATGGTATCCGAGCGTGAACGGTTGGCTCGAGTGATGCAGTCTCAGGAAGAGCAAGCGATTGACCGGCTCGATGAACAGGTCCGCACATATCAGGCCGAGCTTGGGGATATGGCTGTTGGGCTTGAGGATTCTCTGGCAAGACTACAGGCTCAGGAGATCAACCGCCGTCTCTGGGAGAGCGAACGTGTTGCGGACCGGGAGGCTCCAAACTGGCTGGGACTGCCCCAGGAGATGTCGACGCGTGTGAGGGAACTCGCCGCTTGGGTGAATGAGGAATTCGAAGCGCACCGCTTCGAGGCGCTCGTCCTGGTCGGCGCTCACGAGCAGACCTTCCCTCTGGAAATGCTTCTAGCGGTGACCGGCCACCGGATGGATGTACGAATTCTCGATCGGCTCGATCCGACCCGGTGCAGGACAGCTTTGCGGAGCCTGGAGCCTGATAGGACTGCGGCGCTGATTCTCGATTGGGATAGCGAGCATCTCGAGTCGCAGTATTTGTTCACCTACCTTTGGAATTGGTTTGAATCGAAACTGGATGATCCGCCGGAGGAGTATTTCGCCGCGCTCGCCCGGCCCGGTTCGAAACTCCATGAACTGGCCCTCCAGCATGGATTCCATGCGATGTATTCTCGCACAGCCGTTCCCGAGGCAGCCTGCGGTCCTTTCAACCTTGAATCGATCCTGCCAGCAATGATCGCTGGAATCGATGCCGCCCCTCTGCTCACCGGCGCGCGTGAAATGGTCGAGCGCTGTTCCCTGTCTGCTGAACCCGCTGAGCATCCAGGGCTGTACCTGGCCGCCATCCTCGACGCAGTGCTGATGACGGGTCGCACACACCTGACGATTCTGAGCGACCCGGCAGCCGATCCGTTCCGCCGATGGTTGGTGAAGCAGTTGGAATTCCCCTGCGGGAGTCCCAGATGTCTGTGGTCAACCATTTCCGCTGAACCCCCTGCGCGCGGCATGGAATGTGAAAAGACCTGTGCGCTGGTTTATCTGAGGGTGACAGGCGGGCTCGACAAGCAGCTGGACGGATGGCGCGAGGCGGGAAATCCGGTGCTGATCTTCCAGCTCGATGCGACACCAGGCGATACCGGTGCAGCGGTTCTGCAGTGGCAGTACGCGGTCGCGGCGGTGGTGCGACGCAACGGCTTGGATCGAACGAAGCGCAGGTCCAGTTTCGAAGCGAGACGAACGATCGATGGCCTGCTTAAGAACTATTCGCAAAAAGGAGAATTCGAGCCGGGCTGGCCGCTTCCGGAAGAAGGCTGCGTCAGAATCATCGGTCAATCGCTGACCGAGATCCCCGGTGATCTCCCGCTCTCTGCGTTCTGGGAAGAGTTCATGCTAACCATCGAAGAACACGAAGGCATGCGTTTGAACCTGTTCTTGCATCCCCCGGCCGGCATCCAGAGAAGGTGGAAGCACATACAGCGCCTCCTGCAGGAACGGGGCCGATATTGGGCGAGCCTCGAGATCGGTAGGCTGGGGCTTTCCACCTTTGAGGCGGGAGAAGAGAGTGCGGTTCAATTGATCCTGAGCGTTCGAAAGACGAAGGACATCACTGTCCCTGGCATACCCTGGAGCTTCAACACAATCCAGCGTGCACGAGCCCGGGCGGCACTATCACAGGCAGCGAGCAGCGAATCCCCAGCAGTCCATGTCGAACTCACCTCCAAGGCTGCTTTCAAGCCGTGGCTTGAAGCGCTTAAATCGGTGATTGAGCGCGGCCTGGATGAAGAGCCGGCCGCATAGGTTGTCAATCGATGGCCCGACCGCTATCCAGAAAAATACTGCATGGCCTGGAGGAGCCAATCTTTGAGAGGCTTCCCCAGAGCGTGATTGCAAATTTCGACCGGCCGCGGTCGGAGAATGCGCTGCTCTGGAATTGCTTCTACCCGCGAGGCACGCCTGGTCTCGATTGGCGCAAGCTAGCCTCACTGCGTCCTTGCTGGGGTACCGCGCTGGATGCAAGCCGGGAAGCGGATGACCTGCTCAAGCCATACTTCTGGGGATACGACGTCTCGGGTAGCCGGTTGACCCATCTGGATGAGGTTCTGATGGCGGTCGATGGACCAGGGCCGAAGACCGAGGTAGACCTGTTCTTGATGGGCCGATCGAAGTTGATTGTGGTGGAAGCGAAGCATACCGCGGGTTTGGGGCGCTGTTCTCGCTACCAGGCCGGACGATGTCCGGAGATTCACGCCAGCCCGAGTGCGGAGGATGATCCCTGCCGTTATTGGTTGCCAGGCGCTGGGGAGATGAGTGCGGAACTGGACTTCGGTGCCAGGCCAGTGCCAGGAGATGAAGCCCCTGCTTGCAGCCTGCATTATCAACTTGCGCGTACCCTGCTCGTCGGGAAAGAGCTTGCCAGGCGCCATAAATTGGAATTTCATTTATGGCTTATCCTTCCTCGACGTAGCTGGCGAGGCTATCAGGCGGCCTGGCTCGATTTCGCTCGGCGGGTGCAGAGCGAAGCGATCTGGCGCCGGATGCGCGTGCTGGCGTGGGAAGCGATCCAATCGTATTCAGCCTGAAACGCAGGAAATTTCAGGGTTGACGGGTGTTGTTCGCATGGGAAGAACGGCTTCGATTGACTGGATTCGGGCGAAGCGTTGCTTTACTAGAGCGCGAACGCAAGCGCAGCCAGGGAATAGAAGAGCAGGCTGGCGAGGAGCTGGCGCAGCCCAATGCGCGTGGGGCGCTGGCCAACAGCAGGCTGTAACACGCCTATAAGGGCGTCGATGAGCATTAACACGAAACCCAGGGTCAGCAACCAGGGGAGAACACCGAGCAAGCTGAGGGCGACGGAAGCAAGTGTGTCGACCAGGTAGTAGGCCAGCGTGCGGCTGCCAGCGGACAGCCGACCCGCGATGGTTAATTCATCCTTCCAACTGCGTTGATCGAGCCGCAGGTAAACCAATACGATAGAAGCCGCCGATTGCAGCCAGGAGAGCGTCCACAGGAGCCAAGGAAGCGCAGGATCCATCCCCCCGCTGACCCAGTACGCGGCCGGCGCTGCAAGCGCCAGGACACCCGATCCCACGATCTCGATCCCACGCTGGCCGCGTTCCTCTCGCCGGCTGACCAGCCAGAGATGCCAGGCGAACACAGGCAGCCCGGGGAGCAGGAGCAGCAGCAGCCTGCCGTGTCCTCGAATGATCAAGGCCAACCCGGCTGCGGCGAGGAGCGTGCCATAGATCGCAAGCCAGGTTTGGACCGGGGGTAAATCAGCAGCTGACCGCCTGCCGCTGCGTATCTTCACCAGCAGGATCACCGGCTGGCGGATCAGGAATGCGAGCAGCAGCGACGCTGTGAGCAGGATCAGGTCGGCTGAGACATGTCTGGCGGCAGCCGTGCCGAGTAACAGGGGGCCAATCCACCAGATCCAAGAACCATGTTCGGTGGGCAGCGCGTAGATCTTTCGCCATGGCGACCGGCGATCAGAGGACGGAATCATAAAGTCGATTATAACTGCTGGGCTATCTTGGCAGGAATGCTGTACGGGTGCTATACATACGGAAATAATGGCTGGAATCTGAATACAGGGAGCGCGCAAGCAATGGATGTCTCAGGTTCGGATGCGATTTCGGTTGATGTGGGAATCAGGCTTCGTCAACTGCGTGAGGATCGCGGGTATTCCATTCGTGAGTTGGCGCGGTTGAGCGGTCTCTCGGCGAACGCCCTGAGCCTGATCGAACGTGGCCGGAGTTCGCCATCCGTGAGCACGCTGTACAAGGTATCAGACGCATTGGATGTGCCCATCACTTCATTGTTCCGGGTGTCCGAAGAGCGAACTGAGGTCGTATGCGTTCGGGCCGCCGAGCGTACGCGAGTGCCTTTTACCCGCGGCCTGTGGGAGGGATTGGGAGGTGAGCATTTCTCTGGCCGGGTGGAACCCTTCGCCCTGACGCTCGAGAATGGAGCGAACAGTGGTCCGCAGTTGATCGAGCACACCGGTCATGAGTTTGTTATCTGCCTGCGCGGGCAGCTTGAGTACCAGGTGCAGAATCAGATCTTCACGCTTGGGCCCGGAGATTCACTGCTTTTTGCTGCACATCTCAAGCACCGCTGGCGCAATCCCGGTCCGCTCGTTACCAGCGCGGTTTTTGTTCTGTCCGGCTTTGAGGCTGGCGATGTCACTGGCCAGCGTCATATGACAGATGAATAAGCATCACCGCGCTGCCAGCCCGTGGTCGAAATCAATCCACCAGCTCTTTCCATGAACCGCTGCCAGCCTAATCCGATTGAGTAAGGCACTTCCCGTTTGAAGTTCTGTACTCTGAATCGGGATGTGCGGGTCTGCTTCGGTGTCGCCTGCGCAGCGAGGCACGATCCATTCCCCTGCAGAGAGGGCCGTTCGTTTTATGGCCTATAGCATTTTTCGGTGATGCGATCGGATCTGCACACAGTGGTATCGCAACGATACGCGCAGCCCATCACACTCGATCAGGGTGGATCTCCTGAGATCAGCATTTCCAATTGTCTGCCATTTCGAAGCAGGAAAAGAACGGAACATGGCTGTGCTCCTCTGCAGAGCCACAGGGGAATGCGAGTGCAGTGAGATGTGGTCTGGCGCCATTTCGCATCCATAATTTCTATAAACGAATTGCCCACGGCAGTTGCGGAGCACGCTTGACGCATAGAACAATCGTGCTATACTGGTGACAGCTATCAGAACATTTGGTCTAACCTGGTGGATGGAGGGATTTCATGGCAAAGGACGTACAGGCGCAGACGCGCATCGCTGACGAGAAAGAACGCCAAGAGGTGCTCGACAGAGCGCTGCAGGATATCAAGAAGCGCTTCGGGGAGGGCGCCGTCATGCGCCTGGGCGAAGCGCGCCACCTGGCGGTGGAAGCGATCCCGACCGGGTCGCTGGCGCTGGACCTGGCGCTGGGGGTGGGGGGGATCCCGCGCGGGCGGGTGACCGAGATCTACGGCCCGGAAGCTTCGGGCAAGACGACGCTGTGCCAGCACATCGTGGCGGAAGCCCAGCGGCTG